>SVRJ01000001.1 GCA_015064885.1 Oscillospiraceae bacterium
CTTTGGCAGGGTTTCAAAAAGGGGCAGAGCCCCTTTTTTGACGGGTGTGCAGAGGGGGTTTCACAACCCCCTCGCCGAGGGCGTGGGGCGAGCAGCCCCACAAAGGAAAGGAGTTTTATTTTATAAAATCCTTTTGGGGTGCGTGGCAGAGCCCCACAATCAAAACCGCCCGGTGATAATATCGGGGTGCGGGGTGTCCCCGCGTTTAAAGCCCCTTTAGGGGTTTGGGGCTATATTATTGTGTTAAGATTTTCTATAAGATCCCTCAGCGCATGCTCCCTATAGTCCTTCACCACTCTGTCCGCCGCCGCGAGAAGCTCGGGGCAGGAGTTTGCCACCGCAACTCCGATATCGGCGTCCTCTACCATGCTAAGGTCGTTTTCGTAATTTCCGATCCCTATCGAGACGTCCGCCTTCACGTACTCCTTGATGAATTTCACCGCCTTGCCCTTCGTCGCTTCCTTGCTCTGAAATTCTATTGCGTACGGCCACGCGCGTGAGGCGGCAAGCTTGTTTTGGGTGAGATCGGTGAGTATCTTCTTCTCGGGAATAAGAAAGTCCTCGTCGCCCTCCTTTTTCGGTATCCCCACTACGAATTTGTATATCCTGCCCTTGAGAAAGCTGTCGAGTATACGGCTGTTGCTCTCTGTCGCCTCCTCGTTTATGCTGACGGAGGAGAAAAATTCGCTTTCGGTAGGGTCGTCGCGGCTATCGTGTGAGGTGACCGAAAAGCCCCCGTCCTTCTTTATGATCTTTACCGTGTTCTCATTTGAAAAAAGAACCATGTGAGCCATCTTTTCGTGCGCCTTCATATATTCAAGGCAGGGGTAAAGAGTGCTCCTGTCAAGCTCTGTGCAGTGCAGAGTCTCCCCGGTCTCAAAATCCCATATGTAGCTTCCGTTAAGACCTGCAAACGGCGCGTTTATACCTACGTCGCTTGCGTATTCGCGGATAAAGCCGAGGCGTCTTCCGGATATTACGGTAAACGCTCCTCCGTTCTCGCAAAAGTATTTTAAAGCCTCCTTGTTCTCATTTGAGACCCTGCTGCGGACGGCAAGCGTTTCGTCATAGTCCGAGCAGATAAGAATGCCGCTGTACTTGCCCATTTTAAAACAAATTCCTTCCCATATGTAAATAAATATATATCCTTTTTTAAAAAAAGTATTGAAAATTTCATATTAAAAGTGTATAATATATATGTATGCCTTGACGGTGGATAAAGATATTCACCTAACGGCACAGTAATTATACCACAAAAGAGAAATCAGAGAGTTTAATTTTCTGTAAATTTTAAAAACAGCGAGGAGAAAAGCTATGCCGGCTACCGAATACATGCTTAAGAGAAGCAATATCAATTCAAGCGTTGACGCGCGCGGAAGAGTCGTCCTCCGCGGAGTGAATTATTTTTCTCTCACGAAGACGTTTGACTGCGGTCAGTGCTTCAGATTTGAGAACGTCGATGGCGGTGAATACGACGAGAGAGTGCGCGGTATAGCCTTCGGACGCCTTGTCGAATTCGCAAGATCGGGAGATGAATTTTACGTCATAGGAAGCACGCTCGAGGAGTATAAGAGCATATGGAGGCACTTCCTCGGCCTTGACGTGAACTATCCGAAGATGTGCGAGGGGATACTCGGAGATAACGAGGCGTTTGCGGTGATACCTTCCGCCGAGGAATGCTCGCGCGGAATAAGGATACTCGCCCAGGACCCCTTCGAGACGCTTATCTCGTTTATCATATCGCAGAACAACAATATTCCCCGTATAAAGGGCATTATAGAACGCCTTTGCCAAGCGGTCGGCGAAAGGCGGATCGGCTTTGACGGAAGCGAGTATTATTCCTTCCCATCCGCAGAGGCTATCCTCTCGGGCGGTATCGATATGCTGAAGGATATAGGAACAGGCTTTCGGGCAAAATACATAATAGACGCCTGCGAGAGAGTTTTTGCGCGCAGGATAGATTTCGATTACATAAGAGACTGCGAGGAGACGTCCGAATGCGTAAGGCACCTGTGCGAGATATACGGAGTCGGTGTGAAGGTGGCTTCCTGCGTTCTTCTCTTCTCTTTTGAAAAGTTTGACGCTTATCCCGAGGACGTGTGGATAAAAAAGGTGCACGCAAAGTATTTTTCCGAGGACTTCGACCCCGCCTCTCTCGGAGGCTACAGAGGACTCGTTCAGCAGTGGCTGTTCTTCTATGAAAGATATCTCGGAGGAGGAGAGTAATGGTAAGGATAACCGGAATCGAAGAGAGCTCGCCTCTCCTTTCGCTCGGAGTGAGGGCGGGTGACACCCTCGTCGCTGTGAACAAAAACGAAATACGCGACGTTCTCGATTACAGATTCTATATTACAGACAGAAATATAACCCTTTCCCTCGTGAGAGAGGACGGTGAGGAGTACGAGGTATTCCTCCGCAAGAGAGAGTACGACGACGTCGGGCTCGAATTTGAAACTCCGCTGATGGACAAGAAGCACACCTGCAAGAACAAGTGTATCTTCTGCTTTGTTGACCAGATGCCGAAGGGACTGCGCGAGACTCTGTACTTCAAGGACGACGACTCACGCTTATCCTTCCTCCACGGAAACTATATAACCCTCACCAATATGACAGACGAGGATATAGACAGAATAATAAAAATGCATATTTCCCCGATAAATATCTCGGTGCACACCACAAATCCCGAGCTTCGGGTGAAGATGATGAAGAACAAGAGGTCGGGTGAGGTGCTCTCATACCTTGGGAGGCTTGCCGACGCGGGAATAAGCCTGTGCACCCAGCTCGTTCTCTGCCCCGGAATAAACGACGGCGAAGAGCTTATGAGGAGCATGCACGACCTTGTCGCTCTCTGTCCCTCTCTTATCAGCTGTGCCGCCGTACCCGTCGGAATAACCAAATTCAGAGACGGCCTCTACCCTCTGCGTACCTATACGAAGGAGGAGGCAAGGGCGGTCATAGAGACGGTAAATTCCTTCGGTGACTACTGCAAAAAGAAATACGGAAGCAGGATATTCACCGTCGCCGACGAGTTCTATCTGAAGGCGGAGATGGATATTCCGAGTGAAGAATACTACGAGGACTATCCCCAGCTCGAAAACGGAGTCGGGCTTATCCGCTCGGTGAAGGAGGACCTTCGCTATTATCTTGCGGACAGCGAGCCGTTCGAATTGAAGAAGGACAGACGCGTGCTTGCGGTCACGGGAGTTGCCGCATATCCTACCGTGTGCGAGCTTTCGGAAATGATAAAGGAAAAGGCAGACCGCCTTTGCGTTGACGTTCTCTGCGTTAAGAATGACTTTTTCGGTGAGACGGTAACTGTTGCCGGTCTTCTTACCGCAACCGATATAGAAAAAGCGGTAAAGGAGCATATAAAGAATACGGGTGCTTCTTACGATGCGCTCATAATTCCGGATGCCGCGCTGAAGGCGGACGAGGACGTTTTCCTCGACGGGGTGTCTCTCACCTCTCTTTCGGACAGGCTCGGTATCCACGCAGTAGCGGCAAAGAACGAGCCTTGTGATATGGTTTCGGCTTTTCTTTTCGGATAAGCCGTACAGAAACTCCGAAATACGCACGCAGAGCACTGCAAAAAATATTTTCCGAGAGGAATTGCTTTATGGAACAGATATATACCATACCGATAAATGAAAAATTCGAGGCGGCACGCGACGACCACTCCTGCGGCTGCCCGGTGTGTGCCCTCTACAGAATGCTCGAGGACAGCGAGGTGGACCTTATTATGGGTGCTTCTATGATGGAGCCGGATATAAGAATACAGACGAACAAGCTCGGCTTCTGCCGCACGCACTTCGATATGATGCTCGCAAAAAAGAACAGACTCTCCTTCGCCCTGACTATGGAGAGCCATCTCGACGAGCTGCGTGAGGAGATAAGCGGTAACTTCCTCACAAATATGATAAACCCGACGGGAAAGCCTGTCGACAGAATAAAAAAGCTGGATAGCGACTGCTACGTCTGCGAGAGGGTGGAAAGAAACTTCGCACGACTTATCAGCAACGTCATCTATATGTGGGAGGCTGACGAGGAGTTCAGAGAGAAATTCAAGGCTCAGCCGTATTTCTGCCTACCCCACTACAGACTTCTTCTCGAGGAAGCGGAAAAGAGATTCAATAAGAAAAAACAGGCGGAGTTTATGAAGGACGCGGAGGGAGTGGTCCTTCCCTACTTCGATTCTCTTAGAGAGGATATAAAGTTCTTCTGTAAGAAGTTCGACTACAGATTCAAGGACGAGCCGTGGGGAAATTCAAAGGATTCTCCCGAAAGAGTGGTGAAATTCCTCTCGGGCGATCTTCATACGAAGATATGACCAAAGCACAGCAACTGTAATGAAAGGAATATGATATGGCAAAACCGATAATCGCAATAGTAGGAAGACCGAACGTGGGAAAGAGCACCCTCTTTAATAAGCTGATAGGCGAAAGACGCTCTATAGTAGAGGATACACCCGGCGTTACCCGTGACAGAATATACGGTGAGTGCGAGTGGAACGGCAGAAGAATGACCGTCATAGATACTGGCGGTATAGAGCCGAAAACAGATGACAATATACTTAAAAGCATGCGCCTCCAGGCTGAGATAGCAATAGAGAGCGCGGACGTCATAGTCTTTATGACAGACGTAAAGGCAGGACTTGTCGCCGACGACAGAGACATTGCCGTAATGCTCAAAAAGAGCGGAAAGCCGGTAATTCTCTGCGTAAATAAGTGCGACAGAGTCGGTCAGCCCCCGTACGAATACTATGAGTTCTTTGAGCTCGGCTACGAGGAGGACCCGATAGTTCTCTCCTCACTCCACGGAACGGGTACGGGTGACCTTCTCGACGCGGTAATAAAGAACCTCCCAAGCGAAACCGAGGAGGAAGAGGAAAACGACAGAATAAAGATAGCCGTAATAGGAAAGCCGAACGCAGGTAAGAGCTCTCTTATCAACAGAATACTCGGAAGCGACAGAATGATAGTTTCTCCCATCGCGGGCACTACCCGTGACGCCGTAGACACGAATATAGATAATTCACACGGAAAATATACCCTCATCGATACCGCCGGTATCCGCAGAAGCGCAAAGGTAAATGACAGAATAGAAAAGTATTCTGTTCTCCGCGCGCATATGGCGGTGGAGCGTGCAGACGTGTGCTTCCTCGTTATAGACGCAACAGAGGGAATAACCGAGCAGGACGAAAAGATAGCCGGTATAGCTCACGAGACGGGCAAGCCGTGTATAATTGCCGTCAATAAGTGGGACGCCATAGAAAAGGACGGCGGCACGTACGAGGAGTACAGAAAGGATATATACAATTCACTTTCATATATGACCTATGCGCCCATGATAACTCTTTCGGCAAAGACCGGACAGCGTGTTGACAACCTCTTCGAGCTTGTCAATACCGCATACGAGCATTCCTGCCTCAGAATAGGAACGGGTGCTCTCAACGACGTTCTCAGAGAGGCTATGGAGAGAGTACAGCCGCCCAGCGATAAGGGAAAGAGACTCAAGATATACTATATGACTCAGGTGTCGGTATGCCCTCCCACGTTCGTTATTTTCTGCAATGACGTTGAGCTTTTCCACTTCTCGTACAGAAGGTATATAGAGAATACTCTGCGCACGGTGTTTGATTTTTCGGGTACTCCGATCAATATCGTAATAAGAGAAAGAGGAGAGGACTGATTTCGGGGTGGAACCCCGAGCCCCTAAAGGGGCTTTCAACGCGGGGGTGTCCCCGCGATTAAAAAAGGAGTTTGTATGATAGATCTGCTTGACCTTCATAAAATGTTTATTCTTCGTCACCTCGGTGAGGGTGACGTCTGCGCCGATTTCACTATGGGAAACGGCCACGATACCGAATTTCTCTCTAAGACGGTTGGAGAAAAAGGCCGCGTATACGCGTTCGATATCCAGCAGGACGCTGTCGATTCAACAAGAAGGCGACTCGTCGAAAGCGGCTGCCCCGAAAACTATACGCTTATTTGCGATTCCCACCACAACCTCAAAAACTATATAAAAGAGCCTATAAAGGCGGGAATGTTCAATCTCGGATACCTCCCCGGAGGAGATAAGTCTATAACGACCATGCGAGAAACAACACTCCCGGCTATAGCCGCCGCAATAGAAATGCTCGGACGTGACGCCTGCCTCAACGTTGCCGTCTACCCCGGACATAAGGAGGGCGAGCTCGAGGGCGAGGAGATATGCGAGTACCTCTCTACCCTTTCAAGGCATAAGATATGCGCCACAAAGATAAAGATACTCAATTCCCCGACGTCTCCGTATTTTATACTCATAGAGACAAAATAAATTTCCTCTTGGAGCAGATATGGCAAACAAAAGAGTAAAAGACAGATCCGACTCGGCAAGACACGGATACGCCAAGGGCGGAAGTGCCGAGAGATCGCAAAAGATAGGCGAAAGAACGAGAAGCACGGTAGGTGTTATTCTCATTTCGGTCATAGTGTGCGCCGCGTTTATAGGCATGGTGACGCTTTTTATAAAGCTTACGCTGAAGGACTTTTCAAAGGACGAGCCGAAAAACGTCACGGTGTATTACGGTGAGCTCTCGATAAGGACAGAGCGCAAGACGGTGTACGACGGGGCAAACGTGCGGGTAGATATGAACTGCGTGCGCGATATGCTTTCTCTCACTATGACGAGAGACGGAAAAAGGATCACCTACAGCACAAAGAGCGGTGACAAAATAGAGATTACCGTCGGCGAGAGCACCGCTACGGTAAACGGGATACTCTTTTCCCTACCGACAGAGACTCTCGACGTTAAAGGAAAGATATTTGCGTCAGCCGACGTCGTGAACAGATTTATAAGCGATACCACGGTAGCAGTAGAGGAAAAGACGGGTACAGTCAGCGTTATTACGCTTGTGACGAGCCCGGACGACGTGTTCTTCACCCCGAAAAAGAGCGAGGAGATGGACGGAATGAACAGACCTTCATCTATTCCGAGAGATACGTCGTATAACCCTGCGGGAACGGCACCGCAAATGCCGTGATCTTTTCTCTTGAACCCCGATAACATCACCGTGCGTTTTTAATCGCGGGGATACCCCGCACCCCGATTTCACCACCGTGCGTTTTTAATCGCGGGGATACCCCGCACCCCGATTTCATTATCGGGTGTTTTTAAACGTAGGGCTGCTTGTCCCCTGCAAAAAAAGAAGAAAGGAATCCTTTGGTAAGGTGTTATGAGCATGATACCCGACGGAATAATAGCAATAAGAAAAGCGGGAAGCACCGAGGGCAGAGGCTTTACCTCTCACGACGTTGTCGGAAGAATGAGAAGGCTCTTTATGACCCGCGCGGTCGGACATACGGGAACTCTCGACCCGATGGCGGAGGGAGTGCTCGTGGTCCTTATCGGAAGATCGACAAAGTGCGAGAGATTCCTCACCTCTGACAGTAAGGAATATATAGCAGGCCTCAGAATAGGAGTTACCACCGATACCGAGGACGTAACCGGAAGCGTGCTCACACGGGCGGATATTCTCCCGGGAGCGGATGATGTAAGAGAGGCGGCACTCTCCTTTCTCGGGGAGAGCGAGCAGATACCTCCGATGTACTCCGCGGTAAAGGTAGGAGGAAAAAAGCTCTACGAATATGCCAGAGAGGGCAAGGAGATAGAGCGTAAGGCGAGAAGGATAACAGTTTCCTCTATAGAATGCGAGGCGGTAAACGAAAAAGAGGGGGAATACGTGCTCACGTGTTCTGTTTCCCCGGGAACTTATATAAGAACGCTCTGCGCCGACATAGGAAAAAAGCTCGGTGTCGGCGGCATTATGACCTCGCTCACGAGAAGCAGGGCGGGAGGCTTTACTCTCGACGACTGCGTTACTCTTGAGGAGCTGGAGGCTCTTTCGTACGAGGAGAGGATAGAGAGGCTTATTCCGCCCGAGAAGGTTCTTTTGGGTGAGAGGTTGACCCTTCCGAAATTTTACGAGAGGCTTTACCTTTCGGGATGTGAGATATATCAGAAGAAGATAAAGACCGACTTTCCCACAGGCTCGCACGTGCTTGTTTTTGGGGAGGATGGGAGGTTTCTTTCCTACGGAACGGTGAAGGACTTCCCGGGGGGAAGCGCAATAAAGAGCGAGATACTTTTCAGTGTATAAAAACACCCGGTTATGTTATCGGGGTGTGGGGCGGAGCCCCACGATTAAAAAGGTGGTCTATGTTGAGACCACCTTTATCTTTTCTATTTTGTATCTTTTAAAGATCTCCACCGCCTTGGGGCTTATCCTCTCCCCACTCACCACTATAGGGATAGCAGGAGGGCAGGACACCGTGGGAGAAGCGCATATCCTTCCCATGGCGTCGTTTACGCTGACAGTTTCGCTTCTTGCAAGGACAGCCTCTCTGACAGTCATGACGCTTTCCGCTTCTTCCGGGAATAAGCCGCTGTCATAGATGATGGCGGGCTTTGGCGTCAGCGCAGAAAAGACATCCTTCAGCCGCTTGAGATCCTTGTCTCTGTTTTCGGGGGTTATCATCAGCACAAGAAGGCTGTCGTCCGAAAATTCACACTCTATTCGGTCATTCCTTAAAATATCGGAAAGCTCGTCGCCAGTGTATCCGGATCTTGCGGCGTTCACGGTTATCTTCAGCGGCTCGGATCTCTCAACGTAAAAGCCTGTTTTTGAGATGAAGGCTTTTATTTCGTTTATATGCTCGATACACTCGGAGAGCCTGTCTCTGTAGCCGTCGGAAAGATACGCGTTGCATCTGTCGAGCGATTGCAGAATAAGATAGGACGGGCTGGTTGAAGCAAAGAGAGACAATGCGCTCCGCGCCTCGGATATATAAAAGCTGTCTGCCGATGACGACACGTGCAGATATGCGCCTCCTGTAAGGACGGGAAGCGTCTTGTGCGCGCTGTCGCAGCACATATCCGCGCCAAGGGCGATAGGGTGGAGCGAGGGTGAAAGAAAACCGAGATACGCCCCGTGGGCGTTATCCACCAGAAGGGGGATACCCTTGCGCTTGCAGACGCTTGATATTCCGCTTATATCCGCAATGCTCCCGAGATAGTCGGGAGATGTGACGTAAACGGCAAAGATATCGTCGCTTATGGCGTCCTCTACCTCGCGTGCGCTGATATTACAGCTGCAGAGGTGCTTTTTTTCTTTGGGATAGAGCCATTTTACGTCAAGGTCGAGCAGGGCGCAAGCGTAAATAAAAGACTTATGTGCATTTCTGGAGGCGAGGACTGTCGGGCGCTTTTTACCGTTTCGTGCGCCTATGGAGGCAAGATAAAGCATAGCCTTGATACAGAGGCTTGATCCCTCCGCCGAATAAAAGGTATGCCCGCTCCCGAAAAGCCGGGTGGCGTTATCCTCGCTCTCCGCGATTATTCCGTCGGGGGAATAAAGGACGTCAGCACCGCATATCTCGGTTATATCGAGACGCTCACAGCCGATAAAGTCCTTCCCCTTATGCCCGGGCATATGGAATCTCGATATATCGCCGGTTGCGTATTTTTTCACGAAATCAAGGATGGGTGTATTCATTTTCGATGCCTTTCTTCTTTGCGGCTTAGTTTTGTTCTTCTTTTTCCTCTGCTTCCGCTACCTGCATCATTACCGCACATTCTATTCGCTTTTTAAAGAGGTCACAGCCGTAGCTGTAGACTCCCTTGATGCTTCCCGTAGCATGATAGGAGTTAGCCGCGCATCCGCCCGAGCAATACAGCTTTGCCCAGCAGTCCTTGCATTCCTCTCTTGAGTAGGCGTTGCAGGAGCGGAACTCGTCCTGAGCGGCGGTATTCGTGATGCCGTCCCACACGTTTCCGAGGCTGTATTTCGGATCTCCCACAAACTGATGGCAGGGGAATATCTCACCCCAGGGAGTTACCGCTACGTACTCTGTTCCCGAGCCGCAGCCGGTTATTCTCTTATAGATGCAGGGTCCGTTTTTAAGGTCGAGCATATAGTGATAGAAGGTGAAGGGTCTTCCCTCCTTTTTGCGCTTTATCATTTCCTTTGCGAGTCTTTCGTACTGCTCGTAAAGGACGGGCTTGTCCTCCTCTGTAAGAGCGTACGGGTCACCCGGTGCGCAGACGACCGGTTCCATACTGAGCTCGGTAAAGCCCATATCCGCCATATGGAGTATATCGTTTGTAAAATCGACGTTATTGTGTGTAAAGGTTCCGCGCATGTAATAGTCCTTGCCGCCGCGCATTTCCACGAGGCGCTTGAACTTAGGGAGTATAACGTCGTAGCTTCCTCTTCCGAAATAGTCTTTACGGAAGTGGTCGTGTACCTCTCGTCTTCCGTCGAGGCTGAGAACTACGTTGCTCATCTCCTTATTGAGAAAATCTATAATTTCGTCGTCTATAAGCACTCCGTTTGTGGTGAGAGTAAAGCGGAAATTCTTGTTGTGCTGCTTTTCCACGCTTCTCGCGTAGGCAACGAGCTGTTTTACCACATCCCAGTTCATCAGCGGCTCACCGCCGAAGAAGTCTACCTCGAGGTTGCGTCTCGTCCCCGAGTTTGCTATGAGAAAGTCGAAAGCCTGCTTTCCCACCTCAAAGCTCATAAGCGCCCTGTCGCCCTGATATTTTCCCTGGCTTGCAAAGCAGTAGGAGCAGTTGAGGTTGCAGGTGTGCGCCACGTGAAGGCACATAGCCTTTACTACGTTGCTCGTGTTCTTGTAATTGTATGCGAGCTCCTCGTATACGTCACTTGAAAAGAGCTTGCCGTCCTTTTCGAGTGTCTTTACGTCCTCTATGCACTCGAGCACCTCTTCCCTCGTCACGTCGGGAAGGTGTTCGTATTTTTTCGTGATAGCGGATACGATCTCCTCCGCGCTTGCGTTTTTATACATGGCGATAATATCGTACGCCACGTCGTCTACCGTGTGCACCGAGCCGCTGCAGGTGTCAAGGACTATATTATATCCGTTTAATTTATACTGATGTACCATTTCTATCTCCGTTTCGTTATATAATACAAAGCGCTGCCCGTGAAGGGCAGCGTTTCATATCAGAGTAATCAGTTCTTTTTACTCTGATTCTCGCACTTCTGATTTGCAACACCGCAAGATGTTTTGCAAGCAGACTGGCAAGAGGTCTGGCATTCTCCGCAACCGCCGTTCTTTACGGTCTTGGTGATGTCCTTTGTTTCAACAGTTTTGATTCTGCTCATTTTATTGTCCTCACTTTTCGAAAATATATGTAAACGTTTATTTTTACACATTATTATATGAATATTATATCATAATATGATACCGTTGTCAAGTACAATGCAAAAACTTTTTATTTTTTAGCGGGTTTATTTAAATTTCCCGTGGCTCTGCCCCAAACCCCGAAAGGATTTTATGAAATAAAATTCCTTTCTCTTTCACGCGCGCCGGCGCGTACTCGGTAAGAGGGCGTTACGGAACGCCCCCTTAACTCCCGCCGCCAAAGGCTCTGCCTTTGGAAACCGCCAAAGGGGGAGGCTTCGCCGAATCCCCCTTTGGATTCCCCCTGAAATATTGGTTGGCGTCTTTGGGTGTGGTAGTGACGTGCAGGGCGGTGGGGTGGATATTAAACCGCTTGTTTTATGGCGGCTTACTTTTTCTTTTGCGGGCCGACCTTCGGCGGAAGTGTTTGTCAACATGCGAGGCTTTATGACTATTCCGCCCTTCGGGCGGTCTTGTACCGTGAGATTTTTTTATTATGCCTCACGACATAATAAACACTTCCGCCCGAAGGGTCGGCAGGTCTCCACCAATATCGGAGAGCTTTATCGTTTTACGCAAAGTTTATCTAAGTAGGATACCCCCTTTTTGGAGGGGGATCCAAGGGGGAGGTTGTGAGCGGTAGCGAATCCCTCCGCCCTTGGCGGTTTCCAAAGGCAGAGCCTTTGGCGGCGGGAGTTAAGGGGGCGTTCCGTAACGCCCCCTTACCGCGTGCGGGTCGGCACCCGCAAAAGAGAAAGGAGCTTTATTTCATAAAGCCCCTTTAGGGTTGTGGGGCAAAGCCCCACAGCGTTTTTATCAAAGGTCAAAGTACTTTTTCTGCATTTCGGGTATCTGACCCTTCATATCGCGGAGAATAGTCTCCGCCCTCTTGTCACCTGCTATGTATCTGTTCATATAATATCCCTCCGCCTTGCACGCAAGATCGTGGAGCGGGAAGTAGTTCTCCATCAGGAAGCATCCGTATTTCATAAGTCTGAAATCACCGACGAGCCTGTATTCGGTGCTTATCGTGTCAACAGCGAGTGAATATTTGCTCTTTATTGCCGAGATAATCTCCTCACGTGTGTTTGCGTGCGAGAAAACTATCGTAGAGCAGATAGCGGCATTTCTGTTGTGCTCTGTAGAGCCGTGGCTGTCAGTGCTTCCGACTACGGGGTGGTCTATTCCCTTCGCCTTCATCTCATAGTAGAGTCCTGTCTGGAAGCCGTTGTGCGAGAATATATTCTCTCCTCCGAGCACCTCAAATGCGTCGAAGGGTGCCTTTTCGTATATATATTCGGTGTAGTCCTCGGGAAGCTGCATCATCTGGCAGAGCCAATACGGGTGCGGGAATATTCCGAGACCGCCCGCCGCCTTGACCTGCTCGTAGGTCCATTCGAGGACAGCATAGCTGAGTCTCTCGGACTTGTTTGCTCTGTCTACCTTTTCGGATCTCTTTTCGATCATCTCGACAAATTCTTCCTTCGTCATCGGGTCGGGTGCCTTGCCGTCAAGGCTTCTGCACGCGAGATCGCTTCCGTTCTTCTCCTCGTTCTTGCTCGGGAGGATGAGTGCGTTTACACTGAATCTACCGCCGAAGTTGACGTAGTGAACGTTATTGAGGGGGAGGTGTATTTCCTCACCCGGAATGATGGCAAGGTCGGTGATATCCCCGTACGCTTCTATAGCGTCGAGAGAAGGATAATATCTGTGGTGGTCGGAAATTACGGTAAAGTCGTAGCCGTGTCCTCTGTAGTTAGCCGCAACGGTAGCAGGGCCTTCCTTTCCGTCCGAACGGCAGGTGTGCATATGGAGGTCTCCTCTGTAGGGTATCCTTCCCGCCATGTCCTCGCCAAGGCTGTAGAGCGAGAGAGTGAATTTCGGCTTTGCTTCTCCCTCGTCGTAGAAGTTTACGTAGTGCTCGCCTTCTCCCTCAAAATAAGCGGTGAATCTGATGCATCCGTCCTCGTCCGGAACGACCGTGAGAGTGGTGCGTCCGCTTCTCTCGGGATAGACGTGGGGGTTCGACTGGTTGACCTTGAGTATCTTCAGGGTGTATTCCTTGCCCCCCACAAATTCGGAGTGGAGTCCGAGGGGCTTTACGGTTATTGTTTTTTCTCTGTTTCCGAGGAACACCTTCGGAAAGATATCGTAATTATACAGGATCGCCTTCATAAAAGAGATCTCCTTTCTGACGTTGTCTTTAGTGACAATGATATTATATCATATCCGGCTCTGAAAGTCAAAGGCTTTTTTGATTTTTATATATTTTTATTTTGTCTTTGAAAATTTCCGAAAGGGGCTTTCAACGCGGGGCACCCCCACGAATAAAAACCCCCGGTTATGATATCGGGGTGTGGGGCAGAGCCCCGCGTTTAAAAAGTTACATTTATGCTTTTTTTGTTCCTTTTCTCTTGACTTTTGTATAATAATGTGATATAATATATATATGTATGCTTACTTATAATGCACAGAGTGTGCCAACACTCAAATTTTTAGTTTAAAAAGGGGAACAATATGGATTTTTTCACGGATATTCACACACACATCGTTCCCGGTATAGATGACGGAGCAAAGAGCTATGAGGACTCGATGGCGATGATAGAAGCCGCCTATAATGACGGAACACGCCGTATCCTCTTCTCACCTCACTATTATCCCGCCGGATTCGGTGACACGCATGAGAGAGCTCTTTCCGCATATGAGAAGCTTTCCGAGATCTGTAAAGAAAAATACCCCGACCTTAAGCTCTTCCTCGGAAATGAGCTTCATTATACTAAGGATTGCACCTCTCACATCCAGAGCGGAAAATGCAGAACGATGAACGGTACGGATTACGTTATGATAGACTTCACCGAAAACGAGAAGGATACCGTTATAGTGAAATCTATGCAGAAGATACTCAACACCGGATACCGTCCGGTCCTCGCACATGCGGAGCGTTACGTTAATCTCCCGATAGACAAGATCGACGAAATGCACAGGAGCGGAATAGTCATTCAGGTGAACGCGCAGTCTATTCTCGGCCGCGGCGGATTCAAGAGAAAGCACCGAGTCAAAAAGCTGCTGGCAGGAAATATAGCGGATATAGTTTCCTCTGACTGCCATGATATCAAGTACCGTCCGCCTCTCCTTCGCGAGTGCTACGTTTACGTGGCAAATAAGTACGGTGAGAGCTATGCGGACTACCTGTTCGGCAAGACGGCGTGCAAGCTTTTTGAGCTTGAATAAAAAGAAAGGAAAATAAAAAATGAACACAAAAAACGACATCAAAGAAATAAAGCTGGGCGAGCTTTGGAAGCTGTTTACCCAAAACGCATTGTATATACTCCTCGCAGCTGTTATAGTAACTGTATCATCGTTTGTAATATATAAAATAGTTTACGTACCCGAATACACCTCTACGGCTACTATGTATATCCTTCGCACGCAGAACGGAGATAACACCTCCTCAAGCCAGGCGTCGTCAGACTTCAACCTCGCGCTCAGCGTGGTTAACGACTGTGACTTCCTTATAAAAGGCCATACCGTCGTAGACCGGGTAATAGACGAGCTTAAGCTTGACATCGAGTATAAGGAGCTCCAGAAAAGAATAACCACAAACAACCCGAACCAGACGAGAATCCTCGAGATCTCTGTAACCGCAGAATCTCCCGAGGAAGCAAAGCGCATAGTTGACAGCCTTTGCGTAATAGGCGCGGAGAGTATAAACGATGCGATGAATATCAATCAGGTAAACCTCTTTGAATACGGAACACTCAACAGTGAACCGAGTAATAAGACCGGACTTTCGGTATTTCTTGTACTCGGATTCCTCGCTGCGATATTAGTATACGCAGTATTCCTTATGATCTATATTTTTGACGATACTATACACACCGAAGAGGATATCGAAAGCGCTCTCGGCCTTACCGTTATCGGCGAGATCCCCGACGCTAACTTCAACGGTACAAGACCTAACCGATATATGTACGGCAAGGCGTACGGTGCGCCTTACGGAATGCCTTACGGATATACCCCGAATGGCAAGAATGCCAAAAACGACAACGGTCAGCAGAAAACAGATAGCTTAAAGAAGTAAAGTATAGGAGGAAAAATAATGGATCCGATAAAGATAAATCTTCCCGGTGATGACGATTATTATATAGCGGAAGCGTACAAGGTGCTCAGAACTAACCTTCAGTTCTGCGGTCAGGATATAAAGGTAATAGCACTCACAAGCTGCGGTGAAAACGAAGGAAAGTCAACTGTTGCTCTCGGTATAGGCAAGAGCTTTGCAGACCTCGGTAAAAAGGTCCTCGTGATCGACGCGGATATGAGAAAGTCTGTTATAGCGGGACGTAATACCACCGCAAAGACTCCCAAGGGACTCAGCGAGGTCCTCACGGGAATGAGCGACGTCTCCGAATGCCTCTACCCGGTTGCGGAAAAGAAGATGCACGTCCTCTTTGCGGGACAGTATCCCCCCAACCCCGTCGAGCTTCTCAGCGGAAAGTATTTTGCTACACTCATTTCCGAGTGCAGAAAGGTATACGACTACATCATCATTGATACTCCTCCTCTCGGACTCGTAATAGACGCCGCCGTTATCGCAGACAAATGCGACGGAGCAGTCCTCGTCCTCGGCGGACCTCAGGTCCATCGCAGCGAGGCACAGAACGTTGTTGAACAGCTCAATAAGAGCGGATGCAAGGTCCTCGGCGTTATAAGAAATAAGGTAAGACCTTCGGGAAAGAAGTCCTACTACAAGTATAAATAAATTCGGATAAAAAGCGCAATATCATCAATATACGTAAAAAAGAGAGAGCAACGCGAAATTTACTTTCGTGTTACTCTCTCTTCTGTTTTTGCCGCGGCGCTTTCGCATTTTGTTAAGGAATGCATACGGTACGCCCCACCCCTGCGGAGGTGGGGCGTAAATCTGTTATGGAAAGGTCACGTCGGAGGGGAAAACGTACACGTCTGCCGCTGCAGAAATCTCGTTTCCTGTTCCGTCGCCATAACCTACCCCCACTGCTATGCACAATTTATTACATACTACACAATAAATCGGTTCGTTTATAATTTCAGCATATACGCTGTATTTACTTAATACGAGTTCTTTTATTTCATCAGAGCTTATATCAAATATTTTTTCCGCATATGGTGGAAAAATGACATCAGTCACTCTTGCATTTTTATCGCTATCATAAGCAAACGATACAATGAAAGCATTCATGGAAAATTCATCATTATATTCTTTTTTCCATGTGAACGTTCTTTTAAGCAATTCTTCATCATCGCCCGGAATATAGTATCCGTCATAATTAATATATTTATTATCATTGTCTGCTATTCGAGTTGTTACAGTACATGCAAGCTTGGAAAGATCAAAATCTACTATACGTGCTATATTCTCGGAATAAGCTTTACATTGCTCCTCGGTGTCAAATGAAAATCCACTGTCGGGGAAAATTGATTTCAGTGAGGCACCGTTAACTGCTTGAAATGAGAAAACAATATCCGCATCATAATAATACTTAATTTTTATATTTTCATTTTTACTTAATGTATAACAGTCACTGTCACAGTACATAGCCCAATCAATGGTGGAGCTTTGGTAACTAAGTTCTAAAGAGGTTCCGTTTACATTAAGATAGCGTATTTCTTCGGCGTTATCTTTTTTGAATTCTCTTTTTACACCTCTTTCTTCTAAATATTTTCCAAATGGATTTAGTGAGTTATAAGGAGAATATACAACGAAATCCTTGGCGCCTCTCCCCTCGTCTATTTTTATTTTGGTTTTTATTTTATCTTTATTTGAGCACCCCGTCAGAATCATTGCAAAACACAATAATAAAGCTAATAAAATTTTATTCTTCATCGCTTTCTCCTTTAGTCATATAATAGATACTCATCGAGCCCCACCTCGGCGGAGGTGGGGCAAAGAAATTTATCCGTTTTCTTTTTGGTTATACCTCTGTTTTAAAAAGCGGTATAGCCTCATCAACGAAAAGCATATAACATTCCATATCAAAAACATTATCAAAACATAAAAAATAGATTTTTTAATGTAGGATATTCCGTTTTTGATGTCTTGTATTAAAAAGTAGATCCACGGCAAGGCAAATATTACCGATACGTATAGCGACGGGAGAATAACAAATTTCACATGCTTACTTGCATACCACGCAAAGCATACCGGAAATACTAACAATATCAAATGCCCCCCTAAAAGCATATATTCAAGTCCGGCATAGCCATTACCGGGAAATTGTATAAAATGACTCGCTACAAACCACCCGCATAGAAGCAATGACCCTAATATTGGATAGAACCATGTCTTTTTCATATTACTGATCCTCCTGATTTGATAAAAATTTAAATAACTAATATTTAGGTTCTTCCAAATACCAATTTCGTTCAATTTTTATTAGCCTACGATCATCAGAGTGAGTCGGTTTTCCATGCAAAGAGTATACAAGGAGGTATCCTTCCTTAGTGATATATGTAACGGAGTTTTTCGAAACATTTATATAATAAATTTTAAAATCTTGCGAAGATTTATAAAATATTTGTTCTGCGTTGTATTGTTGTTCTTCCGGAAAAGTGATATATGTTTTTTCCATATTTCCGTAACTAACTCGGTAAAATCGGTTGCCATCTGTGTCTATTTGATAATTGAAATCATACTTATTGTCGCGGTAATCGTCAATAAGATATTCTGAAAATTCGTTGAATTCGGTTTTATATTCATCGTATTGTAATCGACATGGATTTAAGAAAAGAATTTTAATGTATACAAATTTATTCAAAGCAACACAAAGGCAAAATAATATGCAAATAGGGATTATGGGTAAAATTCTTTTAAGTTTTATATTGATTTTCATTTATATATACTCCTTAAGGCAATGTACCTTCAAACGAATCTTCAAATTCAACAAATGTCACAAACGGTTTGTACGCCTTATTAAACGCATCTGCAATTTTCCACTTTAATTATATCATATGCGTAAAAAAATGTCAAGTGTAAATTTGTCGCTTTTCCTCACATTTGTATGAGTGCACAAAAATATTCCTTTTTCTTTGTGCAGGGTGACGGAGGTTATTATGAAAAAAGCAGCTCATGTCCCACCAGGGGGCATGAGCTGTTTTTTTTAGTAGAAACTTATCAGAACTTTCTCCAAACCATTTTATTGACCACACCGGTGTAGGACTGGATGATCTTAACCACTTTAGTGGAGACGTTTTCTTCAACGTATACGGGAACGGGAATACCGTTATCGCCGTTTGCGTTCATGGTAACTGCCGTATCTACTGCCTGAAGAAGGCTCTTCTCATCGATACCCGCAAGGATAAAGCAAGCCTTATCGAGTGCTTCAGGGCGTTCTGTAGAGGTTCTTATACATACTGCAGGAAAAGGATGACCTACGCTTGTAAAGAAGCTGGATTCCTCGGGGAGAGTTCCACTGTCGGAAACCACCGCGAAAGCATTCATCTGGAGACAGTTATAATCGTGGAAGCCGAGAGGCTCGTTGCGTATAACTCTCGGGTCAAGCTTAAATCCGCTCTTCTCAAGTCTGTTTCTGCTTCTCGGGTGGCAGGAATAGAGGATAGGCATATCGTACTTTTCCGCCATCTTGTTTATCGCGTTAAAGAGACTGTTGAAGTTCTTCTCTGTATCAATATTCTCTTCTCTGTGCGCGGAGAGGAGGATATACTTACCCTTTTCAAGTCCGAGGCGTTTATGAACGTCGGATGCTTCTATTTCCTTGAGATTTGCATGAAGCACCTCAGCCATAGGAGAGCCTGTCACATACGTACGCTCCTTCGGGAGACCGCACTCATGGAGGTATCTTCTTGCATGCTCGGAATATGCGAGGTTAACGTCTGAAATGATATCGACTATTCTTCTGTTTGTCTCTTCGGGCAGACATTCATCCTTACATCTGTTTCCCGCCTCCATATGGAATATCGGAATATGAAGTCTCTTTGCAGCTATAGCCGAAAGGCAGGAATTTGTATCGCCGAGAATAAGAAGTGCGTCGGGCTTGATCTGATTCATAAGCTTATACGAGCAGTTTATGATATTTCCGACCGTAGCGCCGAGGTCATCGCCTACCGCATCCATATAAACCTCGGGATCGGCAAGCTTCAGATCCTTGAAGAAAACTCCGTTGAGGTTATAGTCATAATTCTGACCTGTATGTGCGAGTACTGTATCAAAGTACTCTCTGCACTTGTTTATAACGGCTGCAAGGCGGATAATTTCGGGGCGCGTACCGACGATGATAAGAAGCTTAAGCTTGCCGTTATCCTTAAATTTTACATCGCTGTAATCAAGTTTAATATTCATTTCCATTATTCTACCACCTCAAAAAATGTATCCGGATGATTCGCATCAAACTGTTCGTTTGCCCACATTACCGTTACAAGATTTTCTGTCTCTGAAAGATTGATTATATTATGAGTATAACCGGGAAGCATATGTACTGCCTCGATCTTTTCTCCCGACACCTCGAAGTTAAGCACCTCATCCGTGCCTATCTTTCTCATCTGTATAAGTCCTTTTCCGCTGACTACGATAAAGAACTCCCATTTGGTGTTATGCCAATGCTGACCTTTTGTAATACCGGGCTTTGATATATTCACCGAGAACTGTCCGCACTTCTCGGTCTTGAGAAGCTCTGTAAAGCTCCCTCTTGCATCCTCATTCATCTTTAAAGGGAACGAAACCTTTTCCTTGGGAAGATAGCTGAGATAGGTACTGTAAAGCTTCTTTGCAAAGCTGTTATACGGAATCTCCGGCATAACGAGAGTGCTTGTCTGATCCTTGAAGCTGCTGAGAAGCTCGACTATCTCGCCAAGCGTTACCTTATGGGTCACGGGAGCAGCACAGTACTTTCCGTTATCGCAAAGCACAGTGTTTATGCCTTCAAACTCACATCTGTGTTCCCTTCCCTCAAGAGCTGCTATCATTTCATCAACAAGATCATCGATATAAAGGAGCTCAAGCTGAACCGAAGGATCGTTCACGGTGATCGGAAGATCGTTTGCAATATTGTTGCAGAACGTAGCAACAGCAGAGTTATAATTAGGTCTGCACCACTTACCGAAAAGGTTCGGGAATCTGTATACAAGCACCTTTGCTCCCGTTTCTTCTCCGTAAGAGAAGACGAGCTCTTCGCCTGCCTTCTTGCTTCTTCCGTAATCGCTATCATAACGGCCTATGCATGTAGCCTGTATTGAAGAAGATATCATCACAGGGCACTTGTTATTATACTTTTTGAGAGTATTGAGAAGCGTTGATGCAAAGCCGAAATTCCCCTGCATAAATTCTTCGGGATCCTGCGGTCTGTTAACGCCGGCGAGGTTAAAAACAAAATCTGCTTTCTCGCAATAATCATCGAGAAGTTCAGGGTCTGTATCTATATCGTAAAGATACAGCTCGTCCACCTTAAGACTCGGGTGTGTTCTATCCTTACCGTCGCGGATATTTTTCAGTGCTTCGGTAAGGTTTTTCCCTACAAAGCCTGCCGCGCCCGTTATGAGTATTTTCATCTTACTTCTCCATCTTTGCGAGCTCTTCCTGAATATATGCAAGGCTCGCTATCTTAGCCTTTGTTTCTTCCACTGTCAAAAGCTTTGTATTGCTTGAATTAAACTCGGTGAGTGTATTTCTTTCAGCGTCACCCTGATTGAAGTACTTGTCATAATTGAGTCCGCGCTTATCAGAGGGTACTCTGTAGAAATCACCCATATCTATAGCGTTTGCACATTCTTCGTTTGTAAGAAGAGTTTCGTACATCTTTTCACCGTGACGGATACCGATAACCTTTATATTATTCTTATCACCACCAAAAAGCTCACATACTGCCTCAGCCTGTGTCTGAATAGTACAAGCAGGAGCCTTCTGAACAAGGATATCTCCGCTTACGCCGTGCTCGAAAGCAAAGAGCACGAGGTCAACGGCTTCGTCAAGAGACATAATGAATCTTGTCATAGATCCGTCTGTAATGGTGATGGGGTTTCCTGCTCTGATCTGGTCTATCCAAAGCGGAATTACAGAACCGCGAGAACACATAACGTTACCGTAACGTGTGCAGCAGATCTTTGTCTTTGCGGGATCTACTGTTCTGGATTTTGCAACGATAACCTTTTCCATCATCGCCTTGGATGTACCCATAGCGTTTACAGGGTAAGCGGCCTTATCCGTGGAAAGACATACGATATTCTTAACGCCTGCCTCTATAGCTGCGGTAAGCACGTTCTCGGTACCGAGTACGTTGGTCTTTACAGCCTCTATCGGGAAGAACTCACAGGAAGGAACCTGCTTAAGTGCAGCTGCGTGGAATATATAGTCTACTCCGTGCATAGCATTGCGAACAGACTGAATATCTCTTACGTCACCGATGTAGAACTTTATCTTATCTGCAACGTCAGGCATCTTAGCCTGGAATTCGTGACGCATATCATCCTGCTTCTTTTCGTCGCGCGAGAATACCCTGATCTCGCCGATATCCGTGCGCAGAAAACGGTTAAGCACGGCGTTGCCAAAAGATCCGGTACCGCCGGTTATTAATAGGGTTTTATTTGTGAATAAGGACATTTTTTAACCTCCGCCTTTTAACGAGTATTTACGATATTTGCCAGCAGACTATCCCACATATCTGTAACTGCGTTAACATTATATATGTCTGAAATCTTGCGTGCATTATCACCGTATATTTTAATCTTTTCAGAATTATCGATCAGATTCTTTATCTCAGAAGCCATTTTATCAACGTCTTCTTTAGGAACAAGAACTCCGTTAACATAATTTTGGATCAATTCTCCAATACCGGCATGACATTCAAAAGCAATACATGCTTTTCCGGCGGACATTGCCTCACATAAAGAATTAGGAAATCCCTCATGCCTTGATGGCATTATATAAACATCAGATTCTGACAAAACCTTTTCAACATCATGTGTATATCCTGCCAGAATAACGTTGTCTTCAAGAGAGTTGCTCGCTATCATTTCCGGTATCAAATTGCTTTTAATATCTCCGTAAATATACAATTTTGCATTATGTCCCTCTTTTATAACCTTGGCAAAAGCAGCTATAAGCAAGTCAAGTCCTTTAGCTGGGCCTTCATTCGCTATTGTCACAAAGGTAACTTCTTCGTGACTAAGCGAGGCACACGGCTTCATAAGAGGAACCGGGTTTGGTATCGTAACACACTTATCAACAAACAAAGAATTTTCAAGGTTCTTGAAGGCATCAAACAGAACAACTATTGAATCCGCTTTTGCATATGCACTTCTGACCATGCTTTTGATAATACCGTGCGGTTTCAGTGCTGCAGGATTGCTTCTTTCAGATGTTACAAAAGTATAATCTCTTTTTTTACTTACCGCAGCTCCGACAACGGCCGAAATACCAAAGAGGAAGGAAATTACGCAATCGGGGTTTGTTGATTTGATAATTTTCTTCACCTTAAATATGTGATCAATAAACTTCAAACGACCGTGCCAACCGCTCTTAACACCAATAACGTCAACACCGTCAAGTGGATGTCTGCCGCTGGTTGTTCCCTCAATGCAACAAACGGTCACCTTGCACCCGCGATCCGTAAAGCTTCTCGCCAGTATTTGTACAACGTTTCCGGCTCCGCCTTTGAAACTATCAACAAAAAATAAAACTTTTCTTTTGTCTGTCAGATATTTTTCTATCATACTCCTAAAAACCTCTTGATTCCCTCCGAATATGTTGATCCGGAATATATTTTTTTCGCAAATTCAAAAGACTTCAAACGCATCTCAGAATATTTATCGGTATCCATAGAAAGTATATTTTTCAAAAGCAAAACAACAGTATCGCTCTTGTAATCATCCAAAAGAAAGCCCGTTGATCCGTCAGTTATGTCTGCATCCGTTCCGCCGATATTATTACATATAACCGGAGTTCCAAGAGAAAGGCTTTCCGAAACCTTAGTTGAATATCCGGCCAAAGCATATCTTTCTTTTTTTCTGAGAAGGACAGTAAAATCCGACTCTCTGACTTCATTTACAACCGTTTCATGTGAAACACGACCGTGACAATATATACCTATACGTTTCAGCTCCGTATCCTTCCAGAGTTTTTTTACATCACGGTCATCAACGCCAAACAAATGAAAGGAAACCGCTATCTCTGGGCGGTTGATAGTTTCCAAAGCATCAAAAATCGGAACTAGTAAGTCCTTGGTCCCGGGAGAACCTGCATAGACCAATCGCACCGGAGTCCCCAAAGAATGTATACATTCGTAAACACCTTTAAAATTTGAGTCTATGATGGGGGGAACACGAAAAGAAGGAATCTCTCTATCAGTATAATATTTATAAAAATATTTACTTATAGCAATTATTCCATTAGTTTTTTTATCTAGAAAGCGTATACGTCTATCTACGCTTTTGGCAAACAAATACAATGACAGTCTTGATATGGGAGGTACCTCATACCACTCGGTAGCGTCTATAAAAACTTCTATTTGAGCTTTCTTTGAAAACTTTATTACCTTTTTCGACAAAGCATAAGTCTCATTATACAATACTACTTTTTGAGGAGCAAACTCTTTTACGCACTTTCTGAAAAAGGAGAAAGCGCATTTTGCAAAATAAAGTTCTGCAATAGACTTAACAGAGTTATATCCGCGTATACTTTGATGCATATCTATTTTATCGATATTATCACCGTCTAAAACAGTTGCATACCCCGTCAAATACGATGCCATAACCACACGGGTGTTTTCACTTAACACGCTTTTGGCAACATTAAAAATTCGAATGTAGGAAGATGAATTTTCATCTCCAAAGCGTCCAATATAAAGTATGGTTTTCAACAAAATTCTACTCCTTATTGATAAGATCACTCAATTGAAAATTTATCAATTAAATACTTTTTCTTTTCTTCGTAGGACATATGCTTTGTATAATCGCATTTTGATGAAAGCTTTTCAAGATACTCGTCATAAGACTCTATTACCTTGGCGGGAACACCTACAGCAATTGAATTATCGGGTATATCACGTGTAACCACAGCACCACACCCTATAACTACATTATTTCCGATGGTCACCCCGGGCATTATTATAGCATTTACGCCTATATGTACGTTATTTCCTACTATGATCTTACCGAATACATCTGCATCCGTAAGCTGACCGTTGTTACGACACACCCAAACTCCACCGTCATGAGTTATGAACTTAACGCCGCTTGTTACTCTTACATTATCTCCAAAGCTACATAAGTAAGGTTCTCCGGGATAAAGTACATCCTTATACAGTTCGCAGTTTTTACCGATCTTCATTCCGCGCTTTCGGAGGATTTCACATACCTTTTCCCCTTTAGCCAAGCGCCATTCAATTTTGTTATATAACCTTTTAAAAGCAGACATTGTTAACCTCTTCTGTGATTTCATTTAGTTACGAAGGTTTGAGTTCTATTATATAATCCCCCAAAACGGAATAGTAAAAATTGGTGCCGCCGTAAACAAACATCTCTGTATCTATTCTATACGCATTCCAGTTCTCGCCAAAGTCATAGCTTATTGCAAGTTCGCCTCTTTGACCGCCAAAAACTAAACATGAGTTTATATTTTTAAAAAAGAAAGAAGGCTCACGGGCTTCATATATGACAGAAAACTTATTTCTATCATCTACGTTTTTCAAGTGCCCTCTGTACACGCCCACAGAGCTACGAGAAACAGAGATAGTTCTTCCGTCAGGTGTCTCAATGCAGTTCTTACTCAACGTATCATGATCGGAAGCATATATCAGAGTTTGTTCCTCATCGTCAAGTAATATAGAACCCAGCGTGCGCTGAACAGACTTTTCACTTGAATTCAATCTGTATATAGCAAATTCTTCATATGCATTTTTTATTGAAAAAGTATCGGCTTCTTTCATTTGCATATAAAGTAGCCAACCGTTCGGATAAATTTCTCCACTTCCTATCAGCCAACCGTCTTTTATACGATTTACTTGATGAATGTGTCGACAACAAATATTATTTTCCGACGAAGAAACACACTCGTATATCTCAAATGACAATTTATCGATCACATTAATTTTGAACAGAGTTGAATTTCCTCCGCTGTTCTCACTAACGAGATCATTGCACAAAGGAATATAACAGTTTGCGTGCTTTGACTGTATAGCAATTATATTACCGGTTTCCATTCCGTGGGGAACGTCTGTAGTAATAATTGCTGTTTTTCCGCGGTTCAAAGCCTTTATTGGTATTGGTTCTTCCCAAATAAACTTACACTTTGGTTCTTTATCCGATTCGGTGGGCACAACCATTCTTCGCCTTCTGAGTACTAATTCCTCATTGAGATTTTGAAGTGCAGTAATATCTATAGGATTACCGAAGGCTGTACGCCAATCTGCGTCTCCTTGGGTAAACTCATACTCTCCCATATCTCCGAATTCGTATTTTGCAAACCAATTTCTTCCACCGTCGCTGCTTGCAAAAACCACAGTCCTTACACCGTGCCCGTTATTGTTGGTTCTGTATGTTCCTATAACCGTCATTTTATAATCCGGCTCTTCTCCGCCTATATGGAAAAACGAATTAGATTCTGCGCATCTCTTTGGAAAATAGAAGCGACTCACCTCAGTTTCGACTCCGTCTGCGAATGCAATATGAGATTTTCCAAATCCTCCGTTCTTATAAACATCCATAAAATTCTCATCGGTATTCAACATAGGGTGATACTCGTAAACACTTTGGGGAAGGTACGGAAAATATTTTTCAACCGCGGCGCAATTGACGTTCATACTTGGATACTTATGATTTGGAAGATCCCAAACTGCACTTTCTTCAAATCTTAATTCGTCACCGTATATGGATCTTCCTTCAAACTCACTTCCCCTCGCGGGAAAATTGTGAAAAACTTGACACTTGTCGGTTATAACATTCAACCTAATTGATTTAACAAACTGCTTTCCCGCTACATTGCGCATATACGGCACAAGCATACACTGTTGTATTTTACTTCCGCCAATCAATCCCGGAAAAGTTTTTGAGTTTAGATGAATAGTTTTATGATATTTAGAATTAACGTTAGGATATAAAAACAGTTTATTGGGGTCGAGTGCACTTTGCGCAACGGCATAAGTTCCAAAGGTAGACAAGATCCTCTTATTAAGTAAAGATCTTTTATATATCCTCACATATTTATCTTCATACTGCTTTTTGTATCCCAGCTTATTTTTTTTTTCATTCAGCGACACTGAAGAAAAAAACACTTTTTCAAGCTTCATCATAACAGAATTAAGATTCAAACTCATTTCACTCCCAACAAAAATTAATAAACTTTTTCTTCTGCGTGGGTAACTCTTCAACATCATCTTTTTCAGCGCGGCAAACCTCCAAAAAAGCTTCCGCGAGAATGATCCAGAACAAAGCTACCGCAGTAAGGTTGTTTGTCGAACCAACAAATACAGCTATAGAAAGTAAAGTTATACAATAAATACTTTTTGCAGCTTTGTTAAACATTAATCTTATAGGTGAAACAAAGCAAAGGATAAATGTCAAAACAGCAGCGCCTATCCCGTACATTATGTATATTCGAAAAGGTAAAAAGTGAGGGTCAATATTTCGGCTTACCGCCTCATCCAAATTTCCTCCGTTACCAAGTAAAAAGAATTCACCGAAATTATCAAACAGAGTTTTCATCAACCCATCTCTGCTGTCAAGCGAAGAGATTATTGTGGAAAAAAGAACATCACCCTCATTGAAAATCAAATAAGCGATTACCGGTATCAAAGCACACATTCCCGTTATAAGAAGCACTGTGGATGCTTTGAGCGCACCTCTGTTATTTATTGTTCCTTTGAAGATATAGACAAAAGCGCCTATAAGTATACCTACTATTACACCTTTTGTTTCACTGTTACACCATAGCAAGAATGCCAAAACAGCCAAAAACACAAGTAAAATCTTGTTAATTATTTTTTTCTGTTCGACAAATGCCTTTTCCAATGTCAAAAACATAAACGTAGCCGCAGCGAAGCCAAGACCGTTGGAATTATGGAACTGTGCAGCTCTCAAAAAGTTTTCGTTCTTGCTGTTGCTGAAAACTAAGTAAAAGTTGCTGGGCAATGCTACCATATCGTTATACTCGTTTGTATAGTAATAAGCTCCGTTATAATAACCGGAATTGAAATTATTCCAAAAATTGATTCCTATTCTCGTTAAATAAATAATTGCAAAAGCAATAGCACACTGCACAAATAAGTATTTAAACAATAAGCTCTTTCCGTTTTTGAATGTTATAGGCTCCAATATCCAAATCACAAAAATAGCCGGTCCGTATATTGTTATAGCCTTCAGAGACCTTACTACCAAGCTTCCTTCAGCGCGATTGAGTACAAAAAACAGAACTACCGACAGCATCATTACTATCATCGTCACAATCGACAGAACTAACTTTTTTCGAACCGGTATTGTCACGTTATTTCTCAATGAGCGAAAAACGGCAGAAACCAACGCAACAAATAATAAAACCAGCATGATAGAATCATAGTACGAAACATACTTGCTGAAATATCCCATGAAGCCCATAGCTTCGGTATCTGATCCAAAAAGGCCAAAAAAAAGCACAAAAAGAGCAGGAGCAAAAACAGCCAGAACCGCACCCAAAAGAATAAACAAGATTGCTACAATCATTTCTTGCCTCCTAAGACATTACGTGCTGACCAAGCCACAAACGGACATATTATTGCAAGATAACAAATCGGACCTACCCAAGCTATAGCAATTGCACCGTACATTTGTCCAAGAACATACTTCAGTGAAATTGACAGTACTGAATAAATTCCATACATTAACATCTGTATCTTGATTTTTCTGCTCGCATTAAGTACCATAAAAGCGGGGTTTGCAGTGGCAATAAGAATTTGTTGAAAACACATACCTATAAGAATCGAATACGACACTTGTGTTCCGGAACCAAGCCATCCCAAAACAGGCTTAGACAAAACAACTAAAAAGACAGAAGCCAAAAAAGAAAGTACAAAAGAGACATTAGTCATTTTTACTGTTTGTTTTTTGACCCACGAATATTCTCCTCGCGCCAATGCTTCCCCGTTAGCCGCCCAAAGAGGTGTGCTGAGCATAGTAGAAATAATACCTATAAAACTTGCCACCTTATATGCAATCGAATACGGTGTTGTTTCAGACAAGCTGGTCACCTTAGCAACAATAAAATTGTCGAGCGACAAGCTAACGGAAGTAATTATTGAAAGAATAAAAAACAGTATTCCGGTTGATAAAAGCAACTTCGTTATTTTAAAGTCAATGAAACGAATCGAAGGTTTAAGATCGGGTCTCTTGATTACATAAAAAAACAATGAATTAAGCAACGATGTGATTACAACAGCAAAAGAAGAAAACCACATCATCTGGGCGCGACCTAAATCCAACGACGCGAAAACAACTACGACAATTAAACTCAGCACACTTCCAAGTGACGACCATATATTCGAAATATATCCCTCTTGAAGAGCATTTTGGGTACGTTGAACGAGTGAAACAGGTATGCCTACAAGTTTTGAGAGAAAGATGGCCATGACAAAAGTAGAAGTCATAGCTTTTGCTGTACTGCTTTCGGCTGACATAAGACCGCTCCAGTCAACAAGCGGAAAAACAACAACAAACACCATGATAAGAAGCATAGCCACAACGGAAATCATTAAATATGCACTGGAAACGATTTTCCTACACTTTTCCGAATTATTCTGTTTTCCGCTTGCTCGGCTCAGCTCGGTCTGCAAGCCGTTTCCAAGTCCCAAATCGGCGAAAGCAAACAGAGAGAAAAAAGATATTATTGTAGCCCATAGGCCGTAAAGCTCATCTCCTAAGTATGACAACGTTATTTTCACGGTTATAAGAGGTATAGCCGTACTTATAACTTTGGCCAACGCTGCTGTAGCAGCAGACCACAAAATTCTTTTTTCTCTTTCTCTTGAGCGGCCTTCTTCTGTTTCAAGATCATTTTGTGATACCAAAAGTGACATTGCATTTTTGATTTTATTAATAGTTTTATTTATAAAACCATTCATTTTATCTTCTCCAATAATAATTGTTTGTTACGAACATAAGATAATACGACAATACAATATCACAAATTCTCTTTATACCACTCTATTGCTTCTGAGAGTCCCTTTGCAAAATCATATTCGGGATCGTATCCAAGCATTTTTCTCGCTTTGGATATATCTGCATTGCTATGTTTTATGTCTCCCTTACGATCAGGGCCGAAATTAGGCTCAATATTTTTTCCGAGTGCTTTTGTCAATGAATAGTATATGTCTATAAGATATTCACGACCGCCATATGCTACATTGAACGCTTGACCTGCGACATCATGCGAAGCAAGACACGCCTTGAGATTAGCTTCGATAACGTTCTCTATATAAGTAAAATCTCTACTTTGCTTTCCGTCACCGTTAATTGTCGGCTGTTCATCATTCAGAAGCATCTTTATAAATTTGGGAATGACAGCAGCATACGCCCCGTGCGGATCCTGTCTGCGGCCGAAAACATTGAAATATCTAAGCCCGTACGTATCAAGACCATAATGTCTCGTGTACTGTTTTGCCCATTCTTCATCACACATTTTTGTGAGTGCATAAGGAGACAAAAGATTGCCTTCACGTCCCTCTGTTTTAGGCAAATTAGGTTCATCGCCATATACGGAAGAGCTGGATGCATAAACAAATTTCTTTACGTTATTTCGCCTCGCAGCCTCCATCATATTAAGTGTTCCTTGAATATTGTTAGCACAATAGAAAAGCGGCATCTCAATTGACCTCGGAACGCTTCCCCAAGCAGCTTGATTCAAAACGTAATCAACGCCTTTACATGCTTCCATGCAAACGTCAAAATCCTTTATATCCCCTTTGACAAATTCATAGTTGGGGTTGTCTGCAAACATATCTACATTCGACTGTTTTCCCGTAGATAAATCATCCAAGCAACGAACCTTGTATCCAAGCGCCAGTATAGCCTCACAAAGATTTGAGCCAATAAATCCGGCTCCGCCTGTTACAAGGAATAATGACCCTTTTGGAAATATTAAATGTTTATATCCCATAGTTAAAGTCTCCAATATAAATAGCCTTCTGCTTCATATTCTTTTCTGTTAAGAATGCCCTTGATATCCAACAGAACTTTCTTTCCTTCTTCTTCAAAGAATTCGTCTATTCTCTGCATTGAAAAATTTGCAAACGCTTCATGCGATACCGCCAAAACCACAGCATCCATACCGGAAATCGTATCCATATCAACAAATTCTATACCGTAAAGGTGTTTAGCCTCTTCTGCATCAGCAATAGGATCTGCTATAGTCGGTTCGATTCCGTACTCACGAAGTTCTTTAACTATGTCAAATATTTTTGTATTTCGTGTATCGGGACAATTCTCCTTGAAAGTAAAGCCTAAAATTGCCACCCTTGCGTTTTTAACTGTTTTATCAGCCTTTATCAAGCTTTTTACTACATTCTCTGCCACATATTTACCCATATCGTCATTTATGCGACGTCCGGACAAGATAACCTGACTATGATAACCTACTTGCTCTGCCTTGTACGTAAGATAGTAAGGATCAACTCCTATACAGTGACCACCTACAAGACCGGGATAGAATTTAAGGAAATTCCATTTAGTCCCTGCCGCTTCAAGGACAGACTTTGTATCAATGCCCAATTTATTAAATATTATAGAAAGCTCGTTCATAAAAGCGATGTTTATATCTCTCTGGCTATTTTCTATAACTTTAGCAGCCTCTGCCACTTTAATACACGATGCTCTGTGTACGCCGGCCTCAACAACAAGCCCGTATACTTTTGCAATCTCATCCAAAGACTCTTCATCCATGCCGGAAACGATTTTAACGATCGTTTCCAATCTATGCACCTTGTCACCGGGATTGATTCTCTCAGGAGAATAACCTACTTTAAAGTCTACACCACACTTAAGACCGGACTCTTTTTCAAGTATCGGTACACATATCTCTTCGGTAACGCCGGGGTAGACAGTTGATTCAAAAACAACAATACTTCCCTTGGTCAAATTTCTTCCAACTATACGGCTTGCGCCTTCAACAGGCGATAGATCGGGGGTGTGATCATCATATACAGGCGTCGGAACTGCCACAATATGAAACTTTGCATTACGCAATTTCGTTTCATCGGACGTAAATTCAACAGTAGTATTTTTTATTGCTTCGTTTCCAACTTCATTTGTAGGATCTATTCCGGATTTATAGAGTTCTATCTTTTTTGCATTCAGGTCATATCCTATGACATTAACCTTTTTTGCAAATGCAACAGCAATAGGCATGCCTACATATCCGAGGCCAACAAGAGAAATTGATTCTTCCTTATTTAAGATTTTTTCATAAAGAGACATATAAAAACACTCCTTCATATTATTTGATAATCTGTTTTATTGTACTTTTTCATAGATGGAAAGTGTTTCTTTTGCAACCTTTTCCCACCCGAATTTATTTTTAACAAGAGAAAGTGCATTTTCGGACTTTTGTGTCCAGTATTCTCTTTCCGCAATGCATTGAAGTATAGCTTTTGCTACAGACTCAGCATTGGTTTCTGCAACCCATCCCGAGTCGCCTTCTGATATTATTTCACCCAATGAGGTTCCTTTGGTAACAATACACGGAAGTCCATAGCTCATTGCTTCTATTATGCCCATGGGCATTCCTTCGGTACGTGAAGTTTGAATAAAGACATCGGATTGGAGAAGTTGATCCTCTTTTTCCTTGCCGCTTATTTCATGCTCCAAGAATACAATGTCCGCTATCTGCCTCTCGGCAATCATATTTAAAATGTAATCAAAGCGCCCCAAAGCATCCGGTCCGAACATTTTCAGCTTAATGTTTTTTTCTCTGAAAAGCGCCTCATTGAGCTTTACAGCATCAAGTAATATATCTATACCTTTTATGTGAAATTCTAATCGGCCGATATATAAAAGCGTTATTGATTCAGATCCAAACGCAAGTTTCCTTTTTTCAGGAATACAGACACCATTGGTAGCAACAAAATTGCTCGTTGACACTGTAGTATTGTTTTTCTCTCTGTCCGACAAAAATTGAAGAGCTTTCGCACCGTAAATAAATGATCTGAAGAAGAAAAGATTAGCAACAAGCTTTTTAAGTCTCTTCTTATTCTGCGCCTCACGCGTCAGCCCACCGTGAGGAATTATAATATACGGAATTTTATTTTTTCTTAACTCACTCGATATATTTACAAAGCTAATATTGTAGATTTCATGAAAAACAACCAAGTCGGGTTTTGAAAAAGGCGAAGGAAGCTCAGATACAAATTTATACTCGCTATACGTATACTGATTTTCCAAACCGTCTATTCTTTCGTCCAAAACATTCAAAAAAGCTACATCACAATACTTTTTCTGAGCTCTTATATGTTCGGGAACAACCACACAAACACCGTTATACGGGTTGTTTTTTATAGCCGCTATATGCAAAATAATCATTTTAGAATACCAATCTTTATTAATCTCTTGATAATTTATGTAAAAATAAATGTTGCAAAGATATCGGATATATTCAGTCAAAACCTTCTCATCAAGCTTTAAATTAAGAGCAATAGCTCTATCTCAAGCTCCAAACGTTAAGCGATCTCCGTTTTAGCCGTTTTACGCTTTGACTTTAAACATATACTAAGCCTTGTAACGTTCAACCCGCTTATTACAGTCTGCGCATTTTCATATTGCGGGCTGCCAAGGTCAATATAAGCATAATAATGTAAAGGCATCCGATCGTAATAAATATTGCGGGCCAGCCGAAAGTATCCTTCACAAAGCCAAATACGGACGCCTGAATAGCAGCACCCATATAAACAGCCCAATCCAAAATTCCTACTACCGTGGACGAGAAAGCGCGTCCGCCCATATCACCGGCAACCGCCCAAATAACACCGGTTACCATTCCGGAAACACCCACAACAAACAGCATCAGCGAAGCGGGGGTCTGAGTCTTAATAAAGGCAAGGGCTATCATACCAATAAACGTAACAACAGATGCAAGTGCCAGCATAGGCTCTCGCTTACCTTTGAAAACCTTGTCGGTAATAAGCGGGAAAACGAAGATAGCACACGCCTGTCCCGTCGGCAGTAAAATCGAAGAGAATATTCCCTCCTTGATAGATAATCCCATCGATTCGGTAAAGTACGTGGGGACCCACGTCAAAAGACCGTAGCGTCCTACACCGGCAATAGCTGAAATCAAGCAAAATACGATAACCTTAGGCTCTGAGAAAAGCATCTTATACGGATACAGATATCCCTTCTGCTCTATTTGAGCAGACAGAGCTGTATCGCGAGCTTCTGCCTCTTTATCCTCCTCTTCAAAGGGCTTAAGTCCAACGTCCTCGGGCTTAGTCTTAAACAAAAAGGCAAAAGCAATAAGCATCAAGGTCATCGGGATCATAGGATAACGAAAAGCTGCGCGCCATCCCCATTCGGGATTCATATCCATACACAGAAGAACTGTCATATACGTTACTACCTGCGCTATTCCCGAAAAAGCGGTTGCCAGTCCGGAAGCAAATCCTCGATGCTTCTTCGGCCACCACTTGTTAAGCACACCGACACCGTTAGACCATACCATAGACTGACAGTATCCGTTCAGGCCCCACAGAATAGCGATCACGGGGATAGAATGCTGGAATGAAATTAAAACATTTATAACGGCAGAAGCGGCAACGCCAAACATCATAAAGCGCTTGTAACCAAAAAATGCACCGAGTCTTCCATTTATCAACTGTCCAAATGCATAGCACCAGAACAGAGCCGATGAAACCACTCCCATAGCCGCGGTAGTAGAGCCGAGACCTTCTGCCATCTGTGTCATTACCAAATTAATGTTTTGACGGCCGTTGTAAAAAAACATATAGGTGATACCGAAGCTAAGAAGCATTTTCCATGCAAAAGATCGGAACCTATTGTATTCGACAGAAGTATAACCGTACGTACAAGTATTTTTAGAATTCATAAAGCCTCTTTTCCACAAATTATGATTATTTATATATCAAAAATTTTCTCATCCGCTTCGTCGAAAGCCAAAATATCCGTTGATACGCGAGCATAGTCTTCCATGTTATCGATCTCGTCTACATAGTAATCCTCGTATGAGAATGCACGAATATTAAGCGCAGGGAAAATTTCATTAAGCGCATTTTCGGCGTAGCAACGGTTCTGACCTTCGTCAATGAACTGCACCACCTTGCCGACCCATGCGGACGTGGTATACTTATCCAGTTTGTAAAAGGGTTGGAATGCAAAACAATCGTCATCAAATATATTGATAGAAACCTCAACTACCTTTCCGTCGCGAACGCGTCCCTTAAAGTCCTTTTCGGGCAATGCCTTTTTAAAGTTAACCGTAGCGGTATTGGGATCGGGACTATTTATAATGTCTCTGACAAGGCGGCGGTTGAAGACTAAATCGCCATGCAAAAAGAGCATGTCATCCTTCATATACTCGCGGGCAAGATACATTGAATAGATGTAGTTTGTCTTGTCGTATATGTCGTTAGGTACAAACGTGAAATTGCAATTCGGAAAATCAGCGGCCTCAGATTTCAACTGATCGGCAAAAGGACCTGTCGTTACAATAAAATCCTTAATACCTTCTGCATTGAGCAAACGAAGCTGCCTATGGAAAATAGTCTCTCCGTTCTTAAGAAGAGTCATGGACTTGTGGTGAGTTTTGGTTTCATCTCCCATGCGGTGTCCGAGTCCTGAATTAAAAATAATCGCTTTCATTGGTGTATTCTCCTATCTTTTCTTTTCTATAAATAAATTTTGCTTTAACTTGATCTGTAATTATACTTGTTTTCTCTTTTTTCTGTCGGATTTTATTCAAACCCGTAGAATACTTTTTGAAATAGCGACGTATCGCATATTATAAAAGCTGATAAAAAGCTTACCGCTTATATTTGTAATAATTCGTATCAGTTATCTGTACGGCTTATTCAAATCGATCTCAACAAAATCATGTACTGAGACTCTTTTATCCTCGGGCGGGAGCTTTCTCCAATCGTGATACAAATTGGTCAGATATTCGTCGAATTTTTCCGGCCCGTATACCGTTATACCCTCAAATTGATACGGAGTCGGAGTTCCGTATATTTCCTTTTCCATGATCTCTCGTGTTCGGTACGTGCTTGTAAGATAGCCGACGTACTTGCAATCCTTGTACGGGAGAGCTGCACATTTTTTATCGAGCTTCTGCGCTAATTTTTTTCTGTTCAAGGGTAGCACCCAACCGCATATGGCTGCTGCATTCTTCCAGGGCTTACGGCCTTTTCTGAATTTGCAGTTTTTCATAGCGAGCAAGCCATGGAGAAAATCTATTTTTTTATAGTTTTTGAGGCTTTCCTCCATTGTATTTCCGATTCCGTCCAGCGGGAACACGTCGATGAACACACCTCTTTTGACAGGAATCTTCGCAGGGTCTGTCATAGAGGTATTTGTATCATAAAATTTAGCGTAATTATATATAAAATCCTTTTCAGGGCTGAAGACGGATTCCACAACATAATGATCGACAGGCTCCTTGAGGTATTCTATGAGTTTTTCATAATCCTCTCTGGGCATAATAATATCCACGTCGTCGTCCCACGGAATAAAGCCCTGATGTCTGACAGCTCCGAGCATAGTACCACCCATAACGTAATAGGTCAACCCTTTTTCATTAAGATAGGATGAAAGCCATGTAAGCATTTCGAGTAGCTTTGATTGAAGTGGATTCATAATATTGTACCCTTTCGCTTTATAATTGATTATTTGAGTTATTTGATCGTACGAGCCGTACGAGACAAATTATTTTCTTAATATTTTTTCATATAAAAATTTTTTGAGCTTGACGGGAGTATTGACAAACCCCCATATATAGATCATATTCATTCTTGCCTCGTGCTTGGTTATCATCTTATGTTCGAGCATAAAGTCCTGAAGGACCTTCCAGCCCTCGATCCTTTTTTTGGACCCGCGCTTGGAATCAAAACCATTTCCCACACGAACGTAAACAAGCGATTCATTTATATTGGCAAGCTTACAGCCTGCGGCGATCATATTCAACCAAAGATAATAATCTTCAAGGAGAAGCAGGGTCTTATACCCGCCGCATTTTTGCAAAGCAGTTCTTTTAATGCATGCCGTTACATGATTCATCGGGTTGCGTTTCTTACCCATTTTAACTATATCATCATGCTCGGCAGGGCATACGCGAACTCTTTTGTTTTCCTCGTTTTCGGATTCCTGAAATTCAGCTATATCCGTACCGAGAGCATCTATCTCGGGATGCTCCTCCACATATTTTATTTGCTTTTCAAATCTTTCCGGATCACTGATATCATCCGAATCCATTCTCAATATATAGTCACCTGTACATTTTTCAGATCCTATCCTGAGCGCCTCACCCAAACCGCGATTGATCTCCTGCGGATAATAAAAGACAACGTCTTCTTTTCCGACATAAAAATCATTCAGAACGTTGTTAAGTTCATCCGTAAGCGGTCCGTCAAATACGACTACTATCTCATCGGGCTTACGTGTTTGCTTATCGTATATGCTCTCTAAAGCCAAAGCCAAAAACTGCGGGGAGTCATTTTTATATACAGACATCAATACCGAATACTTCATTTTCCAATCAGTTCCTTTTCTTCATCAGTTTTCTGCTTATTAAGCTCACCGGTGCCGCCCTCAACCACACCGTCGGATCTCAATACACTTAAGATCGTGCCAAAGAAACATTTTACATCCATAGCAAAGCCTTTGAATTTTCCTGCATTCAATGCTGCGGTATACTCACCGTCAAACCTCGCTTTCACGTCAATTTCGAGCTCATCTCGACCATTGATCTGCGCCCACCCTGTAAGTCCCGGTCTTATATCGTTTGCTCTGTATTTATCTCTTTCGGAGATAAGGTCATCCTGACTCCAAAGTGCGGGGCGAGGTCCTATCACAGACATCTGTCCGAATAAAATATTAAAGATTTGAGGAAGTTCATCAAGACTTGTCTTGCGGAGTATTTTTCCGACGCAGGTTATGTACTGCTCCGGATCGGAAAGCAGATGTGTAGGGAGATCGGGAGTTTTAACCTTCATACTACGAAATTTATAGAGCCAAAAAAGCTTTTTATTTTTTCCTACGCGCTGCTGCTTGAAAATGATCGGTCCCGGATCATCGATCCATACTACGATCGCCAATATCAAAAAAACCGGCAACAGAACTACTGCTCCTATCAAGGACAAGATAAAGTCAAACAGTCTTTTAAAAAAATGCTTATACATAAAACAAACTCCTCATTTTTTAAGTAATATATTCTTGTCCAATCAAAGATAAGGATCAAAGTTCCTATTCAATTTCCAAATACAGTTCCGCTCGCCACCTTCACTCCGGAAGGAACCACAGAATACCCCGACACAGTAGCATTACAGTCAACGTGGACGCCTTCGCCGAGATGTGCGCAATGATTTATTACCGCACCTGCCGATACGATACCCCCATCAGATATCACACATCCTGTATGAATTACGGACATAGGCTCAACAATGCAACCGCTCATAATTTCAGCAGAAGGCGAAATATACGCTCTCGGAGATAGCAACGATACTATACTGTACGAAAATTCTTGCTTGATCCGCTTAAGTAAAGACACTCTGACCTCAGGATTCCCGATAGCAACTACGATGTTGCCGTATTCGGTTGACAATTCACCGATATCCTTCACAGCACCGACAACGTCAATACCGTTTGGTGTCGATTTTTTTGTATCGTCAACAAACCCTATTTTTTCAAAGCACCCCATATCCGTCGCTATCTCAAAAGCAACAACAGCATATATTCCGGCACCAACGATCAACAAATTCTTATCCATCTTACATTATCTTTCGAAATAATATCTATTTTGTTGCGGCCGCCATTTGATTCTCGTATGCCTCACCCTTATACTCACTTCCGTGTTCGCCTGCCGGGTGATACGTAGGCACTACGCTTGAGACAAGCTCGCGGATCGTGCTTTCCTCTCCCTCGTATGCGGCTGTCATAAGCTGCGGAAGCTGAGCTAAGAACTCGTCCGTATCAAAAGCTATCGGACTGCCTATATGTATCAGCTTATTCGGAGTGGTTCTCATACCCTCCTCCGCCATAAGCTTTTCTTCGTAAAGTTTTTCGCCCGCACGGAGACCGGTATATTGGATCTTGATATCCACGTCGGGAGTAAGTCCCGAGAGTCTGATAAGATTTCTCGCAAGAGTATCTATCTTGACCGGAGCTCCCATATCGAGTACGAATATCTCGCCGCCGTCGGCATAAGTTCCCGCCTGCAGAACGAGCGACGCTGCCTCGGGAATAGTCATAAAGTATCTGATAATATCCGGGTGCGTTACCGTAACGGGTCCGCCCTTTGCTATCTGCTCCTTGAACCTCGGAACAACAGAACCATTACTTCCGAGAACGTTGCCGAAGCGCACCGCAACGAACTCTGTCTTCGGTGCCGAGCCTGTGAACGCTTCCGCAGTCACTATATCCGAATCATCAGCATGAAGGCGAATGGGAGAAAGATCCTCTATTCTGCCGTCTCTGATCTTTCTGTCGAACGACTGGATTATCATTTCACAAAGGCGCTTTGATGCTCCCATAATATTAGTGGGGTTTACCGCCTTGTCCGTAGATATAAGAACAAATCTCTTACATCCGTTCATCATTGCCGCATATGCGGTCTTATACGTACCTATAGCGTTATTCTTTATAGATTCGCACGGACTGTCTTCCATTAACGGAACGTGCTTATGTGCTGCAGCATGATATACTACATCGGGTTTATATTTTGCAAACACCTGATTTATACGCTTGCTGTCTCGTACCGAACCTATCAGGACCTCAAGGTCAAGCTGCGGATACTTATCTCTCAACTCAAGACCTATTGCGTGGGCATTATTCTCGTATATATCGAAAACTATAAGCTGCTTCGGGTTATGCTTTGCTATCTGTCTGCAAAGCTCGCTGCCGATCGAACCGCCGCCGCCGGTAACCATAATAACCTTATCCGCAATAAAGCTATATATCTCTTCCATATTGACCTTTACCGGTGCACGGCCGAGAAGATCTTCTACTGCTACGTCCTTCATTGCCTTGACGGTAACGTTGTCATCGGAAAGCAATCCGTATACACCGGGAAGATTTTTAAGCTCACACGTTGTTTCCTTGCATATATCGAGCAGGTCGCGGCGTTGCTCTGCAGTCAAACTCGGAATAGCGAGAAATATCTTTTCTATCCTGTATTTTTCCACGTTAAGAAGGATATCGTCTCTTCCGCCGACTACAGGAATGCCATCAATAAAGCGTCCCCATTTGTTTTTATTGTCGTCTATAATACAGCATACACATTCGTTTACTTCTTTTGCATTATGGAGATCACGAAGTATCAGCTGTCCCGCTGCACCGGCACCTATAAGCATAACACGACTTGCGGTAGCCTTCTGATGCGATCTTATATGCTTTTTCCTCTCCAACAGCACAAATCGATATGCAAAGCGGATAAACAGAATAAGCACAAAATGAAGCGCTGCTCCTATAAAGTAATAGGAGATAGGCATTCTGCAGAACACAAACGTGACAAAAAGAAAATGAAATATACCTAGTATCAATGAGCTGAGCGTGATCCATTTAAGCTCAACAAAGCTCGCAAATCTCCAGATACTTTTATACAAACGGAAGATCCACAGCACGCCGACAGTGACAAGGGCGAATATCGGGGCAAACTTTATCCAGGCAAACAGCAAAGCACGAGGTATCTCACTGTATCGGCAGTCGAAACGAAACCAGAGTGCGACAAAGTATGCGGCCGCTGATGCAACCATATCGTATAGTATCAGGAAGACCGACACGAGCTTCCAATGTTCAAGAAATCTTCTTCTTTTTTTGCCTGCGCTATGCACGCAAGAAGATATATTATTACCGTCTATCATCATTATCTCTCCAAAAATATTCTTTTGACACTGAAGCAATCTCAACTCGCATATAAAAGAATATCGATTTTTTGTCGCCATGACCACCGTTCATGCGTATACATTCAGCATACGTCAGATCGCGCCCGCGATGATCAATGACTTATTATCAATATTACGCAGAGTGCCGTTCTACTTCACGAAGAGCGGATACTATCTGCCGCTGTAGGGGTTATACGCAAATTAAAAGCACCCCGAGTATAAAATCGTCCGTTACGTCATACGGTTTCTAAGCCCTCATATTTTCCATTTTGCGAGGCTATGAAGACGCAACAAAACAACACCGCATATATTCCCCGCCGTAAAGGCTCTTACAGAGCTTTTCGAAGGCAGGAGTTCAAGGTGTTATTGTCGCTTTTCACGTTTGACTAAAAGCGCGGAAATGATATTATGGCCTTTGCTACAGCCTTATTGTTTATGCCATTACGAAATATTCCGATAAGGATATTCGAAAAGGCATATATAAGAGTGCGTCTGCCGTATACCGCTTACGTTCAGCACAAGATACCGGGCGATTACTGCCGAGTTGTGCAAAGATTTGTCAATCAGCAATGTAGGCACACTACTCCTATATAATATAATTATATCACAAATCAATATGAATGTCAAGTTATATATGCTTTTTTCTTGATGAAATTCGTGGAATTTTTCAGTTTTACCCGTTTTTTTGGCGTCTCAAAATAAAAAAGCAAGCCGCTTGACAGATACCGCCGACAAAAATGAAACAACCGCCGTTAAAAAGCTCGGATGCGCACCGGGCACAAAGCTTTAACGGCGGTAATATTTTCACGAAGGATCAATCATTCTCTTCGGTATTATTTTTCTTTTTCAGAAAGAAGATTTTTTTAGGATTTTCTTCTTTTTCACTTTCCGTAGGTCCTTTTTCACCGTCATTTTCCGCAGATGCTTCATCCTCCGGAGCGTCTTCGAAAAGCTTTTCGGGATCCTTGATATCCAAAAGCTCTCCAACCTCTTTTATGTGATCTCCGTCGGATATCATCTCCGCAACCATCTGATTGCGCTCATCTCTTTTCTTATCTATAAACTCCTTAAGAAGAGTATATACAACGCCCGTTATCGGCACGCTGAAGAGTATTCCGGGAATGCCCGCGGCACCTCCTCCAACTGTTACGGCACACAAAACAAGTATTCCGGGAAGGCCTATAGACTCGCCTACCACCTTCGGATATATTATATTGCCTTCAAGCTGCTGAAGAACGAGAAGATATACGATAAAGATGACCGCTTTTACCGGGTCCACCAGAAGAATAAAAAACATTCCGAGCGCTCCGCCTATCCATGCTCCGAAGATCGGAATAAGCGCAGTCACGCCGACGATGACGGATACCACGGAAGCCATGGGTATTCTCAGTATAAGCATACCTAAGGCACAAAGCAATGCGAGAATAACAGCCTCTGTTATCTGACCGGTTATGAATCTTGCAAAAGCCGAATAGGTAAGCTTTGATACCCTCTCTACCCTGTGTACAGATGCGGGCTTAAGCACGGCCTTGAAAAAATTGTGGAAAAAATCGCGTATTCTTTCTTTACCCGCAAGAACGTATATAGCAAGAATAAAAGCAAGAATGAAATCGAATATCTTGCCGAAGATATTTCCTGCAACTCCGGTAGTAATATTAAGTATATCGTTGGCGTTATCCTTGAGCCAATTTATTATTTTGTCTCCTATAGCTACCCAGTTTATTCCCCCTTCGCCGATAAACTCGAATTGGATATTATGCTCTTTCAAGAACAAAAGAACATTCTCCGAGAGCTTGGTCATAAATCCCGGAAGCTCTCTTATTATAAGCTCGACCGATTCGCGAAGAGCGGGATAAATAACCGATATAATAACGGCAAGAAAGCCGAACGCAACGAGAAGAGTGAGAATTATCGCAAGAGGCCTCTTCATCTTGCGCAGGATCTTTTTATCGCTTCTTTCGAGAGGAGAAAGGAGCTTCTTTTCAATAGCACTCATAATAACGTTAAGGACAAAAGCAAGACAAAGCCCAACAACGATCGGTGAGAGCACCGCAAAGATCCACTGTATTCCCTCCCATATATTTGACAGATTAACGAGCGCTATAGCCAGTACTATCAAGGACGCGGCAAGCGCAAAGTAGGTCAGAAATTTTTTCTTTGTCATTTCGAACACCTCCTATGTTTTAGTGTCGGTTTACTTTGATATACCAACAGAGATGACACCAAATCCCCGGGCTTTATTTTTCAGTGCGATGCGTGCAACCGCAAGAACGCTTGCACCACTTGTCACAACGTCGTCAACTATAACCGTAAAGATCCCCTCGAGTGAGGATATATCATTTGACGGCAGATAAGAGCTATCCGCCTCCGCAAATCTCTCCTCATACGCAAGTGATTTCATTTTTCTGTCCGAGCGCCTGCCTCTGACCGCTATTTTCACAAGCGGGATACCGAGCCTCTCGGAAAGTGCAAGTGCTAGCAAATACGCTTGATCATGTCCGTATTCTATCATTGCCTCGCTTGACCTGGGAACGTAGGTTATGACCGCACCTTTGACTCCGCTCATTTTCACAGCGCGTTCCAAGGCTTTTGCCGAGCTGTCGCAAAGCTTGTCCGCAAGAAATTCATACAAGCGTTTATCTGCCGACCGCTTGATCTCAAAGACTATTCCGTTTATCGCCTTTTCACGTATTCCGCCGTGGTAGAGACCGAGCTTTGTATGAAAAAGGCATCCTCCGTTGATGACCTGCTCGGAGGAGCAGAGACATTCGACGAGAGGTCTCTTACATCTTCTGCAGACTGCGGCGGACTCGGCTTGAAGTTTGCTTTGACATTCCGGACACAATGGAGAATCAAGGAAAGAAAGGCCTATCGCCTCTCCGCACGAGGCACATTTCGGCGGACAAAACAAATACGTAAGAAATTCAGATATGCGCATATTATACTTCCATATTGACTATCATATCCCTGAGACACGTATATCTCATTGAGTGTTGATTATTTTCAACCATTCTTTCGGCGATTTTTTTGTCTCCCACGAGCACAACCATCCTTCGTGCCCTTGTGACTGCCGTATAAAAAAGATTGCGCGTGAGCAACATTTTCGGGGCGTTGGCAAGAGGCATGATTATAAACGGATATTCGCTGCCCTGACTTTTATGAACGGTTATTGCATATGCGAGAGAAAGGTCTTCAAGAAATGAGAAATCATACTCGGTGCGCCTTTTGTCAAAAAGCACTGTCATATATCCGTCGGTAGGATTTATCTCCTCGATAATACCGACGTCTCCGTTGAAGATACCGCTTCCCTCCTCGTAGTCGTCCGAGGAATTCCACGCCATCTCGTAATTGTTTTTCATCTGCATTACTTTATCTCCCTCTCGGAAGACAGTCTCGTTCCAGACGTGCTCCTTTTTATCCGGAGACGGAGGATTGAGCATGCTTTGAAGAAGGACGTTAAGTCCGTCGGTTCCGCATATTCCCTTCCTTGTGGGTGTCAACACCTGAATATCACTGAGAGGAGAAACCGAATACGCCTTAGGGAGCCTCGTCTTGCATAGTGAGGCTACCGTATTTGCTATTACGTTATCGTCCTGAGACTCAAGGAAAAAGAAGTCGCTGTCCTTTCTGTCGAGGACGGGAATATTACCTTTATTTATCTCATGGGCATTTGTGATTATAAGGCTTTCCTTCGCCTGCCTAAATATCTCGTCAAGACGTACAACGGGAAATTTTCCCGAATCTATTATATCGCCGAGTACGTTTCCTCCCCCTACACTCGGGAGCTGATCCGAATCTCCTATCATGACGAGTCTCGATCCGCTTTTCATGGCTGAAAGGAGCGAATTCATAAGCATGCAATCTATCATAGACGCCTCGTCGACGATTATTATATCTTCTTCAAGGGGATTGCTGTGATTTCTGGCAAAGCCTCTGTCTTCACCGTCGTGATACTCCATCTCGAGAAGTCTGTGGATAGTGCTTGCCGCGTGTGAGGTGGATTCGGAAAGGCGCATAGACGCACGGCCGGTAGGCGCACACAGCGCTACCTTGTAGCCCATGCTCTCAAATATGCTGAGCAAAGCGCGAACTACGGTGGTCTTACCTGTACCGGGACCGCCCGTCATTACTGTAAGTCCGTTTTCTATAGCGGCGTAAATAGCCTTCTTCTGTTTTGCGGCATACTCTATTCCCGAAAAAAGCTCCTGTCTTTGTATAAGGGCGTTTATCTCGGCGGTGTCGAAGGAAACCGGCCTGTATCTGCTTATTCTGAGAAGCCTTTTGGCTATATTTCTCTCAACCGAATATGCGGGCTTGGCATATATATACTTGACAGAGTCCGCCTCATACATCATAAGTATTCCGCTCGAAAGAAGAATACCTATATTGGCAAGGACCGAATCGTACTCAACGCGCAGTGACTGTGAGGTCTCATTGCAAACAAGCTCGAGAGGCATACACATATGACCGTTTCCGTTAAGATTTCTGTCAAGGCAATACATGATTCCCGCTCTGACTCTCTCTCCTGAAAAAGGATCCACACCTATACTGACGGCAAGCTTATCCGCCTTTTCAAATCCGATGCCGTCTATCTCATCGCAAAGCACGTACGGATTTTCACGTACCGTCTTTATCGAATCCTTACCAAAGCGCTTATAGATGCGCATTATAACGGTCATACCGAAAAAGTCACGGAAGAACATCATAGTATCCCTCATGGATGACTTTTTCTTATATTCCTCGCCTATCTCACGCGCCTTGCGCTTACTTATACCGGGAATATCGGCAAGCCATTCGGGGTGATTTTCCATCACGTCAAACGTGCTCTCACCGAACTTATCCACGATTTTTGCGGCACTCACAGGGCCTATTCCCTTTATAGCGCCTCCGGCAAGATATTTTTGTATATCCTCTATTCCTTTTGGGATAATTCTCTCATACTGCTCAACCTTAAACTGTTTCCCATACTTTGCGTTCATTACCCATCTTCCGTGAACACAAACACTGTCACCCTCAGAGACAAGAGGCATATATCCCTCTATTGTATGATAATCACCGTTGGCAAGCTCAAGCTCGCATACGGCGTATGCGTTTTCATCGTTTTTGTATATTACCTTATCGATTATTCCTTCAATTTTATCCGCCGATTGAGAACTCTTCTTTTCGGGGGTATTATCGTAAAAAAGCTTCAAAATCAATTCCCCCGTACTGTACGGAGCTACTCCTTTTCCTTAAATTTTTCATCCGAAAAGCGCAAGTAGAGTTCTACACGCTCGGATATCTCCTTCGGCATTTCTTTTGCGGCAAGCTCTGCCAAGGACTTGTCGTCAAAGAGAAGAGCATAATTTTCTTCCTTTGCAACGAGAGCCGATCTGTCTATCTCGTATACTATCGCACACATGTCACCGATGCGTTCGGGAGAACTGATACTCACAGCACATCTCAGACTTGAGCGAGAAGTAAGATCGAGAGTAAGAAACTGAATGGCGCACCACAGTCCGAATACCGCCATAGCGGCAATAAAAATATCAGAAATAATACCGATAACGTTCATCACATAATACCTCGCAAGATCACAGTATCTGTTCTTTTGCTGATATTATATGCCGATCTTCATAATAGGTTAAACATTTCATGCAAGGAGCTCTGCCTTGAGAGCCTCTGCAATATCCGTCTTCTCCCATGCAACACCGAGATCCTCTCTTCCCATATGGCCGTATGCCGCAAGGTCGCAGTATATGGGCTTGCGAAGATCGAACTTTTCGATTATTGCAGCGGGGCGGAGGTCAACGAGCTTGTTTACCGCAGCCTCTATAGCCGATTCATCAACTACAGCGGTTCCGGACGTATCTATCATAACGGAAACAGGCTTTGCCACACCTATTGCGTATGCAACCTGGACCTCGCATTTCTTTGCAAGGCCTGCCGCTACTACGTTCTTTGCAATATATCTTGCCGCATAGGAAGCCGAACGGTCTACCTTTGTCGGGTCCTTACCCGAGAAAGCTCCTCCTCCGTGGCAGGCGTATCCGCCGTATGTATCGACTATTATCTTTCTTCCCGTAAGGCCGGTATCTCCTGCGGGTCCGCCTATAACGAATCTTCCTGTGGGGTTAACGTATATCTTGGTATTTTCATCAAGAAGCTCTGCGGGAACGACCGTCTTTATTACGTTATTTATAACGTCTTCTCTTATAGTCTCGGGAGACACCTCGGGAGAGTGCTGGGATGATACAACGACCGTATCAACTCTTACCGGCTTATCGTCAACGTATTCTACGGTAACCTGAGTTTTTCCGTCCGGACGGAGATAGGGCATGCATCCGCTCTTTCTTACCTCTGTAAGCTTCTTTGCCATTCTGTGAGCAAGAGAGATCGGAAGAGGCATAAGCTCGGGAGTCTCATCGCAAGCAAATCCGAACATAAGGCCCTGGTCGCCTGCACCTATATCGTAAGCGTCGCTTTCCTTGGCCTCGAGCGAGCGGTCAACACCGAGTGCGATATCGGGCGACTGCTCGTGAATAGAGCTGATCACAGCGCAAGAATCGCAGTCAAAGCCGTACTTTGCTCTATCGTATCCTATGTTTCTGACAGTTTCTCTTACTATAGTCTGAAAGTCAACGTATGCATTTGTAGTGATCTCGCCCATTACCATAACAAGCCCCGTTGTAACCGTAGTCTCGCAGGCTACTCTTGACATAGGATCCTGTCTGAGAAGCTCGTCAAGGATGGCGTCTGATATTTTGTCACATATTTTATCGGGATGTCCCTCTGTAACAGATTCGGAAGTAAATAATTTTCTTTTGATCTCACTCATTTTTGTAATTCCTTTATAGTTATTTATATTTTTCTTTTAAAAAAGTCCCCTTTTTCGGAGGGGACTTAAAAATTCTCATCCTCCGGGATTAGCACCTTACTTAATGCAGGTTGCCGTGGTTTCGGTAAGCCGGTCTCTCCGCCACTCTTGATAAGATTATTCTGATATATTGGGAATCGCGGCTTTATCACCGCATTCCTTTTACTGCTCTTCTTTTTCGGCTACGGATGCTTTGATATTATTGCATGCCACAGAGAAGAAGAAGGAGGCGACAGCACCGCAGACGATGCAAACAGCGTATATGATAAGGTTTACGACAATCTTATCCGGATTTTCCGTAAGAGAGTTTATCGGGAAAAGCATAAGCGTTGTTGCTACAACAAATCCAAGTACGCAGTGAGAAACCACCGAGTGGAATTTATCGAGAACGAATTTCATAGCTTTTGAAAGGAGAAGGAAGGTAGCTGCGATAGCAAGACCGAGCGGTATGATAACGCTGAGGTCAAGGTGGGAAATTCCTCGCGACATCTCCTCATACAGACCGAAGAAAAGTATGAGAGTGGACGAGCTGAATCCGGGTACTATAAAGCTGAGCCCCCAAAGAAGTCCGCAAAGAAGCCAACTGACAAATCCGGGCTGAAGCACGATTCCCGCATCCTTAAGTACGTAGAAAACAATGGTTATCGCTACAAAGCTCAGAATGAGAGATATAACCGAAAATTTGCTTCTTCCGTGCTCGCCTGCTTCCTTCCAGATATCCGGGATCGTTCCTGCGATGAGTCCTATAAAAACGCAGAGAACTACCGCCTCGTTGAGTCCGAGGAGCCACTCGGTAACTCCCGCAAAGCCTACGAAACCGAGGCCTACTCCGAGAATTACGAATATCAGCATAAACCAATTTTTCTTGAGTCCCTTTATAGGATTTGAAAGGACCTCGAGTATGGGATTGTATATACCGAAGGCATAACAAAGAGTTCCGCCGCTTACACCGGGAAGGATCGCGCCTATACCGACAATACAGCCCTGAACTATCCACAGAATGATCTGCAGTATACTGTTTTTCTTAGTCTTCATTTTTAAAAATTCCTTAACGTAAAGTTATTATATTGATACCGTATTATTATACCTCAAATATGCTATGCAAGTCAACAACGATAATAACGTGATATTGTAAATTTTCTATGATGGGCAAGTCGCGCATCATTCAAGCTCACACTCGGCACATCTTACCACGAGATTTCTTCCGTAAGGATAGCCTGTACAATGAACTCTGAGAGTATCTCCGTTCTGCTCAAAGCTCAGCTCTTCACCGTTGTCAGTCCACTTGATGCTCTTGATCCTTTCGGTTATACCCGTATACGCTCTCCATCCGGTAACTCCGTCGTCGTCGGTAACGTTGGCTATACCGGTGACCGCAAGTCCGTGAACGTATATATTTATTTTTTCATCAGATCTCAGCGCAAAGTCCTTAGCATTATCGGCACACGTAACGCCAAACGGTCTTCCCTTGTATATTCCGTCTCCGGTGTAGGAGATCCATTCCCCGATCTTCGAAAGAAGCGCGGTCTGAAGGGTATCGAGACTTCCGTCGCCGAGAGGTCCTACATTCAAAAGGTAGTTAACTCCGAATCTTCTGCAATAGCAGAGAGTCTCTATGAGCTCAGGGAGGGATTTCGTCATAAAATCCGAGTTTCCGCATCCCCAGTGGAGATTCATAGTCTGACACATCTCTGCGGCAAGATATTTCGGTGCTCCGTCAAGATTTCTTGCGCTCGGTCTTCCTTGCTCGAACGTAACGCTGTCTATCTCGGGATTACCCGTGCTTCCGCGTGCAGTGAGTCCGGTGTTATTTATTATCATCGCCTCGGGCTGATACTTTCTTATAAGAGCGTAGAGCTTATCTTCTTCCCAGTCAACGTCCTTGCGCGACCAGTTACCATCAAACCAAAGACCGCCTATCTTCCCGTACTCTGTGCAAACTATTTTCACCGATTCACGCAGATACTCGAGATATTTCGGAAAATCTCCGTAAAAATCATCACGGTCCCAGTCAAGAGTGGTATGATAAAAGAACGGTACTATACCCTCTTCGTTACACGCATCGACAAACTCGCGAATGATATCCTTTCCGTACGGGGAATGAGGAGCATCGTAAGTATTGAGTCCTTTCGTATCGTAGAGAGAGAATCCGTCATGGTGACGTGAGGTAAGGACCATATACTTCATTCCCGCGCCTTTAGCGGTGCGAACCCATTCGCGTGCGTTAAATTTTTCAAGAGAAAATCTGTCGACAAGCTTTCTGTATTCCTCCTTGTCTATCTTTTCTCTGTTCATTACCCACTCACCTTTTCCAAGGAGCGAATAGAGACCGAAGTGGATAAACATACCGAATCCGAGAGATTCAAAATCAGAGATCCTTTTGAGAGGTGTAGGGATACTCATAAAAATTCTCCTTTTCTTTTCATTCGCAAAATATTATCAAACTCTTTTTCCGTGAAGAAGACCCGACAGTCTCTTATAGATTATAAACGTAAGCAAAACGTCGATGGCTCCCTTAAGGAATGTAAACGGAACGTTAAAGAGAGCAAGACATGCAAACAGACCGTTCACACCGGGGTATATAGCCTGATATGCACCGACGATCATATTAAGTTCAAAGCCCATAACCGTCATATATGTAGGGTACATAACGTAATAGTTTATGGGAAGGCTCAGCACGGCCATCGAAAGAGCTCCAACCGCACTTCCGATAAGTGCGAATTTTCTGTTCTTTCCGTATTTATAGAGCATGCCCGCGGGAACGACGAAGGCGCATCCGAGAACAAAGTTTGAGAATTCTCCGACTCCTCCCGTCGTTGAGAAAAAGGCATTTATAATGTTTTTGATAAGGCATACCATAACACCCTCGACCGGTCCGAATGCGAACGAGGCCAAAAGTGCGGGCAGCTCTGAAATATCAAGCTTAATAAAAGCCGGCATAAAGGGTACGCTGAAGGAAAGCATCATAAGCACGGTGGATACTCCCGCGAGTATTCCCGTAACGGTTATCCGTCTTATCATATAGCGTCTTTGGGCGGCAGTTGTTTTATGTTGGTTATTGTTATTCATAGTAAGTACTCCTCAAATTATCTTAAAATATCGGGAGACAAAAAAAGCCCGACAAAAGCCGGGGAATAAATACAGTACGCCTGTACGCACGAATATTCATCTTTTTTCATCCGGACTCTACCGTCGGCGCAGTAATTTCAACTGCTCGGCACCTATCGGTGTTCGTGGGCTGTACCACCGGTATGGAATTTCACCAATCCCCAAAGATTTGTTACACGGGCATCGGGAGCAAGTCCCGATGCCCATATATAGTTGTAAGCAATAAACTATACAGTTAATTACTCGATGATCTGGCTAACAACGCCGGAACCAACTGTTCTACCACCCTCACGGATAGCGAAACGGAGACCCATTTCACAAGCGATAGGAGTGATGAGTTCAACAGTCATATCAACGTTATCACCGGGGCGGCACATTTCAACGCCTTCGGGAAGGTTGATAACACCTGTAACGTCGGTTGTTCTGAAGTAGAACTGGGGTCTGTAACCGGAAAGGAAGGGCTTCTTACGTCCGCCTTCTTTTTCTGTAAGGCAGTAAACCTGACCTACAAACTTTGTGTGAGGCTGAACGGAGCCGGGCTTACAAAGAACCTGACCTCTTTCGATCTCGTCCTTAGCGATACCACGGAGAAGGGCACCGATGTTGTCACCTGCTTCAGCCTGGGGAAGAAGCTTGTGGAACATTTCAACACCTGTAACTGTTGTAGACTTCTTTTCGTCCGAGAGACCAACAACTTCTACAACGTCGCCAACCTTAACTGTACCACGCTCAACTCTACCTGTAGCAACTGTACCACGACCGGAGATCGAGAATACGTCCTCAACGGGCATAAGGAATGCGAGGTCAGACTGACGATCAGGAGTAGGAATATACTCGTCAACTGCATCCATGAGCTCAAGGATAGGAGCGTACTCGGGAGCAGAAGGATCTTTGCTATCGGACTGGAGAGCGTCACGAGCAGAACCGCGAATTACGGGGATATCGTCGCCGGGGAACTCGTAAGAAGAGAGGAGCTCACGGATTTCCATTTCAACGAGCTCGAGGAGTTCTTCGTCATCAACGAGGTCAGTCTTGTTCATGAATACAACGATTGCAGGAACGCCAACCTGACGAGCGAGAAGAACGTGCTCTCTTGTCTGCTGAAGAGGTCCGTCTGTAGCAGCAACAACGAGGATAGCACCGTCCATCTGAGCAGCACCTGTGATCATGTTCTTAACATAGTCAGCGTGGCCCGGGCAGTCAACGTGAGCGTAGTGACGTGTAGCTGTCTCGTACTCAACGTGTCTTGTGTTGATTGTGATACCTCTTGCCTTTTCTTCGGGAGCGTTGTCGATCTGGTCGTATGCCATAGCTTCAACATTGACGTTGCCGAGAGAAAGTGTCTTTGTAATAGCAGCTGTAAGAGTTGTCTTACCGTGGTCAACGTGACCAATAGTACCAATGTTAACGTGGGGCTTTGTTCTTTCAAATGTAGCCTTTGCCATTGTAAAATTCCTCCTGAAATTTTATAATTTAAAATAATTTTTAATAAGTTTTTAAAGTCAAGCTTCCTGCTTGCCGCGGGCCTTTATAATGCCCTCCTGGATAGACTTCGGCACCTCAGCGAAGTGGCTGGGTTCCATAGAATAGAGACCTCTTCCCTGTGTCTTCGAACGAAGGTCGGTTGCATAACCGAACATGCTGGAAAGGGGAACCATTGCTGTGATCTCCTGCGCGCCGCCGGCCTGTGCTTCCATAGACTGGATCTGTCCGCGTCTGGAGTTGATGTCACCGATAACGTCTCCCATGTAATCATCGGGAACGATAACGACGACCTTCATGATAGGTTCTGTGAGAACGGGGTCAGCCTTTTTCATAGCTTCCTTGAACGCCATAGAACCTGCAATCTTGAACGCCATTTCCGAAGAGTCGACTTCGTGGTAAGAACCGTCATAAAGTGTAACCTTTACGTCAACAACGTTATATCCTGCAAGTACACCGCTCTGCATTGCACCCTGGATACCTGCATCAACAGGAGCGATATATTCCTTGGGAATAGCACCACCTGTTACGCTGTTAACGAATTCATATCCTGCACCGGGCTCATTGGGTTCGATCTTGATTTTTACGTGACCGTACTGACCCTTACCACCCGACTGACGTGCGTACTTTGTTTCCTGATCCACAGCCTTGCGGATAGTTTCCTTGTATGCAACGTGGGGGCTACCGATATTAGCCTCTACCTTGAACTCACGGAGAAGTCTGTCTACGATGATCTCGAGGTGAAGCTCACCCATTCCGGCAATAATTGTTTGACCTGTGTCGTCATCAGTATAGGTACGGAAGGTCGGGTCTTCTTCTGCAAGCTTTGCAAGAGCTATACCCATCTTTTCCTGACCTGCACGAGTCTTAGGCTCGATAGCAACTCTGATAACGGGTTCCGGGAATTCCATGGATTCAAGAATAACAGCATTCTTTTCATCACAGAAGGTTTCACCGGTGGTTGTGTTTTTAACACCAACTACGGCAACGATATCTCCGCTGTAAGCGGTTGTAATATCCTTACGTTCGTTAGCATGCATCTGAAGCATACGTCCGATACGCTCTCTCTGACGCTTAACGGGGTTGTAGACAGTTGTACCTGCCTCAAGCTTACCACTGTATACGCGGAGGAAGCAGAGCTTACCAACGTACGGGTCAGTCATGATCTTAAATGCGAGTGCGGAGAACGGCTCGTCGTCGGACGAGGGTCTCTCAATTTCTTCGCCGCTTTCGGGATCAACACCCTTGATAGCGGGAACGTCGATCGGAGCAGGCATATAATCAACTACAGCGTCGAGAAGCTTCTGAACACCCTTGTTTTTGAAGGATGTACCGCATACGACGGGAACTATCATGTTGGAGATAGTTGCTTTTCTTATAGCCGACTTGATCTCTTCTACAGTGAACTCTTCCTCGCAGAGGAACTTCTCGAGAAGCTCTTCGTCTGTTTCAGCAACAGCTTCGATGAGAGCACTGCGGTATTCTTGTGCCATTTCCAGCATATCTTCCGGAATAGGCTCAACTCTCATATCCTTACCGAGGTCGTCATAGTAAATATCGGCTTCCATATTAACGAGGTCGATAATTCCTCTGAACTTGTCCTCAGCACCGATCGGGAGCTGTATCGGGACGGGATTTGCATGGAGTCTGTCCTTCATCATGTCAATAACACGGAAGAAGTTAGCTCCCATGATATCCATCTTATTTACATAAGCCATTCTCGGTACACCGTACTTATTAGCCTGTCTCCATACTGTCTCGGACTGGGGTTCAACACCGCCCTTTGCGCAGAAAACTGTTACAGAACCGTCAAGTACACGAAGAGAACGCTCTACTTCAACGGTAAAGTCAACGTGACCGGGGGTATCGATGATGTTGATACGGTGGTCCTTCCAGAAGCAAGTTGTAGCAGCGGAGGTAATCGTGATACCTCTTTCCTGCTCCTGCTCCATCCAGTCCATCGTAGCCTGTCCGTCATGCGACTCACCGAGTCTGTGGATCTTACCTGTATAATAAAGGATTCTTTCGGTTGTGGTGGTCTTACCGGCATCTATGTGAGCCATGATACCGATATTACGAGTACGCTCAAGTGAATATTCTCTTGGCATATAAGTCTCCTTTGTTTAGTAACTCTCTGAAAAAATTAATATTTGTAGTGTGCAAACGCCTTGTTTGCTTCAGCCATACGATGGGTTTCTTCCTTCTTCTTGAATGCTCCACCGGCACTGTTCTTTGCATCAAGTATCTCTGCTGCAAGTCTGTCTGCCATGGTGTGTTCGCTACGCTTTCTAGCGAACAGTATGAGCCAACGAAGACCCAAAGTCTGACGACGCTCTGCTCTTACATCCATAGGAACCTGGTAAGTGGAACCACCTACACGGCGAGCCTTTACTTCAAGTGAAGGCATGATGTTCTCAAGAGCAGCCTTAAATACGTCGAGCGGGTTCTCACCTGTCTTCGCCTCGATGCTTGCAAATGCATCGTAAACGATCTTCTGTGCTACACCCTTCTTACCGTCAAGCATTACATTGTTAACAAGCTTTGTTACAAGCTTAGAGTTGTAAAGCGGATCCGGCAATACGTCTCTTTTGGATATACGACCTCTTCTGGGCACTGTACTTCCCTCCTTCATTAATAATAGATGAAATCATAGGTACTCGAAAGCATACTTCCGTAAGCGCGCGTCAGTCACGATATAAACTCAAATAAAGTTATATTATTAAAGACGGGCTTTTTCAATGCTTTAAACCTATTGAGCCGAATTATTTCTTCGGTCTCTTTGCGCCGTATTTAGAACGGCTCTGCTTGCGGTTTGCAACGCCTTGAGCATCAAGTGTTCCGCGGATGATGTGATAACGCACACCGGGAAGGTCACGTACTCTTCCTCCTCTGATGAGTACAACAGAGTGTTCCTGAAGATTGTGTCCGATACCGGGAATGTAGGTCGTAGCTTCAAGACCGTTTGTAAGTCTTACTCTTGCTACCTTACGGAGAGCTGAGTTCGGCTTCTTAGGTGTCTTTGTGTAAACCTTTGTGCATACGCCTCTCTTCTGAGGTGCACTAAGGTCGGTTGCTACGTTCTCCAAGGTGTTGAAGCCCTTCTGAAGTACGGGCGACTTGGATTTGTAAACCTTATCACTGCGTCCCTGTCTAACAAGCTGGTTAAAGGTTGGCATTTCGTTCCTCCTTCTTTAGTATTTGAGTTTATATCGGAACAAAAGCGGTACACTTTATTCCGATCTGTATGAAACATCGCGGCCATAGTCCACGACATTACATCATATTATATCATTTTCAAGTCGTTTTGTCAAGAGGATATTTAAATGTTGTGAAATTTCTCTGTATTGCACTTTTGAGGTCGACAAGCATTGTTTTTTTTGTGCATTTTAACAACAAACCGGAGGTCTGCCGTATTCGGCAGATCTCCGGTAAAGTGTTATGAATAATCGTCGGCAAAATAGTGATTATTCTGCTTTTCGATATCGATGTTATGGTAGCAACCCATACCCGTACCTGCGGGAATGAGCTTACCGATAAGGACGTTCTCCTTAAGACCGACAAGGTGGTCGACCTTACCCTTGATAGCAGCCTCTGCAAGGACCTTCGTTGTTTCCTGGAAGGATGCAGCAGAGAGGAAGGAGGTCGTCTGGAGAGCCGCCTTGGTAATACCGAGGAGTACTACAGAGGCTTCGGGAAGAACAAGACCGATCTCACCGGCATTTATTCTTTCCTGGATGGATTCCTCAACGCTCATAAACTCAATCATATCAACTACAGAGCCGAGGAGGAAGTCGGAGGAACCGACCTTTTCGATTCTGACCTTTCTCGTCATCTGACGAGCGATGATCTCGATATGCTTATCGTTAACGTTAACCGACTGAGAACGGTATACCTTCTGGATCTCCTTGGTGATATAATCGTATACTGCGTCGAGACCGAGTATTCTCATGATATCCGAAGGAGCCTTGTTACCTTCCGTAAGTCCCATGCCGAGTTCAACGTGCTGACCGTCGGTAACGTTGAGACGAGTTCCGTAAGGAACTACTATCTTGATGTGTTCTCCGCCGTCGTCGGGAACTATCGTAAGCTCGTGAACGTTGTTTTCGCCAAGCTCGACGTAAACGCGTCCCGCCTTTTCCGCCATGATAGACGTCTTCTTGGGAGTTCTTGCTTCAAAGAGCTCTTCAACTCTGGGAAGACCCTGCGTGATATCAGATCCTGCGACACCACCCGAGTGGAAGGTACGCATCGTAAGCTGTGTACCGGGCTCACCGATAGACTGAGCTGCGATAACACCGACTGCTTCACCGATATTGACAGGCTTGCCGGAAGCAAGGTCTGCACCGTAGCAGTGAGCGCATATACCGTGCTTGGAGCGGCAATTGTAAATTGTTCTGATATATACCTTTTCGATGCCTGCGGCAGTGATCTGATCGACCATTTCTTCTGTAAGCATCGTGTTTCTGGGAACGAGGATATTTCCTTCTGCGTCCTTAACGTCACCGTCCTCACAGTTAGCGGTATATCTGCCTACGAGTCTGTCCTTAAGAGGTTCAACGACATCGTTGCCTTCGACTACAGCGCTTATCCAAGCACCCTTTGTGGTATGGCAATCGTCGTCTCTTACTATAACGTCCTGAGATACGTCTACGAGACGTCTTGTAAGGTAACCCGAGTCTGCGGTACGAAGAGCAGTATCCGAAAGAGACTTACGGGAACCACGCGCACCGAGGAAGTACTCGAGAATATTAAGTCCTTCACGGAAGTTTGACTTAATGGGAAGCTCCATTGTACGTCCGTTTGTCGCAAACATAAGTCCACGCATACCTGCGAGCTGACGCATCTGAGCGATAGATCCACGGGCACCCGAGTCAGACATGATCTTGATCGGGTTATACTCGTCAAAGCTCTTCTGAAGTGCATCCGTAACCTGGTTCGTGGTCTCGTTCCAGATCTTGATAACGCTATTGTATCTTTCATCCTCAGCAAGGAGACCCTGTGCATAAAGATCGGCAATCTCTTCTACAGCGTCCTCGGCCTCTTTAATGAGAGCCTTCTTTTCCTGAGGAATGGTCATGTCGTAAACCGAGATGGAGATAGAAGCTCTTGTGGAGTACTTGTATCCCATTTCCTTGATATCGTCAAGAACTCTTGCCGTAACCGCGGAGCCGTGATACTTGATACATCTGTCAACTATCTGACCGAGCTGCTTCTTCTTTGTAACGAATTCGATCTCAAGGTCGAACATTGTTTCGGGATTGCTTCTGTCAACGAATCCGAGGTCCTGAGGAATAGCCTTATTGAATATAAGACGTCCGAGGGTAGCCGTTATAAGCTTGGATTTTTCAACACCGTCAACGACCTTGGTGTTTATAACCTTGATAGGAGCATGGAGACCGAGCATTCCGTTCTCATAAGCGAGGTTAGCCTCGTTGAAGTCACGGAATACCATTCCCTCGCCCTTTTCTCCCGCCTTATCCATCGTAAGGTAGTAGGAACCGAGTATCATATCCTGAGAAGGAACCGCAACCGCACGTCCGTCAACCGGCTTGAGAAGGTTGTTTGCGGAGAGCATAAGGAATCTCGCCTCAGCCTGAGCCTCTGCGGAAAGCGGAACGTGTACGGGCATCTGGTCACCGTCAAAGTCCGCGTTGAACGCCGTACATACGAGCGGGTGAAGCTTGATAGCTCTTCCCTCTACGAGAACGGGTTCGAATGCCTGAATAGAAAGTCTGTGAAGCGTAGGAGCACGGTTAAGAAGAACGGGATGTTCCTTGATAACGTTTTCGAGTGCGTCCCAAACCTCGGGCTCTGTTCTGTCTATCTTCTTCTGAGCTTCTCTTACGTTGGTAGACTTCTGCATTTCAACGAGTCTCTTGATTACGAAGGGCTTAAAGAGCTCAAGCGCCATTTCGCGAGGGAGACCGCACTGATATATCTTAAGGTTAGGACCAACGACGATAACAGAACGTCCGGAGTAGTCGACACGCTTACCGAGAAGGTTCTGACGGAAACGGCCCTGCTTACCTCTGAGCATCTCGGAGAGAGACTTGAGAGGTCTGTTGGAGGGTCCCGTAACCGGCTTACCTCTGCGTCCGTTATCAATAAGAGCGTCAACAGCCTCCTGGAGCATACGCTTTTCGTTTCTTATAACGATATCGGGCGTACGGATCTCCATGAGCTTCTTGAGTCTGTTGTTTCTGCTGATAACTCTTCTGTAGAGCTCATTGAGGTCACTCGATGCGAATCTTCCGCCGTCGAGCTGAGTCATCGGACGAATATCGGGAGGAAGCACGGGAACTACGTCAAGTATCATCCATTCAAGCTTGTTGCCCGATTTTCTGAACGACTCGATTATCTCAAGTCTCTTTATCATTTTCGTTTTAGTCTGAGTATTGAGCTTTCCCTCGGTCTTATCGTGAAGCTTTTCCTTGAGCTCTGCAGATACCGCGTCAACGTCGATATCCATAAGGAGCTCCTTTATAGCCTCAGCACCCATTCCGACTCTGAAGTCATCCTCGTATTCCTCGCGGAGCTTCTGGTATTCGGACTCGGAAAGGACCTGTCCCTTCTTAAGAGGTGTGCTTCCGGGATCGAGCACCACGTTCTCTGCAAAGTAGAGTACCTGCTCGAGCTGCTTCGGAGACATATCAAGAACAAGAGCCATTCTTGAGGGTATAGCCTTGAAGTACCAGATGTGAGAAACGGGGCAAGCGAGCTCGATATGACCCATTCTCTCTCTACGTACTTTTTTCTTTGTTACTTCAACACCGCACTTGTCACATATAATACGCTCATTTGTCTTTGCGTTCTTATATTTACCGCAAGCGCACTGATAGTCCTTAGTGGGACCAAAGATCTTCTCGCAGAAGAGTCCGTTCGGTTCGGGCTTAAGCGAGCGGTAGTTTATGGTTTCCGGCTTTTCAACTACACCGTAAGACCACTCTCTCATCATTTCGGGAGATGCCAGACCTATTTTTATAGAATTAAAGTTTATGTGTTCCAATTCTGTTTCCCCTTCTTTATATCAGTTATTATCGTAGTCATCGAGTCCGTTTTCGTCTTCGTCTTCGTAGCTGTCGTCAACGTCTTCTCCGTCTGTGAAGTAGTTCTCGTCGAGCTCCTCGTCCTCTGTCATATTGCCTTCGCTGTCAACGATATGGAATTCGTCGCGGCGGAACTTGATATCTTCCTCTTCGTCTGCGTCTTCTTCAACCGCACTTCTTGTCTTCTGAGTATGGTATGCGGGAGCGGAATCTTCATTGAGGAGGTAGAGGTTGATAGGATCTCCGTTATCGTCGAGGACCTTGATATCAAGACCGAGGGAACGGAATTCCTGAGTAAGAACTCTGAATGATTCGGGAACACCCGGAGTGGGAATGTTCTGACCCTTGATGATAGCTTCATAAGCCTTGCGGCGTCCGACCGTATCGTCACTCTTGACCGTAAGTATTTCCTGAAGAGTATACGCTGCACCGTAAGCCTCGAGAGCCCAAACCTCCATTTCTCCGAAACGCTGACCGCCGAACTGAGCTTTACCTCCGAGAGGCTGCTGAGTTATGAGCGAGTAAGGACCGAAGGAACGTGCATGGATCTTATCGTCAACGAGGTGATGGAGCTTGAGGTAATACATGATACCTACGGTTACGGGGTTATCAAACGGCTCACCCGTTCTTCCGTCGTAAAGGATAGTCTTACCGTCAATGACCTTTGTCTTCATGGTGCCGGTCTTGGGATCGTATTCTTCAAAGGTCGTCTTACCCGCAACGTTTTCACCGGGCATGATATCTCTGTAGATCTTAGCCTCCTTAAGGCATTCAACGATATCGCTTTCGTTAGCGCCGTCGAATACGGGAGTCATGATCTTCCATCCGAGCTTTCTTGCCGCGATTCCGAGGTGGACCTCAAGAACCTGTCCGATGTTCATACGCGAAGGAACGCCGAGGGGGTTAAGAACGATGTCAAGCGGTGTACCGTCTGCAAGGAAGGGCATATCCTCGGGAGGAAGAATTCTCGAAACGACACCCTTATTTCCGTGACGTCCGGCCATCTTATCACCGACCGAGATTTTTCTCTTCTGAGCGACGTAAACGTGAACGGCTTTAATTACACCCGCAGGGAGGTCATCGCCGTTAGCCTGAGAAAATGAGCGTACAGCGACTACGATACCCGATTCACCGTGAGGAAGTCTGAGTGACGTATCACGTGTTTCACGTGCCTTTTCACCGAAGATCGCGCGGAGAAGTCTTTCTTCAGCCGTAGGTTCGGGATCGCCCTTGGGAGTGATCTTACCTACGAGAATGTCGCCTGCGTGTACCTCGGTACCAACCATAATGACACCGTCGTTAAGATGCTTTGTAGCGTCTGCGGCTACGTTGGGGATCTCTGAGGTTATTTCTTCAGAGCCAAGCTTTGTCTCTCTTGCCTCGTGTGTATATACCTCTATATGGAGAGACGTATAAACGTCATCTCTTACAAGTCTTTCATTAAGGAGTACGGCGTCCTCGTAGTTATAGCCTTCCCACGTCATGAAGCCGATGAGAGCGTTCTTACCGAGAGAAACCTCGCCGCGGCTTGTTGCGGGACCGTCTGCAATTACCTGACCTGCTTCAACTCTGTCGCCCTTGTAAACGAGAGGTCTCTGGTTAAAGCACGTACCCTGGTTCGTTCTCTTGAACTTGAGAAGATCGTAAACATCCTTTCTTCCCTCATCGGTAAGAACGACTATCTTCTTGGATTCAACGTAATCAACTACACCCGCGTTCTTTGCAACCACAACGACACCCGAGTCAACGGCAGCCTTATGCTCCATACCTGTACCTACTATAGGCGAGTCTGTCATCATAAGCGGAACTGCCTGCTTCTGCATGTTTGCACCCATAAGTGCACGCGAGTTATCGTCGTTTTCAAGGAAGGGGATCATTGCCGTAGCAACGGATACGACCATCTTAGGCGAAACGTCCATAAAGTCTACCGTATCAACGTCCACCTCGATAATATCCATCTTATCACGTGCAACTACTCTCTTGTTAATGAAGCATCCGTTTTCGTCAAGAGGCTCGTTACCCTGAGCTATAACGTACTTGTCCTCAACGTCAGCGGTCATATATACGATCTCATCCGTAACTCTGTGAGTTTCCTTGTCTACCTTTCTGTAGGGAGCCATAATGAAGCCGTACTTGCTTATCTTAGCATAAGTCGAGAGATAGGAGATAAGACCGATGTTAGGACCTTCGGGAGTCTCTATAGGACACATGCGTCCGTAATGAGTATAGTGAACGTCACGTACGTCGAAGGATGCTCTGTCACGCGAGATACCACCGGGACCGAGAGCCGAAAGACGGCGCTTGTGTGTAAGCTCTGCAAGCGGATTGGCCTGGTCCATAAACTGGGAGAGCTGAGAGGATCCGAAGAACTCCCTGATAACTCTCGTTATGGGATGAATGTTTATAAGGCTCTGAGGAGTGATCCTCTCACTGTCCTGAGTAGCCATACGCTCCTTGATCGTCTTTTCCATTCTGGTAAATCCGATCCTCATCTGATTCTGGAGCTGTTCGCCAACGCTTCTGATACGTCTGTTTCCGAGGTGGTCGATATCGTCAACAACACCTATATCGTGCGTAAGAGCGAAGAAGTAGTTGAGAGATGCAAAGATATCGTCCTTTGTAATATAGAGAGGGCAAAGCTCGTTGATTCTCGCCTTACACATCTTCTTTATCTCGTCAACGTCACCCTCGCAAGCCTCCATGATCTCACAGAGTACAGGGTATTTTACCTTCTCTTCTATTCCGCAGTCCTCAAGAGAGAATCCGAGAACGTATTCGGGCTCAATGGTATTGTTGCCGAAGACCTTAACGATATCACCGTTCTCCATTTCGAGATTAACGGTATTTACTGCATTGTTCTGAATATTGAGTGCCTGCTCGTTTGTAAGAACTGTGCCTGCCTCATAGAGGAGCTCACCCGTAAGAACGCTGACTACGTCCTCTGCAAGCTTGTGTCCTCTGATACGCTTGCCGAGAGCAAGCTTCTTGTCAAACTTATATCTACCTACGGGCTGGATATCATATCTTCTGTGATCGAAGAAGAAGTTATTTATAAGAGTGATAGCTGCATCGACCTGAACGGGCTCACCGGGACGGAGCTTCTTGTATATTTCCTTCAGGGATTCGATAGCTATACCGTAATGAGATTCAGCGTTATTGTTTTCGCTTTCATCCTTTTCGAGGGTAGCGTCGATTATCGGTTCCTTACCGAAAATATTATATATATCTTCTCTTGTCTCGATAGTTGTGCAGATGGTTCCGTCTGCTCTGTCAAGTTCAAGGCCGAGTGCTCTTATAAACATAGTAAGAGGAAGCTTTCTCGTCTTATCTATACGAACGTAAGCTACTCCGGTACTGTCTGTCTCGTACTCAAGCCATGCGCCTCTGTAAGGAATGACTGTAGCTGCGTAGGTTCTCTTACCCATTTTATCTATTGCGGAGGAATAATACATACCGGGAGAACGAATGATCTGCGATACTATTACTCTCTCGGCGCCGTTGATAACGAATGTACCCGTTTCGGTCATAAGCGGGAATTCACCCATAAATATATCGACCTCGGTACGCTCGTCGGTCTGAGTGTTTGTGAGTCTTACTCTGACCTTGAGAGGCGCTGCATAGTTAACGTCTCTTTCCTTGCACTCCTCGATGGAATAACGAGGCTTCTGGTCCAAGGAATATGACAGAAATTCAATTTCATAATTTCCCGTATGGTCCTTGATGGGAGATACGTCTCTGAGGACTTCGTCAAGTCCTACGTCAAGAAACCACTGGAAGGATTTCGTCTGAATCTCAATCAGATTCGGCAATTCAAGTGCATTCTTTGTTCTCGAAAAGCTTTTTCTTACATTAAGACCCAGCTTTTGATCTTTTACTCTGATCATTTAAACAATCACTCCATTCAATAATTTTGGTGTTTTTCTTGTTGCACGGCGGTTGTTCGCGTAAAAAGATGTGTAATTTCCCGCGTTGGGGATACTTTTTTTCAAATTGCTGACCTCAAAAACAGACAGAGTTAGCAATTATAATGGCAGTATAATATTATAGCACATTGTCTTCGATTTGTCAAGTCTTTTTTTCGATTTTCTTTACTTTTTCTTTGTTTTTTATCCGAATCATAAAAAAATATATGAATATTTTCAATTTGTTAAAATCTTTTTTTTAAAACCTCTTGCAATTGCATCGAAAATATGGTATGATATATAGGTAAATTTGAAAAGCTCTGCTATGCCCTCTCAGTTAGCGGAGTTATGGATAAATATTTAAGGGAGGTGAAATCTATGCCGAATATCAAGTCTGCAAAGAAGCGTGTTAATGTTATCGCAACAAAGACACTCAAGAACAAGATGGTTAAGACAAAGATGCGTACAGTTGTTAAGAAATTCGTAGCAGCTGTTCAGAACGGTGATAAGGAAGCTGCTAAGGCTGCTTACACACTCGCTGTTAAGACTGTTGACCAGGTAGCTGCTAAGGGTATTATCCACAAGAATGCTGCTGCACACAAGAAGAGCCAGTTCACAAAGATGCTTAATTCTATGAACTAAGCATAAATTATATAAAAATCCCTCGGTCCGCTCACAACCGAGGGATTTTTATTTTCCGCCGAAGCTTTGATAGTTGTATACTTTTTAAAAGTAGATTTAACAAAATGTAAATACGTAAAAAAACATCTTGAAATCATTCTTGATTTGTGATATAATATGCGAGCACGGAGGCATAGCTCAGCTGGTTAGAGTACTTGCTTGACATGCAAGGGGTCATTGGTTCGATTCCAATTGTCTCCACCAGAAAAAGCACACATTTGTCTACCGGACAAATGTGTGCTTTTTTCAACTAAATCCGCCTTCGTCGGAATAAATCCACTATCGTGGATGAAATCTTGCTTCGCAAGGTTAAGGGAGGCGGATTTGATTTCATCTGAAGCCGAAGGCTGAAGATTTCATCCAAACTCGTTTGGATTTCATCGTGCGTAGCACGATTTCATTAAAGATGCAAGGCTACGGCTTGATTTCTTTGTCAAAGTCCGATATAATAAATGAAAGATAGGAGGTGCCTGTATTGAAGCGCGAAGATGCCTTTTACTATATGAATTTGCTGTTGCTGGGCTTTCGTGACGGCTACGACGATTGGTTGAATTATTATTTGGAGACAGAATCTCCGTTGAGCGACATTGTGTTAGAACTATCACTATGCGGTTCAGATCTAAACAAAACTGTATCCCTTTTACACAATTACTGCGCTGAACAAAAGTTTGACGAGATTGCTTCTCATGATAAATTGCGATTGTTTTTCAAAGACGCCTATCACTCAAATAGGATGAGTAAAGAAGAAGTGGTGTCTACTATGTACCGTCTGTCATTGAATATTGGTGACCCCAGAGATTTTGATATCAAATTATGGGGGAGTATGTACTATCTTGATTATTATTTTAGTTTAGCTGAAGATGGTATAATTCCACGGGAAAATTTTGATTTTGCCTTTTTCTCTTACTTAGATAACGGAACCCCTATTGATACTGAACTTATTTGGAAAAAACAAAACAAAAGAAAAATATCTCTGATCAATAAAATAAAGAATATGTTTAAAAGGTAATCAGATCAAAAATCCAACAAAAACAAACACCTTTTGTTCGCAATTACCTATATGCAGACACTTCTCTTCCCGCCGCGAAAGAAAAATACAACCCGAGCATTTCTGCTCGGGTTGCTTTTTTATTTTCAAATGCGATATGCATCTGTTTTTTGTGGTATTATTCGCCTGTGATACCGCTACGCTCAATACCCTGAATAATATATCTCTGACAGAAGAGGTACATTACTATAAGCGGAGCAATGATAAGCAAACCACTTGTGTTTCTGATAGCGGTTTCGAATACGGCCTTAACCGCGCCTGCCGTCTGAAGCGAAGCGGGGATAACGTCTACGATATCCGGCATCAGCAATACTCTGTCGGCCGGGAAGAACAACGTCGTATAGAAGTCGTCTGTCCACTGCCATGAGAATGAGAACAGGAATACGGTGATCATCATCGGAACAGACATCGGGAGAATGATCTGAAGGAATGTTCTGAAAGTACCCGAGCCGTCGATATATGCCGATTCTTCAAGAGAGTCGGGAACACCGCGGAAGAACTGACGCAACATAAAGATGTAAAGTCCGTTCTTAAATGCAAGTCCTGTTGCGGAAAGCATTATCATAGGAATGTAGGTGTTGATGAAGTTGGTTCCCTGCGCAAAGTTAAGAGAGAACGTCTTCGAGAACTTTATCTGGTCCGGCAACAGATTGATCTGAGCCAAAATGTCGTTGAGAGCATTGATCCAGCCTGCATTCAAAGTTTCATCTCTATGACCGAAGCTAAGGCCACCGCTGAGGAACTTGAATATTCCGAAGATATCGAAGTATCTGAAGTTCATGTAAAGCGAGAGCTGAAGCGTCGAGTGAGGGATAACCATCGTAAGGACAACTATAGCAAAGATAATACCGTTACCCTTGAATTTGAACTTTGCAAGACCGTAAGCGATGAGACAGCATGTGAATGTCTGTATTACGGCTGTAATAAGCGAAAGTGTAAGGGTGTTCTTGAAAGCGGTCCAATAGATAGGAACTATTTTACCGTTTATCGTATCGGTTTCTGCAAGTAGTGCCTTATAGGTATCGAGTGTGGGGTTTCTGGGGATAAGACGTACTGTGATATCAGCAAAGTCTGTTTTGCTCATTATCGAACCTGCTATCTTCGTAATGAAGGGATAGAGGATGATGTATGCGAGACCTACGAGAAGTACAAGTCGGAAAATATAGAAGATTATCTTACCGACGAAGGCAGCTGAAACGAATTTTGCCTTAAGTCTTGTCTTGAGGTCTGTACGCTCAAAGTCAACTCTGATCTTGTTCTTGGTTTCTTTCATAACAGTGGGAGCTGTATTAAGATTTTTTGTTGAATCCATTTCAAATACCTCCTCTCATCAGGAATCACGTCTCTGATAGAATACATACGCTGAGAAGAGCGCTGCAACCGCAGAGATTATAAGTATAACGATTGTGAAGTAAGTCCATGCCATTGCCGTACTGAGAACGTTACCGTTTGAACCGCTGCCGTATACACCGTTGATATACGTCATAACGAGGTTCGATTCACTCGTGAACGAGTCAATGATAGTGTAGACACCGTTAACCAGGATCATCGGGCTTATCATCGGGAAGGTTACCTTCCAGAATGTTTCCCAACCGGAAGCACCGTCGATAGAGCATGCTTCATATATAGCGGGAGAAATAGACTGAAGACCGGAAAGGAATATAAGCATCTGTACACCGGAACGGTTTACAATGTTATAAATACTGTTGATAAGCTGTGTAACGTATTCAACGAGACCGGTACCGATCTTCATATAGGAGAAGAGCACCTCGATATCCATTGCGGATACGATCTCTGCCGTAGCACTCTTTTCGCCTTCACCCATTTCGACTTCTTCGGAAATATCGATAGCCTCGATGCTTTCCATAAGACCTGTAGAAAGGATAACGGGAACGAAGAATACTGCACGGAAGAACGCACGTCCCATCATCTTCTGGTTGAGAAGAACAGCCATGAAGAGCGAGAATATTACTATCGCGGGAACGTCAAAGATAAGCTGCTGGAGACCTTTTACAAGAGTCTGAGCAAAGTTCGGGTCGTCAAAGAACGCCGCTCTGTAGTTTTCTATTCCTACGAAGTGGAGTTCATAGCCTCCACCTCGTATATTTTCAACTTCAGATACACTGTATATGAAGGAGTCGAAAATTACAGGAATATATATGAGAATACAACCGATGATGAAAGGAAGTACGAAGAACCAACCGGCTCTTGCCTTCTTCTTGTCAAGAGAAACTATCTTTCTCTTCTTTGTCTTTTTGGGAGCTGCAATTTCAGCTTTTGTGTTTTTCTTAACATCTTTCGCCATTAGTTTGCTCCTCCTTCATTGATTATAAGATAACCTGTGTACTTGCCTGTTTCAGAATCGATTCCGCACTTTTCAACTGTGTACTCTTTACCGTCAACTGTAACAACGATATCGAATGCATTATAGTTGAGTATGAATGTCTTTCCGTTCTCGAATGTAAGAAGAATAATGTTACCGCTGTCTTCAAGGTAGCGCTCAGGAATTGTTTCTTCCTCAACGACCTCATCCTTATCAGCCTCAGCATTCTTCTTTGCGAGATCTTCGAGATATTCCTTGTAAGTAAGGATCTTCTTCTTGTCCTCTGCGGGAGTTCCTGCTTCGTACATGTACTTATCAGTCTTTTCGATAACTTCTGTTGCCTTTGCGTAGCAATCGTCAAGAATCTTGAGAATATCATCGAATACAGCCTTAACTGCGGCAGCGTTATCTGCAGTGTCCTTAGCGAGCTCTGCGGAGAACTTGTTAGCTACAGTGTAGTATTCAGCAGCGAGATTAGCGAGATTCAAGTAGTTTTCAGAGTTGTACGTGTTTGTAAACAAACCGCCGTATGTGTTGTGAAGCATATTTACGGAAGACTTGATAGTTCTTATGGAAGAATCAAGAGCAGCCTGTGCTTCAGCGAGTGTGCCGATCGTTGCTATTTCAGCGTCGAGTGCGTCGAGTTCTGCCTTCTTAGCAGCTATAGCGGTTGCATCGGTATTGGCAGCAACAAGTGCATCGTATTCAGCCTTTGTCTTAGCGTAGAGGCCTTCAGCACCGTTAACTCCGTAAAGGACCTCAGCTCTTGCAATATTCTTTTCAAGATCGGGGATCTTAGCAAGCTCTGTCATTACCTTATCATAGTAGCCTGTTTCTGCGCTTACTATGTAGTTAGCAATAGACTGAATGTTCTTATAAGACATCTGAATGTTAGCAAGCGATGTTGTTCTACCGTTAAGTCTGTCTGTGAGAAGCTTCTTTCTGTCAGCTTCTGCCTTAGCTTCTTCTTCAGCCTTTTCAGCAGCTTCCTTGTCGAGCTTATCCTGAAGTACTTCGTCAGCATCGGGAACACGCGCACCTGTAAGGAACTGATGTCCTACGATCTGAGACGTCTGAACGTCCTTAAGAACTTCATTGAGCTGTGTATACATGCTGATGAGGTCTTCCTTCCAGATCTCATATCTTACCGAATAGTTCTGGCTGAGCTTGTCGTCTTCCTTAAGCTTTTCAGCGTTCTGGTAAACAAGCTTGAAGTAGAGGCCTGCACCGTTTTCAATAGCCTTGAGGAATGCGTAAGAGATGTTACCTTCCATGTTTGTAGGTGTACCTGCAAACTGAACGAATCCGTGGAGGACAACGCCCATGAAAGGAACTGCATTACTGGACTTGTTGTAACGGCTGGATGTTACGGGAACGTTGATAATGTAGTCAACGTATTTCCAAGAATATGCGTTACCGGAGTCTGTCATGACCTTGGAATATTCAGAATCGATCTTTTCGAAGAGCTTTACTGTATATTCCTGAGAGTCTGCTCTGTTGTAAGGCTCATCCTCATCAAAGTCGGAGTTGAGGTACTGACCGAGAGTGGAAACAGAGATTCCGTTTGTTGTGAACTGCTTATAGTTCTCAGTGAACTTTGTATAGAAGTGCATGAAGTATGCGGGAGAAATTGCGAGCTCGTAGTAGCTGATATACGACTGGTAAGTAGCACTGTATTCTCTCTTACTTGTATATCTGTTATCGATCGTCATGACCGCATGCTTCTTAAGGTTGAGCGAGTCAAACAAAGCGTTTGCGGAAGAGTAGGTAAATACGAAGTCAAAGTCCGGGAATACTCCGAAGCCCTTTTCGTCTGCGTAGCTGATAAGATCCCTGAATCCATCATCTCCGCCTACTGCGTCTTCCCATTCAAGATCTGCAGGCATAGACGAGTAGAGACCGCCGTTTGCATAACCTGTGAGCTTGAAGTTGATATTTGCTACGCCTTCTGCGCTGAGCTCATTGTACATTGTCTTGATATCCTCAAATGTAGAGAGAGGAGTCATAACGTTAACGGGCACAGACATGATCTTTTCAAGAGTCTCAAAAGTACCGAAGGATTCGATGTAAAGCGGGATGTCCGCCTTAACGTCAGCATCTGTGAGTTCCTTAAGAGCGCCCTTGGAAACCATATAGTCCGAATAAGCCTTAGCCATACCGAGCCATGTAGGTTCGTATGTACCTTCAAGGTTTCTTTCAGCTGCTATGGTCGGGTCTGTCAGCATAATGTATCTGACTGTGTAGTTGCCTACGTACTTACGCTTGGAAACAACTTCCCAAGTGTTGTTACTTGTTCCTACCGCGAGAGAACCGGAAAGGTCGTACTTATCACTCGGTCTGGGGATGAAGGACATCTTGACCGTGTTGTACGGGCTGGTTGCACCACCGTGGAAGGTCGTAAGGCTTGCGAGAGAGTCACCCTCTTCGATGATAGCTACGAAACCGCCGCTTACAGTAAATCTGTCTTCAAGAGGCTTCTCTTCTTCACCGGGAGTTGTGGGTGTATCTGTGGGAGCTGTTGTTTCTGTGGGAGCTGCAGTTGTAGTTGTTGCAGCAGTTGTGGTTGTTGCAGTAGTTGTATCTGTAGAGCCGGATTCTGTAGAGGAATCACCGCCTGTAGAACCGCCGCCTGCAGCGATCTCGGATCTTGAGAATTCATAATCCTCAACAACACCGAATACAGGATATCTGAATACTTCCTGGTGTGTAGCGGTAAGAGTATGGTAAGCGTAGTCGCTGCCGTACATCTGACCTGTGATAGTTACCTTCTGAGTTGTGTTGAGTTCTTCGAAGTCAAAGAGAGTACCCGAGCCGTCGGGGAGGAAGGTGTAACCGCTGTTGGGGTTAGTACCTGCACCCATGAAGGGGAGAACTTCGATCTTATCGAGCTTGTAGAGAGATTCATTGAAACGGATACCGCTGGCGGGAAGCGTTACGATGAGACCCCAGTCGTCGATAGTGTATTCAAGCGCGAGCTTGAAAAGAGGAGGAGCGATGTCCTGTCCTTCGTACTGACATTCAACGTGGTCCTTATCAAGTTCCTCGTATGTGTAGTCGGGACAATACTTCTTGATGGTTGCTTCTATCTGGCGAAGCTCGTTTGTGGAAGCGTCGGATGCTACAACGAAGATAGCACCGATCTTCGCCGTTGCGGGCCATGTCTGGTAGATGGTCGTCTGGAGCTGCTCGCTTATTCCCTCTTCATTGGGGTCCTTAAGGCTGTATACAGCCATGAACTTATTGAAGTAGAATGCAGCTGTCTCGGAAGGACCTGTTCTGTAAACGTACTTGAGATAGTTGTTACCGTGCTTGAGTTTTTCAACATCAAGGATACCGTCTTCGATCATGCCTTCGAATATAGGCTTAGCGATCTTTACCTCAAAACGTGCCTGTCTGATGTAACGGGGAACGAGAAGTCTTGTTTCTTCACGTCCGATCGTATATTCTACACGAACACCGTTCTTGATGTTCTTAACGAGGATCTGACCTCTCTGCGCTGCTTCTTCAAAGCTGTTGAAGACAGCGTCCTGACCGTTATTGTCATAGTGTATGAATATCTGGGACATAAGCTCCTTCTTTGTAGCCTCGGAAGCCTTTGCGGAAGCAATGTTCCAAGGGTTGGAGAAGGTTATCTGTCCGGAAGCCTTATCGACGAAAGCGATTTCGCCGGTCTCTTCCAGAACCCAGAGCTCATAGCCGTTCTTGTCAAGCTTTTTGGTCATAACCGCAAGCTTTGCTTCGGGAGTCACATACTTTTTAGTAAGGTGCTCTGCAATGCGATCTTTAAGTTCCTCAGCTTCATCTTTTTCTTCAGCTGCAGAAACAGGAATCAAAGATACGATCGAAAATGAACCGAGAAATACAAGGACGGCCAAAATCATTGATAAAATTTTCAATTTCATATTATTGTGTTAACCTCCTATCTGCTCAGTTAAATTCGGTAGTTGATTTCGAGAATGATGTTGGATACAAAGCTTACGATCTCGGAAAGCAATGTAGAGAACAAGATTCCAACGAACATGATGAATACCATAGCAACGATCGTGAAAGCACAAGTTGCGATATTCTTGGGTACTGTATAGTCGTGAGTTACCATCATTCCGCAGAAGAGGAGCAATCCCATCCAGATGAAACCGAAGTTTACAACGAGATCAACGATGTTAAGCTCTGACTTTGTAAGTACGTTTGTTACGAGTGTAGCGGGAGCGAGTATAAGTATAAGCGGAACGAGTGAGTAGGATGTTGCAATGAAGATATCCTTCATGCTTCCTTCACCGTCAAAGAGTGTGGTGAGACACCAGTTAGCAACTACCCAGAGTCCGAGAGGAACTACAACACCGAGCAACTGAATGAAGATCGTTGTGTAGGAGCCCTGAGGATTAGCAAGGTAGGATTCACCGATTGCCTGATAGAAGAAGGAGATTACGGTAAGTGCGATGAAAACGAGAGACGCTCTTACAGATCCTCTCTTCTCGTGCTTCAGATCCCAGAAGCCATCGAACGGATGGAATATTACGTGGAAGCCGTAAAGCAATTCTTCCTTGAAGGTCTTCTTCTTACCCGAAATAGCCGCCGCGCGGTTGATCTTGTTAGCCCACTTGAAGAGGAAGGAGTAAGCGAGACATACAGCGATTACAACTACGGGGATAAGGATGATCCAATCCTGGATCCATGCCTTACGGATCTCCTGATAAGACTTGGAGTAGTTGTCAACGTCATAAGCTGCCTTGTAATATACGAGAGATTCTTCGTATCTTCCTTCCTTGTACAAAGCCTGACCGATACCGATATAAGCTTCGTCAAAGTTGGAGTTTCTCATAAGCACGTTTTCCCAGTCGGTCTTTGAAAGGTTATAAAGTCTTTCGTTTTCGTGCTGGAGTGCTGTGATAAGTATGTCACCGTACTCTGTTCTTGTAAATACGGTAAATGATTTGTTAGCGTTATCGAGTACCAGGAGGTTTGATCCCTGATAGCAGATAGCTTTGATCATAGAGATGTTACCGAGCTGCTGACCAACGTCACCAAACGCAAAGAGGAGGTTACCGTCAAAGTCATAGGTAAATATCTTCGAACGCTTTTCGTCGATGATAGACCAGGTTCTTTCGGGACCTACAGCAACGTCTGTTACCTTAGAAGGACCTGCCATCGTGTTGGTAGCTGTAGAAGCCGTTCCCATGAACTGAACTTCACCGGAAGGCGGATAGAAGCCGTTTCTTCTCATGATCTCTTCGCCCGCACCGTTAAGCATCTTAACGGGAGCGTAAGTTCCGGCCTTGGACTTCTTTCTGATCGCGTTTGCAACGTCTTTTTCATCAATGGAAGAAATCGTTGCGTAGATGAAGCCTTCTGTGTCAATATCGATGTTGTTAAACTCTGTAGACGTTGTAGTCTCGGAAACTGCCTTCTGTGCTTCGGTTCTGAACATACGAACTATGATCTCCCAAGCAGAGAGAGAAACCTTCTGAGCTCCGATAAATCCTGTGAACACACCGTCGGATGTCATCATGATGATACCCTGATATGTTGTGGAGGATACTACGTAAAGTCTTCCGTAGTCATCGACTGCCATAGCGACCGGCTTATAAACTGCGTCCTCTTCAAAGAGCTGGTCTTCAGGCTGAGGAATTACCTTAACGAATTCGCCGTTTTCATCAAACACTACGATTCTGTTAGCGTTTGTATCGCAAACGTAGATAAGCTTTTCTTCAACTCTTACGGGCTTTCCTTCGTCGTCATAAACAACGTTACCGTCTTCGTCCTTCTGGCTTACCATTCTTTCGCTTACGAAAACGCCCTGAGGAGCTGTGAATTCATCCTCGATACCGTTCTGATTGATAAACTTCTCGATAGTGAACTTGAGCTTGTAGTACTTGTCAAGAACAATTATGCGGTTTGTCTTCATGTCAACGATGTATACGTTGTCATCTTTATCTACAACGATATCTCTGGGGTCTTCGATCGGAACCTCGGTAAGGCCCATATAGTTTGAGTCAACAGTCTGCTGAGGGCTGTAAGCGTCAGGAGAGTAAAGCGGGAATCCCGAGCTTGAGTAGATGTACGTCTGGTATGCAGCGGTTGCGCCTACGGGGACGCTTGCGAGCATAATAACAGCAAAAAGCACTGCAAGTATTCTTATAAATTTCTTCATGCTTTGTCCCCTTTCTTAGTCCTTCATACCACTCGAACCCATCGTCTCGATGATGTTCGACTGAGAAATAACGAATACGAGAATCGGAACCATCATCATAACAACGGTTGAAGCTGCGCCCGCACCTGCACGAGCGATACCGCCGGCAAGGATCTGACCGATAGCGTAGTTAAATGACTTGAACTGCTCCGAGTGAATGTAAATGGAAGAGCCTGCATTCCAAAGATCCTGGAATGAGTAAATGATAAGTGTAAGCCAAGCGGGCTTAACCATAGGCATTGCGATAGTCCACCATACGCGTAACTCTTTACAACCGTCTATACGAGCACTTTCGAGAATAGCGTCGGGAACGTTTGTATCCATGAACTGCTTCATGAGGTAGAGACCGAGAGATGTTGCGAACGCAGGAACGATGATAGCGAGCTGCGTATCGATCATGTGGAGCGCACCCATGAGGATGAAGTTTGTTGTTGCTGTAACCGTCTTGTGGAACATAAGAGATGTTCTTACAGTCTTGAACATTCCCTTACCGCCCGGGAATCTGATCTTCGCCATTGCGTATGCTGCAAGAGAGGAGAAGAAGAGGTTACCTACCGTACCTGTTATGGATACGAGCACTGTATTGAATATGTATCTTGAGAAAGGAACCCAAGAGTCATTCATAAGTGTGAAGAGGTCGAGATAGTTGTCAAGAGTAGGTCTTTCAACTATAAATCTCGGAGGGAACATCCAAAGCTCGTCAAGAGGCTTGAGAGACTGAATGATAACGTAGAACATCGGTATGAACATGAACAAACCGAGTATTACAAGCAAAATGTTGATACCAAGGTCGCCTCCAACCGAACGGTTAAGAACGACTCTGTGTTTTCTAGTTCTTAATTTTCCCATTTTACTTACCTACCTTTGACAAGATCTTCTTGACGAACATGTTCGCGCCTATCATTATAATGAAGAGAATAACCGCGATAGCCGAGGCGTAACCCATTTCATAACGTGCTCCGCCGTAGTCATCAAGATGGTGAGTGATCGTATATGCCGCATAGTCTGTAGACGGGAATCCGCAAAGCGCGGTAACAACTCCGCCGAAACCGAACGAGCTTGTGATGGACATAATAGCACCGAACATGAGCTGCGGCTTCATTGTCGGAAGTGTTACGTACCAAAGCTCCTGCCAACGGTTCTTAACGCCGTCAACCGCACAGGCTTCATAGAGAGAAGCATCTATACCCTGGAGACCTGCGATAAATGAAAGGAACGATGTACCGAGAGACGTCCAGATAGCAACTATTATACAAAGAGGCATAATGTAGTCTGCGTCCTCGAAGAACTGAATTTCTTCGGAAATAAGTCCGAATTCAAGAAGCTTACCGTTTACCCAACCGTGAGCGTCACCCGAGAAGAGTGTCTTCCAAACGAGGTAAGCCTGACCCGAAATAGAGGGTGCATAGAAGATAAGTGTTACGATCGCTCTTACCTTAGGTCCGAGCTCGTTGATGAACCAAGCTACCATAAAGGACATGAGGTAGGAAGCGGGACCGACTATCGCGGCAAAGATGAACGTATTCTTTACCGAGTATGTCATAAAAATATCGTCATCAAGGAAAAGTCTGATATAGTTATCAAGTCCAACAAAGTTGGGGAATTCAAGCATGTTGAAGTCAGTAAAGCTTATAACGATCGAAACGATAACGGGAAGCATTGTAAAGAGGCTGAAGACGAGCATATAAGGAAATACCATCAGGTAGGCTACCTTATTCTTCTTCATCTCTTTCCATGTCCATTGCCATTTCGTCATTTCACTGCGCGACACAGCTCTTTTCTTTGCAGTTTGTTCTGACATGTGAGTTATCTCCTTCACAGATTTTTTGTGTCGGGAGCAGCTTCGGCCGCTCCCGAATCTTTCATATTATTAATTAATATTCAGCATGTGCCTTTGCAGCATCCTTAGCATACTTAACTATTGCCTCGTATGCGGGATTGGAAGCGAATGTCTCTGCAGCCGCATTTACCGCCTCGACATCCATAACCGCTGTGTTCTGGTAATCAAGGAGGAGATCGACGAGAGGCTTAAGCTCTGTCTTCTGATCCGCTGTAAGAGTTTCATATGCTGTGAGCAACTGTCTTACACGCTTCTTAGCGAGTGTGTCGCCGAGCTCGAGTGTTTCAAGTCCGAACTCTTCACGCTTTCTTGTGATTTCCTTGTCTATAGACTGAATGTAGCTCTGAAGTTCTTCAACAGGATTCTTCTTATCATTATAAGCCGCGAGGAACGCGAACTTTGTATAACGTCCGATAATGTAAGTACCGGGATAGTTAGGAATAGAAGCGAGGTTGTTGAACTGGAGCATGAGGTTTTCAAGCTCGCTTGTTGTCCAAGGCAAGCTTTCAAGAGCTGTCTTGTTTGCTGTAGCGTGCTTAGCGGAAGGACCGAGGATAGCAACCATCTCGTTGGAGTAGTCTATCTGGCACTGCTCGCCTACATGCCACTTGATGAATTCCCACGCGCCTTCTTCCTGGTCGCATCCGTGAAGCATTACGATCGCGGAAACGCTGGATACCGAGCAGTTGTTGATATTGCCTTCTGCATCCATGATACCCGGAAGCGGAACGAACTGCCAGAGGCCCTTAAGCTCTGTTGCGAATACCGTGAGGTGGTTGTACGTACCGGTATAAGCAGCTATACCGATCGGCATTTCACCTGTTCTGAAACGGTTTGCAAAGTCGTAGGTGTAGGGGAATGAGTACATTGTAAACATATTACACATACGGTCGAATGCATCGAGAGCAACGTCGGAGCCGAGGTTGATTCTCATGCCTTCGTCAGCAAAGAGCTCACCGCCCATCTGGTAGAGGAAGATGTTTACGTCGGCAGACATACCGATCTCCATGTTATTAGCCTGAAGAACGGGAACTGCGGCGAGAACGTCATCCCAAGTCTGGGGGATATCTATTTCAAGGTCAGCAAGGATATCTGTTCTTACGAACATCATCGGGAAACTCTGTGTCTCGGGGAGACCGTAAGTATGATAGGTGTTGGTAGCATCGGCAATTCCGAGAACCATCATAGCCGCTTCATTGAAGGGCTCTGTAGCTTCCTCGAAGCCTTCATATCCTTCGATCGGGAGAAGTGCGTTTCTTATAGCGTAGTTAATAACGTCTCCCTGGCCAAGTCCTATGTATACGTCGGGTCCCATACCTGCAAGAACAGAGGGAAGGAGCGTACCGCCCGTTACAAGCTTAAGATCTACCGGAACGCCTGTTACGGGTGTGAAGTCATTATTTATAAGGTTACGAATAACTTGCGTCTGGTCACGGCCGTATGCGAGCCAAACCTCTACGCTGTCATCGCCTGCGCTAACTGTCTCTTCTGTAGCACCCATACGGTTGTAGTTACGTACAAAGCTCTGGAAGAAGCTTGTCAACTCGTGAACGAATGCCTGGAAGAAGTTTGCCTTAGCCTTGGGAAGCTCGGCATTTGCACCCTGGATAACGATGTAGTCAAGCTTAAGAGGCTGTGTCTTAGCGTCGCTGAGGAATGTACCAAGAGTACCGATGTAGGTCTTCATCTGGTCGAGGTTTCTTGCGATCTCTTCCTCGTCTCTTCCCATCTTTTCAAGAAGCCATGCGATCTTTTCAAGGATAGCTATATTCGAGCTCTTTTCACCGGAGATCTCCTTAAGAGTCTCTGCGTACGCATAAAGGTTCTTGGATTCATCAACGAGAGAACGGAGAACCTCGGGCATTGCTCTTGCAAAGCCGTAGTCTCTGTATTCGTCAGGGTCAGAACCTGTGAGCTTCATTATTTTAAGGTAGTCGTTGTTGATATTTGTAAGCGTGCCGTCTATCTTTCTGATGAGCTCGCCCATATCACCGAGAGTTACCTCGAATTCTATCTCATACGTACCGGGTTCGAGATAAAGTTCAACGTTGTGAGTTACGCCCGCGTCGTCAACGTAGTGAAGAGGAGCGACCTGCCAGCTGGTTCTGTTATAATCAAATCTGAGAAGATTCGCTTCAGCGAAGGGAGTTGTCCATTCGGGATAAAGCGATCCGCCCTTGATCCTGAGACTTCTCGATGTAAACATACCGTCGAGAATGTTCTGCTGGAATCTGGGAACGATCTGATATTTACCTGCTGTGGTTATTGTGAACGAGTATCTTACCCACTGGCCTGCTGTCTGCCACTTACCGCCGCCGAGAGCATTGAGAAGAGTTCTCGAAACGTCTGTGGGGCTGTTGAGCGCATCCGTTCTGTCCTCTATGGGGTAGATCGTCTGAGAAGACGTTGCAGACGGGTACTCGGCCTCGAACTTTATAACGTCGGTTCCGACAGGCTTATCTGCGTAAAGAGCAGCGTACTCTTCATAGCTCATAGCCTTTTTGTGGGGAACGAGTGTTATCGTATCGATAACGAGGGGTTCACTCGTAGCTTCGAGAGAAATAATGTTTTCGCCCTTTTCAAGAACGAACTCAAAGGATTCGGAGTAGAATCCGTTCGAATCGCAAAGCTCGTAGTTTCTCCACTCGGGAGCCTGCTTCATCGTAGGTCTTACCTCATTACCGTCAATGTCCGTCTTGAACAAACGGTCGGGACCGCCCTCGTAGGAAGCGGGATCCATGTAGTTGTTCACCCAGACCTTGGAGAGTGTGAGGTAACGTGATTCAGCAAACGGGATCGTACCGTTTATTCTGAAGATTCTTTCAACAGAGGTGGACTTGTTCTCGATCGGGAACACACGAAGAACTATGCTGTACTTCGCAGTTTCCGGAACAGTTACCTTCCAAGAGACCGTACCTGCCGAAGGTGTCTTGAGAGCCTCTACGGGAGTCTCACCCTCGGGACCGTAGTTACCAACCTCAACAGCGGCGTCGGTAAGTACCTGCCCTTCCTTGTCGAGCTTGTCGGTTATGTAGTCTTTTGCGTCGATTTCGATTTTTTCGGTTGCCGCGGGGACGTCCTTGTTCGCAAGAACGTATTCGTCATAGCTGAGCGCGTCAAGTATTTCTCTCATCGCACGGAAAGAACTTTCCTGCTGAATCGAAGAAGAGCCGGCTGCGCTTACCGCTACTGTTCCCGTAGCGAGCATGAGCACTGCAAGGAAGAGTGCCAACGCTCTTGTCAGTGTTTTCTTGATCATAATTTCCTCCTGTAACCCGTCGCCCGGCGAATGACCGCACCGAGCAACTTTCTGTAAAATGCTTTCGTCCGGACTGTTCCTCCGGTAAGAAACAGCCTTGTCGAAAGGATTGTTATCCGCATGGCGGATGCTAAAGAACGATCAAAGCTCCCGCTTTTTTTGCAAGAAGGCGCAATAAGTCCGTTCAAGTATATTATATAATACCACATTTCAGTTCGTTTGTCAAGGGGGAATTTTCTTTCGGCTTCCAATAAAAAAATATGCCCACTGCAAAAACCCCCTTCAAAAGTTAACAAATTCTCACACCGCGTTCACAAAAAAATAAACTCGCATAAAAAAGCAAAATCGCTTTTTGTGACTTTTTTGAACCCGAATGTGAATTTTTTTTGCATTTTTTAATAGGGTAAATGTTTTTTACTCGTTTTTCTCTTTTGAACGGTGCAAAAAGGGGAGTTTCGGCTCTTTTTTGTTTGTTTTTTTCGCAATTTCAAGGCAAATTATTTGCAGGTAATTTTTATTTACTCTATTATCTGCACTCTTTTTATCCTCCATTTTTTGCCGTCCTTTTGACGACGAACAAAGTTTTTGTGCATTGTGCACAATTTTGAGACCTTTTTTTCTACACTGTGGCAATCTGCACAAACATTCATTTTTCACATAACTTTTCGGCCATTTTCACTTTAATAAATAAAAAAAGAGCGGTCTTCGAAGCTTCAAAGACCGCCGAAATAAAGCCAATCACTATACTATCAATGATGGTGATGATGGTCGTCACACGCACAATCGTGACACGTGCAGGGGATATCTATCTCTTTATCTATTCCCTTCTTCTTGTAGTAGTCGGAAATAGCCGCCTTGATAGCCTCCTCGGCAAGGACCGAACAGTGCACCTTTACAGGGGGAAGACCCTCAAGCGCCTCGACAACAGCAGCGTTGGTAAGCTTCAAGGCATCGTCTATCGACTTGCCCTTGACGAGCTCTGTTGCCATAGAAGAAGTTGCGATGGCCGCGCCGCAGCCGAAGGTTTTGAACTTAACGTCTGTAATTATATCGTTTTCGACCTTGATAAACATCTGCATAATGTCTCCGCATTTTGCGTTGCCTACCGTTCCTACACCGTCTGCATTTTCAATTTCGCCGACGTTCCTGGGGTTTGTAAAATGATCCATTACTTTTTCGCTGTATAACATATTTTTAATTCCTTTCGATCAATCGTTTGTCTGAGGGTAGATGGGGCTCATCTTTCTCAGCTTGTCAACTATATTTTTCATATTTTCTATAACTCTGTCGACTTCCTCCTCGGTGTTTGCGTGCGAGAGCGAAAATCTTATAGAGCCGTGCGCCTTCTCGACCGGAAGACCTATTGAGAGAAGCACGTGTGACGGCTCGAGACTGGTAGACGAGCATGCGGATCCGGTAGATGCGCTTATTCCCATCATATCAAGCCAGAGAAGAAGGCTCTCTCCCTCTACAAACTCAAACGAGACGTTTACGTTTCCGGGAAGTCTGCGCTCTCTGTCGCCGTTAAGAACAGTATACGGTATCTGGAGAAGCCCGTCTATCAGCCTATCTCGAAGCGCTCTTATACGGTCGTTATCCGACATATTCTTCTTTGCCGAAGCAAGTGCGCATGCGAGTCCCTTTATATACGGAAGATTTTCTGTTCCCGCTCTTTTACTGTTCTCCTGAGCACCGCCGTCTATAAGGTTTTTAACGTATACGCCCTTTCTTATATAAAGCGCGCCGATTCCCTTGGGAGCCCCTATTTTGTGTCCCGAAAAGCTAAGCATATCAACTCCGAGAGCCTTTACGTCTATATCAACAGCTCCGACAGCCTGAACCGCATCGGTAAACATGAGAGCTCCCTTTTCGTGAGCTATATCCGCGATCTCGGCTATAGGCTGGATAGTGCCTATCTCGTTGTTGGCAAACATAACGGCAACTATCGCCGTCTTATCGGTAACAGCCGCTTTGAGCTCGTCAAGCTTTACGATACCCTTATTGTCTACCGGAACGTACGTTACCTTGTATCCCTGCTTTTCAAGAGCCTTGCAGGTGTTAAGCACCGCGGGATGCTCGAAAACGGTAGTTACTATCTCGTCTCTTCCCTTCTTCGCGGCGAGCATTGCGCCCTTTATAGCCCAGTTATCAGACTCGGAACCGCAGGATGTAAAATATATCTCCTTTGCATCACAGCCGATAAGAGAAGCCACTTCCGCTCTTGCTTCGTTGAGTATTTCCTTTGCCACCTGACCGTTTTGATGGAGGCTGGAGGGATTTCCCCAATATTCATTGAATATGGGCAGCATAGCTTCCACCACCTCGGGAAGAACCGGGGTCGTCGCCGCATTGTCCATATATATTCTTTTTGCATTCAAATTCATATCTTATCCACGCGCAAGCATTGCGCAATTCCTTTTTATTAGCATTCCAATATAATATTTTATATCATTTTATTTTTTATTTCAAGTGGTTTGCAAAAGTATTATGTTAATTTTTTATGAACCGATTTTCATTTGATTTTTTCTTCAATTAAATACATAAAAAGCCTTGACAACAGTGAAAAAATATGATAGAATTATCTCAGCAACAAATATAATGAAAGGACAAAGGCAAAATCACTTCTGTGATCTTTGCGGCAACCAATATGGACAATAATAATATTTTGCTGTCGTGTCAGAACGTGACCAAAAGCTTTGGCTCCTCAAGGGCTGTATGCGATTTCGACATACGTATCCCGAGTGGAAAGATAGTCGGTCTTTTGGGCCCTAACGGCAGCGGAAAGACCACGCTCATAAAAATGATTGCAGGTCTTCTCCTCCCCACGAGGGGTAGGATCCTCGTAGACGGAGCTCCGATAGGTGAAGAGACCAAAGCGGTGGTATCCTATCTTCCGGATAACGGGTTCTTCGAGAACTGGATGACGGTTAACGACTGTGTGGCTTTATTTGAAGAATTCTACACAGACTTTGACAAGGCACGCGCATACGAGATGCTGTCTCTTCTCGGATTAAAACCTAATGCCCCGTACAAATCGCTTTCCAAAGGAAACAAGGAAAAGGTCCAGCTTATAATGTGCATGGCACGGCGTGCCAAGCTCTATCTGCTTGACGAGCCTATCGCCGGTGTAGACCCCGCGGCAAGAGACTATATACTCAACACCATACTTACAAACTTCTCGCGTGAATCAACAATAATCATCTCCACCCATCTGCTTGCAGACGTCGAGGAGGTTCTGGATGAATTCATATTCCTCAGAGAAGGAAGAGCGGTTGCATATAACTCGGTCTCTCTCTCGCAGGAGCAAACGGGCAAGACCCTCAACGAGCTTTTCAAGGAGGTGTTCAGATGCTACTGAAGCTTATTAAATTCAAGCTGCGCTCGGTAAAGAAGGGGCTCATTCTTATCTTGGCGGGAATGCTCTCGTTTGCGGCTATATTCGCGCTGAGCATAAATCTGCTCCTCTCGTTCAGCCTGTCCGAGTCATCCTCTACTCTTAAAGATATAGCGATAATCTTTATCATCCCTCTGCTCACACTGTCGGTCTTCGGTTTCTTTTTCGCAATGTTTGCCGGATACGCCTTAAGCGCTTATTCCGCATATCAGACCTACGGAAAGAGCAGCGCGTATCTCTACTTTACTCTTCCCGCATCAAGGAACAAGGTATACGCAGCATCCGTTTACACGGTTCTTATAAAGATGTTCATTATTTCCGTGCTTGCAATACTTTCGATATCCTTCGTCTTTGTTACGTTTTCACTCAATGCAACTCTTCAGGGATTTATTGCAGATTTCAAAGAGGTTTTTGAGGAGATCTTCTCTACCTTCCGCAGTATATTCTCGATGGCCGATGTTTCCACCGCAGATATCGTCCTCCGTACATTATCCTATATACTCAATTTTGCGGTGAGCACGGTATATACCGCGATATTCTTAAACTTTGCATGCATATACGGATGCAGCCTCGCAAAGAAGCATAAGCTTCTCGGATGCATACTTACAGGAATCATCACAAACTACTCACTTTCGTTTGCACATTCTATCGTTGTCGGTATTCCAACCTTCATTATAGCGTATTTATCCCCTGATGCGGTAGAGTTATCCGCAATGTCTGCGGGAACAGTACTTGCCGATACGCTTTTCTACGCGGCGGCAACCGTTATAATGCACGTGCTCGCGACGAAGAAGTTAAACAACAGCTTTGACGTAACGGCGTGAAGAAAAAAAATACGGCTGTCTCAGGCACGAGCTTGAGGCAGCCTCTTTTTTATTTGATAAATTCTCTTACGCTTTCCCAGAAGGGGTACGGAGAAACCGGTGTGTCTGCCACCGTTATCATTACAAGCGTCTTTCCCTTGAGCGCAAGTCCGGTGTCGCCGCTCTTTCCGAGTTCTTCTCCGCTCTTTATGTTCTCACCTACGTTACGCGATGTCTCGCCTAAGGTCACATACCAGGAGCGAAGACCGTATCCGTGATCTATTACAACGTATTTTCCAAGATAAGCGCATTCACCGACCGCACACACGACACCGTCGCCCATTGCAGTTATAGAGCTTCCCGCTTTTGCAGTAAAATAAACTCCGTCGTTACGCGTTTCTCTCGTGCTTCCCTCAAATCTAAGGAAGAATCCGTACCCTTTATAGAGTGAGAATATCTTTTGATAATCATTTAAGCTTCCGTTATAGTACAAGGTATTTGAGTCAAGTGCGGCTACCGAAGAAAGCAAGGCCTTATACTCTGCCACCGCATTCTCATTAAGACATGATTCCACGCGGTCTGCGGATATCTGACTTGACGTAAAAGGACTCGAAACAAGATAGGTCTTCTTGCTTACTGTCAAAGGAATATTTTCAACCTTATCGCCGTAGGTTATTTTCAAAGTATAGTCTCCGGGCACTGCGTTGTACGAAACCGGAATAAAGGTATAGACATTTGCTCCGTCTCTGTAAAGCTTTACGTCGCAAAGCTCGGGCGTTATTCTCGCTGTGATCTCTGTCTCGACCGGAATATTGACACAACTGAGAAGGACAGCAGATCCCGGCTGAGTCTCGCTTGCCGAAAGCTCAAACACCGGATCCGCAAGCACGTAGGCGTTGAATGAATACGAGGCGTTTCCGTAATAACTCTTATCACTCGCCTGATACCACGTCGCCTTGATCTCTATACACACCGTCTTTGTTCTGTCTATTATAAACTCTGCAAATGTATATGAATCTCCGGTAAAGATAACGTCTCCGCTCTCTTCCTTTACCGTCACCGTATATTCGTCGGGCTCCTTTGTAAAGAATATTGACGAAGGACCGCCGTAATTCTTTATAACGTATTCATTTTCGGTAAGAGCGGAGGTATCTATATCGGAATAAGCCCCTCCCTCCATTTTTATCCTCCATTCGGCGGAAGCGGCAGACACCTCTGTGCCCGAAACGTTAAGCACGGGGATCTCGGAGGCATCGTATATACAAAGAGAGAATTTTGAAGTAAGAAAGGCATTTCTCGTAGGATCGTCAAGGCAGTACATTCCGTTACCGCCGTCAAAATAAGCAAGATAGCCCATCTCCTTTTTGACGACGTAAACTCTTGCCGTCTTTTCTCCGTAAGACGTAACGTACCTCACGGTAAAAACGTCTCCGAGTGCCGAAAGCTCTTCATGAGTCTTCTCGCTTTTTTCCGAGAGCTTTGCAAACGACCTGAAGAGTGCTATCGCATCTTTATGGGTGCTCTCCGCGGAATCGACAAAATAAGAATACTCCTTGGTGTCGGGAGCTGTTACAAGGACACTTATCAGCTTCTCCCGTGAATTTTCTTCCTCTATTGCCGCTCGGTAAAAATATACCGAAAGCGCACCCGGAATCACCAGGATCAATATTCCGATTAAAGCTGCGAGCTTTTTCATTACGCTTTTGCCTCTCTTTCAAAAAATAGAATGCCTTCATAATGATTATAACACACAAATCCGATCTTGTCAATAGCAATTATTCAACTTAATATCGCTCTTTTTGGGTAAAGCTATTGACAAAGCGTCAAAAAAGGTGTAAAATAATATACGTATGTAAACATTCCGAAAAGACGGAAATAAAAAGGAAGGTACTATCATGGATCTTAACAAAATACTCAATCAACTCAAAAACTGTCCCTGCGGACACGAGCACACTTTTGATACCAAAGTAGTCGAGATCGAAAGCGGACTTACCGCGCGCACGGGTAAAATACTCAAGGCGGCTTCATTCCCCGAGAAGCTTCTCTTTGTTGCGGACAACAACACACTCAAGGCAGCAGACGGTGTTATTGAGGCTCTCGAAGGTGAAGGCTTTGTTCTTAAGAAGATAATCTATAACGATATGAAATACGCAAAGGTAGAGTCGGTAAACGAGCTTAAGGCTCTCTGCTCTGACGTTGACGGCATAATCTCTGTAGGAACAGGCTCTCTTAACGACATCTGCCGCGTTACCGCACACGATCTTAAAAAGAGATTCTGCATTTTTGCTACTGCTCCCTCTATGGACGGATTTGCATCAGATACTGCTCCGATAATAGAAAACAACTTCAAGAACTCCTGGAAGGCAAGCCAGCCCGAGGTCATTCTTGCCGATACAAAGATACTTGCTGCTTCCCCCGCGGAGCTCAAGGCGGCAGGATTCGGTGATATGGTAGCAAAGTACATAGGTCTTTGCGACTGGAGAATAGCAAATCTTCTTATCGACGAATACTACTGCCCGCACGTTGCAAAGCTCACAGAGGACGCTATCGAGAAAATAGTTGCTCTTGCTGACAAGGTTCAGGGAAATGACGAAGAAGCCGCAGGCGCTATTATGGAAGCTCTCGTTCTTTCGGGACTCGCAATGAAGCTCGCGCTCTCCTCACGTCCCGCATCGGGTGCAGAGCACGTAGTTTCTCACTACCTTGAGTGCTACAAGCTCGCAAGAGGCATCTGGCCCGAGTTCCACGGCAAGAAGGTAGGCGTTGCGACGGTATTTGTAAACAGAATATACAGAAACATCGCAGACAGAGTAACAGAGATAGCTCCCCACGCAGATGATACGGTTTGGGAAGAGGTATACAAGGCATTTGCTCCCGAACAGCTCGACGAGGTAAAGAAGCTCAACACTCCCACGATCACCGACAAGATAGACGTAGAGCGTCTTAAGAAGAGCTGGCCCGAGATCAGAAAGATCATATACGAAACACTTCCCACCGATGAGGATATGATGGCTCTTATGGATAAAGCGGGGGCTCCCTACACACTTGCCGAGATCAACGTTTCAGAGGAGCTGTTCGTTCAAAGCCTCAGATTCCATCCGTACATGAGATACAGAGTGCTTGTAACAAGACTTATGCCTATGCTCGGTCTTGACATAGCAGACTTCATAAGCTGATAATGCATACCTGTCACAACGATATCGCAGAGCTCGCCATAGATATAGGTGAAGCACTTCTCATTAACGGAGGAGAGATACACAGAGTAGAGGACACGATATCGAGAATATGTAAAAGCAAAGGCGCCGTTAAAACCGACGCCTTCTGCATAATCAAGGCTATCGTCGTTACGGTCAAATTCGAAGACGGAACAGTATTCACATCCTCGCGCAGGATACACACAACGTCCAGTAACTACAAAAGAATAGAACGCCTCAATTCTCTTTCGCGAGAGCTCTGCTCGGGCAGCATTTCGGTCGAAGACGCACGCAAAAAGCTGAAAAGGATAAAAGAAGGCTTCAAATGTCCTCTCCAAAAGCTCATAATAGGATACATCCTGTTTGCGTTCTCATGCGCCATGTTTTTCGGGGGAACCTTCTTTGACGCACTCATGACTATTCCCTGCGCACTCTTTATGACGGCATACACACTCGTCGTCGGTAAGCTCGGAATAAACAAAACGGTATACAATTTTATCGCATCCTTTCTGTGCGGTGTAATAATAATGACACTTCCGCTGCTCGGAGCACAAATAAACGCGGGCCACGTTATCACAGGTTCTCTTATGCTTCTCATCCCCGGTATTGCACTTTCAAACTCGATAGAGGACCTTCTCATGGGGGATACGACGTCCGGCATACTGAACATATGCGAGTCGGTCCTCGCCGCATGCGCTATAGCGGCGGGATATGCGCTCGCTATCAAGGTGTTCGGTGTTTCCGACATACTCGGAGTCCCTACCGAGTACACTTGGTACGCACTTCTGATACTGTCTCTGCTATCGGCATTTTCATATGCGATGGTAGGCAATGCGTCTACTACGCTTTTCCTGTGTATATCTATAGGCGGAGCTCTCAGCTATGCTATATACCATTTCACCTTTCTCTTTACGGCAAATGAATTCGGATCTATATTCATAGCGTCTGCACTTACGACTCTCTATTCACGCATATGCGCAATAAAGCTGAAGTGCCCCACACCTATATTCTCAACCCCATCGCTAATACCGCTCGCTCCCGGAAACGTACTCTATCTTACGATATATCACGCACTCAGAAGCGACTGGAACAATATGCAGTTCTACTTCCTTAAAACGCTTCTCATAGCCTCGGGAATAGCACTCGGGCTTATGGCGGTAATGTTCCTTTGGGATCTGATCAGCAATCTCATAGGATCTGCAAAAGCGGTGAAAAATAAAGAACAAAACACTTAATAACAAAAAAAGACCCTGATATATCAGGGTCTCTTTTTATTTCTCTGTTTTCTGATACGCTATTCTCGGGCTTCCGTCGGCTATATATATAATTCCGCAACGTTTAAAGCCGTTCTTTTGGAGAACTCGCTGCATCACCTTGTTATCTCTGTGGGTATCCGCCCTGAGATTTTTGCATTTTTCATAGCACCACGAAAGGCAGAAGGAGGCGATCCCCTTGACGTTTCCCGCACTTGCTATTCTGTGCAGAACACCGTATGCGAAGGCATTCGGCCACTCTCCGTCTTCTATGTAAGAATACGTAGGGTCCTCTCCCTCCTCATACATAAACACGCATTCAATTTTTTCATCTTTAAGGCACACAAACGATCTTCCGAGGGAAATATCCTTCTCTATCATATCACGCGAGGGATGGCCTTTTTTCCACTGGGTGGGATTGCCGCTCTCGACCATAAATTGCTGAGCGCGCTCATATATCTTCATCACCGTATCAAGCTCGGAGAGCTCGGTCGGTCTTATATACATATCGTTCATACACGTTCCTTTCGTGAAAGAGAATCGTTTATAAAATCGGATAGGACCTTTACGACTTTTTCGTTATCAACGAAGAATGATACTCCGTGATCCGCATTGTCAACGATGAGCAGAGTTTTAGGAGCTCGGCACGCGTCATAGGTCCTTACAGACATCTCATACGGAACGAAGCTGTCCGCCTTTCCGTGAACAAGGAGCACGGGGAGTGTGTTTTTCTCCATTGCGTCAAGAGTGCTGCACCCCTTTGGATCGAATCCGGCAATCAGCTTTATTGCGGCAGAAAGTACGGGCATAACTATCTTAACCGGATATCCCATCTCGGCGGCGACCTTGCTTATTATCTCATACGGAGAGGTATATCCGCAATCGGCAATAACTCCGACGACGTTATCGGGCAGATCGAGTCCGGATGCCATCAGAACGGTAGATGCGCCCATGGATATTCCGTCTATGAACACCTTCTTTTCCGGGAATCTTTCTTTTGCGTATCTGCACCAATCGCGGCAATCAAAACGTTCCCTCGCACCGTAGGTTATGTACTTACCCTCGCTCATTCCGTGTGAACGCTGATCCACGAGCAATATCGAATATCCGCGATCGTAGTAGAATCTTACCGCACCGCTGAAATCGTGTACAGCTCCCGAGCGATAGCCGTGAAAAAGGATAAAAAGAATATCCGTCTTATCGTTATCTATATATACGCCGGAAAGGTTGAGCCCGTCATGGCTTTTTATGCTGACGCTTTCCTTCTCCTTTGCGTTGGTCCAGTCTATTCCCTCCTTCATTCTGTCGGCAAATTCTCCGGTAAGCTTATACACGGAAGGCTTTCCGCGCTTGCACGAAAAATTTACTCCCCACAAAATAAATCCGCACACTCCGACAGTCAGTGCCGCGAGAAGAGCAAGAATAACGTAAAACACTGGCATAACAATCAAACGAATATATCAACAGATATATTGTTTTTCCCCTTTCTGCTTATATAGTTTGTTCCTTTGTAAATAAATTTTCCTTTTCCTCTGACGGATACCGTATCGCCGCATTCAAGCTCTTTTGAGGGCGAGAGGCATTCTCTTTGGTTTACAAACACCTCACCGCTCTTTACAAGCTCGAGAGAATCCGACCTTGAAAGACCGTATACTGCCGCTATGACCGCGTCGGCTCTGAGAGATGAAACACTGCACGACTTTTCCGAAAGCTGCGGTCCTATCCCCTCGGGAAGCGTATCGTATCCTCCGAGTATACTGCATTCAAGCTTTTCACTCGCCGCTTTGGTAAGATTCTCGGCAATATATTCCGCCATTCGCTCGGCACAGAATATATACGCCGTATTGTCCTTCAGAAATATGTCGCCGACACATGAGCGTTCTATTCCGAGATTCATAAGCGCACCGAGGTAGTCTCTGTGAGTAAGCTTCCGCGAAAAGCTCCCGGAAACGGGGCAAGCCATGATCAAAGATATAGGAAAATCCACAGAATATCCGAGGTCCTCCGCGTCACCGAAGCGAAGCATTCTTCTTTCGCAGAGCTCTGATCCTCCGAAGGCGGTAGGATGAGCATAAGCTATCTCACGGTCAAAGAGTGCTGCGGAAAGCTCGGAAGCATTCAAAAAGTCGGTAAAAGTAAATGTAGCGGACGAATACGACCTTTCGGCAAGCTCATGAAGTCTGCTTTTGAATATGGCATTCTGCTTCTCGTCCGAATACTTTGTCGTGTCGGACATATTATTCTACCTCTCCCGAAAACAGCTCTGCGTAGTATTCGTCGTTGGTATCGTTTCCGTCACCGTAGATCGATATCGGATCACCGAGAAAGGTTGGCTCGAGCTCAAGGTAGCACGAAAAATGATCCTTGAATCTCGCGAGCACTTCTCTGATATCTCTCTTAAACTGTCCTCTGTATGTATGAAGATCCGCCGAAACGCCGTAGGCATCGAGTCCTATATTCTCCGCGATATAAAGAGCTCTGTAAAGATGGTATTCCTGAGTTACCACCACAACTCTTTTATAGTGTGATTCGGTAAGAAAAACGTCCTTGGCTCTGCACATGGTATCATACGTAGAAAATCCCGCATGATCCATAAAAATATCGTTTTCCGGTATCCCGTTCTCTACGAGATACTTTTTCATTATACCGACCTCATTGTATTCGGCTCTTCCGTGATCTCCGCTGACAAGTATCCTGTCGCTGATCCCTGCGTTGTAAAGAGTGATGGCGGTATCGAGTCTGTCCCTTAGCATATCACTCGGCTGACCGTTATTTTTAACGTATGCCCCGAGAACTATTATACAGTCAACACCGTAAACGTCACCCATATCCTCTGCGCTCATAACTCTGTCTTCTGTTCTGCTCTTTACGGCTCCGCTGACAAGAGTGACAGCGAGAAGCACCATAAGTGCAAGAGATGCCAGATATATCCCTACAGCCATCGCTGCTTTTTTCATTCCTTTGCTTTTTACAAATGCTTTTATATCAAAACTCATCAATTTCTATCCTTTCGCTCTTTTTGAATTGCTCCGCGTCAAAATCAGGCGTAAATCTCTTACTTGCCGATTCTCTCTCCTGAAAGAATCCTTCAAAGCCGAGGTCTGTCACCCTTTTCATAACTCTTCCGTATTCCAGTCCTGTGATACGGCGATCTATTTCCTTGAAGCGTACCGCTCCATCACCGAGAAACTCGGGAGTATATTGACTCATAAGACTGAGCCTGAGATCATATTTTCCGAGATATGAGGAAAGCCTGTCTACAAGAGCCAGAGAATCCTTTGAATTTGACGGAAGGCACAAATGCCTTACTATAACTCCTTTTTTTATAAGTCCGTCCTCTATCACGCATCTTCCCTGCTGAGAAAGCATTTCTTCAAGAGCACGGAACGCGGTCTCCGGATAATTTTTAACGCCGGAGTACTTCACCGCAATATCCGGATCGGCATATTTAAGGTCGGGAAGATATACGTCAACAAGACCGTCCAGCATTCTGACAGTATCAACGCTCTCATAAGTGCCCGTGTTATACACGACCGGGATCGAGAGTCTGTGCTTTGCTTTTTCAAGCGCTTCGGCAATAACGTACGCATGCGGTGTGGGAGTAACGAGGTTAATATTACACACTCCGCTATCCTCGACGCGTAAAAAAAGATCCGCAAGCGTTTCTGCGTCAAAGCGTTTTCCCTCCGCCCTTCTGCTTATGCTCTTATTCTGGCAAAATACACATGAAAGATTACATCCGCCGAAGAATATTGCGCCCGAGCCGTCGCTTCCGCTTATAACCGGCTCCTCATAAAAGTGCTTGCACACGTGAGAGACAACGGCATCTCTGCCCGCACCGCAAAATCCGCATTCGTCTTTGCTTCTGTCCACCCTGCATTCTCTTGGGCATATGCTGCACGAGATCATTTTGCTCTCCCTCCGTTAACACAAAAAACGCTGAAAATCCTTATAACCACTTGACATTCCGAAAAAAAAATGATATAATATTACGGCAAACCAAACCAAACGGTCGCGCGGCATAAGATCGAAAGGTAATGCCGTGAGGAAAGTCCGAGCTTCACAGGGCAGGATAACTGATAACGTCAGCCGGAGGCGACTCCCGGGCAAGTGCAACAGAAATATACCGCCGAACTTTTTCGGTAAGGATGGAAAGGCGAGGTAAGAGCTCACCCAAAGCATAGGTAACTATGCTTTGCTGTAAACCCTATCCGAAGCAACACCGCATATGGATCGTTCGCCCGACACATATCCATGGGTGGCACGGAGCTATGCTCCGAAGCTGTCTGGTGACAGGCAGCGAAGATAGATGACCGTTCTCGACAAAACTCGGCTTATAGGTTTGATTTGCAAAGCTGCCATGCGGCAGCTTTTTTTATATTATATCAGCAAACGCTTTATTTTTCAAGTTTATATTATAACGAAATTATTAAATGGAATGTAAATATTGTACGATAAAAAAGAAGCCGCAGGGTGCGGCTTCTTTTATTTTATCCGAGAAGATATCTGAGAGCGTCCTGAATGTGAAGATCCCACCACTTCCACGAGTGGTTACCCTCGGATTCTTCGTATACGTGCTCGACACCGAGCTCGTCAAGGAGGGCACTGTATTTGCGATTCCCTTCTATAAGCGCGTCGTCAAGACCGCACCAGAGGTACATTTTCGGGAAGGTGATCTTTTCCTCTGCCGCTTTGCCCGTCAGATAATATACGTCGTGCTTGGTTCCTGCAAACTCTGCGGAGGAATTGCACGCTTCACCGAATATCCACTTTACATCCGTGTTGAGATTCGGTCTGTCCCTTGTGGTAAAGTCGAGTGCTCCCGAAAGAGACGCACATCCTCCGAACACCTCGGGATATGTCATAGCCGCCTTTACAGCTCCATATCCGCCCATTGAAAGTCCGGCAATAAAATTATCCTCACGCCTATCCGACATTCCGCGGAAATACGAGCGGCAAACACGCGGAAGCTCCTCGGTTACAAAGGTAAAATAGTTCACGCCGTATGCAGTATCTATATACCAGCTCCTACCTACGGAAGGCATAACGACGGCTATACCGTATTCAGCTGCATAACGTTCTATCGAGGTTCTTCTCATCCATATACTGTGGTCGTCGGAAAGCCCGTGAAGAAGATAGAGCGTTTTATAGGATGCGGACTGCACTCCGTTCATTCCTATCATGCTCTTCGCCTTTTCGGGCAGTATTACGTTTAGCGACACTCCCATTTTGAGAGTATCCGAATGATATTTCATTTCAAAAAAAGCCATTTTTATCTCCCTTCGTGCAATAGTGCACTTAAAATATAATAAACTTATTCGTCATCCGGGACAAGATCGGTATCTTCCGTAACCAGAGGCGGTAAAGAATATTTAAGGCCTATAAGTGACGGGTCATCTGTTCTGAATACACTTCTCACAGCATATATGCTTTCATTTTTCATAAAGCACACCGAATCACAGTCAAGCATATGTAGAATATCTCTTTTAAAAGCAGAATACTTTTGTACGTCGATCCTGTCGAATCTGTACTCGATTCCCGTCGACACGTATGACTCTATACGTTTCGCATATATTCTTTTTCCGATATCCGCCCTGACGTAGGAAAGAAGGATCGCACAGAATACGTGTAAGGCATCTGCGACTTTTACGAAATCATCCGCAAACCCAACACCGAGGTCATTCTCATTGTATTCGATCGTTTCGCATGATGCCTCGGCTATCAATGTGAAAAAACCCATCATTTCTTCAAAAGAAAGCACGGCAGAGGCTTTTTCAACCGAAGAAAGCTTTCGGTATACCTTATCTGACGAGATGTTATTTGCAACAAGCGGGTCCGAAACCAGAAGTCCAAAAGAAACAGGTCTCTCAACGTCCCAGCCGAAAACATAGAGCACTCTGTCCTTAAGCTTAAGAGAATACGCAGAGCGACCGTAAATATCCGCGACGAGTCTATGCGCTCCCCGTTTGCCGATAACGTCGTAAAGCGTGAGATAAGTCATATCCTCGCTCACAGACGAAATTATTTTGAAATCGCCAAATCGCTCAAAGGCAAATAAAATGCTTTTACTCATTTTTCAAACGTTTTACAGAGCAGATCAATACATATCGGCAAGATCAAGCACCAGGCGTTCTGTCTTGTTCCAGCCGAGGCACGGGTCTGTTATGGATTTACCGTAGATACCCTCACCTATCTTCTGCGAGCCGTCTTCGATATAGCTTTCTATCATAAAGCCCTTTACAAGCTTCTTTATGTCTGCCGAATATTTGCAGTTCATAATAACTTCCTTGGCTATACGTATCTGCTCCTCAAACTTTTTGCCTGAGTTTGCATGGTTGGTATCCACGATGAGAGCGGGGTTCATAAGCTTCTTTTCGGCATAGACATCGCTGAGCGAGATAAGATCCTCATAATGATAGTTGGGGTATGAGTGACCCTTTTCATCAACGTATCCGCGGAGGATAGCATGCGCGTAAGGGTTACCCGCGCTGCTTACAGCCCAACCTCTGTATATAAATTCATGTGAGTGCTGAGCGGCGGTAATAGAATTCATCATAACAGAGATATCTCCGGAGGTAGGGTTCTTCATACCTACGGGAATATCCAGTCCGCTTGCCGTTAATCTGTGCTCCTGATTTTCAACAGAACGTGCGCCGATAGCAACGTACGCAAGGATATCGTTCAGATATCTGTAGTTATCGGGGTAGAGCATTTCATCGGCACAACTGAAGCCGGTCTCCTTAAGAGCACGCATATGGAGCTCTCTTATCGAAACGATACCCTTGAGAAGATTGGGGGCAAGATTAGGGTCGGGCTGATGGAGCATTCCCTTGTATCCGTCACCTGTCGTTCTGGGCTTGTTCGTATATATGCGGGGGATAATAAATATCTTATCCGAGACCTTTTCCTGCAATTTTGCAAGTCTTGATATATAATCGAGAACACTGTCCTCGTTATCTGCTGAGCAAGGACCTATTACAAGCACCAGCTTGTCTTCTTTGCCCTCAAATATCTTTCTGATCTCAGCGTCTCTGTCTGCTTTTATTTTCTGAAGATCCTTTGTAAGGGGATACTGCTCCTTTATCACCTGAGGGATAGGAAGCTTTTCTGTAAATTTCATATTCATAACGTTACTCCTATAAAAACACAAGGATACGCCAATCAAAAGACATGACGTATCCTGTATAAAATTACTGAATGCGATTAGTCTTTAAGGACCTTAAGGTAATCGAGAACAAGCAATACTATACCAACGAGACAGTAGAGACCTGCAAGCGATGTAACAACTCCGAGTATAGCGGAAACAAGTACTCCGATCACAGGAATCGCGCCAAGGATAATACCGAGTATACCTGTTACGATACCGAGAACTGTGGGAAGGCAAACGTAAACGATGATCTTGATAACAAGAGCCGCTACACTTGCCGCACCAAATGAATAGGGGAAAAATTTCTTGAGTGTGCTCATTTTTATGTACTCCGTTTAATGTTATTTACGACCGAATCGATCTGCCGTATATAAAATTATTATATCACAAAAAAGGATGTTTTACAATACGTACAAAATATTGTTCACAATATTTTTTTGTTTGATTAATAAAGTATTACACTGCGCATTCAGATAAAAGATTAAAAAATTTCATTTTTCCATATGCCTTGCATATATGTAAAGCAGGACGCTCGTGCATATTGCCACAATTGATATACACCATGATACGTTAGTCATATAGCGCATTCCAAGCAGTACGGGCGAGAGAGAAGCTACACTCATCGCGGCAGAGGTGACGGCGGACACCTTTCTCAGCCAATTTATTTTTTTAAAAATCAGCACCGCAAGCTCAATCGCAAGCACGACAGTAAGAAGCGCTGTAATAAGCGGGCCGAACACAGCGTACCCGAACGGTGTAGGATCAAAGTATGAGAAATAGCTTATAACAGTCTCAGTATCCGCCGCAAAATGCAGTACCGCAGAGCATGGCATTGCCTCAAGCGCGAGCAAAACTGCGACAAAGAGTGTTGAAAGGGTAAGATGCTTTTTCATATTTTATACCGTTACAGAAGATCACGAAGGCCTTCAGTCTTCTTGGCTCTGTCAAACGAGTGCCATGCTACAGCAACTCCCGTATTCGGATTTATGTACAGTCTTTGACCGCGCATTCCTCCCTTTGTGTATCCGTGACCGTACGGGCGAAGCTCATAACTGCGAGTAAGAACGATATCTATCCATTCTTCGGATATTATCCTTGTTCCGTTATATACACCTCCGTCGAGATATACTCTTCCGAGCTTAAGCATATCGGCAGTACGGATATAAAGTCCTGTTGCGCCTATCGGATATCCGAGGGGGCACTTTGAAAACGCAGACTCGCGCACCTTAAGAGGCAAAAGCAAGCGACGCATCAAAAGCTCGTCGAGCTTCTCTCCCGAGAGCTTTGTAATTATTCTCGAAGCAAGATAATACGCAGCGTCAGAGTAAACGTACTTACTGCCCGGCTCAAGCGCAAGCTCATGTGAGAGGACAAGGTAGAGAAAATCGTCGGTCGGATATTTGGAGGCATCCTCGGTATCTATGTCGAGGAATCCCGCATCAAAGCCTATCTTATGAGTAAGAACGTGATCAACGGTAACTCCGCTCCACTTGTTTTCATCTATTCCGTATGACTTTATTTCATCCTTGAATATCTCTCCGACAGTCATATCCGGGGTTACAAGTCCGTCATCGTAGAGCATACCCATTGCGGTAACACAGAAAAGCTTGGTCACCGAATAAGAATTCTGGCAAGGGTTTGTTTCAACAAACACCACGCGTTCGGTGTTTTCCCTGTCGCAGACCGCTATGTCGAACATGTTGATCTCGTTTTCTCTCACGTAATTGCATAGCGTGTTTAAAAGGTCTTTCATAATTGTCCTCCAAGTTCTTTTATTGCTTTTTCGGAAGCAACGAGCACTAAGACGCCAAGACGCGGTCACGGCTTCTCTGCCGCTTGTAAATATCGGCTTCGCTTTCAAAATCACACGTTCATCTCCCGAAGATCGCCTATGGCTATATTATACAACACAAGCCTCGCTTTGTCAACAGAAAAAGGCAAAAAAATATCGAGGCATTACCCTCGACCGTTGTTTGAAAATTTAAAACTTACTTCTCTTAGGCTGCCGAAGATCTTCGGCAGCCTTATCATTAACCGAAATAGCTCTGTGTTGCAAGTGCAACGAGATATGTAATAAGTCCCGCAACCGTAGGTGAGCTTACCCATGCGATCGCAATTCTCTTGAATACTCCGAAGTTTACGTTCTTAACGCCCGAAACGAGACCTGCGCCGACGACCGCACCGACGACCGCCTGGGAGGTGGAAACGGGGATACCCATAAGCTCCTTCATAAGTGTTATCGAAAGCGCGCTTGCGAGGATAACAAGGAATCCGTCTATCTGAGTAATGTTTGCGATAGAGCCTCCTACCGTCATCATAACCTTCTTAGAATAGGTAAGGACGCCTACCGCAATAGCTACACCACCGATTATAGCGGTAAGGCTTGCGCTTGTAAGCACGTTGGCACCGACTCCGAAGCTGTCGTAATAGAAGGCTGTAACGCTTGCCGAGCTATTGATACCGATAGTATATGCGGAATATGCGCCTGCGACGATATATCCGATCTTTACTACCTTGTCATAGCCCTTGAGAGAAAGAACTTTACTCTCGAAGAACTTTTTAAAGAAGTATACTATAACAAATGCTATAAGTGCCGCTCCGACCGGATTTATGAACCATGTGCTCATAAACTTGCCGATCTCCTTGAGGTTTGTACTCATTACCTCGGGATTACTGTAGTCAGCATAGAAGAGACCCCATCCGATAATGGCACCGGTTACCGCCTGGTTTGCGGATACGGGGAACTTCAGATAACTCATTACGAATACTGTAGCGGCCGCGGCTATGAAGATAATTGCTGCCTTGACAGCAGATTTTATCTTAAGATCTTTAAGACCCGCCTTGTCGATACCTTCAACCGCATCCTTGTTGATGATAACGTATTCGCCGTCCTTTGTAACTATCTCACCCTTATGATTTCGCATAACGTAATTTCCGTCAGCGTCCTTTTCAAATACGTAGCCGAGTTTTTCCATATCGGCAACGTCCGCGGCAACCTCGTTATTGGTAGCTATACTTGAAAGCTTCGAGATGTCGTCAGCTCCCTGGAGGATAGCACCGAGGACTACCATTGTTGCGATTATTATAATTGCAGTACGGTATTTAACAACTCTTGTTGCCACCGCCGTACCGAACGCGTTGGCCGCGTCGTTGGTACCAAGCGACCAACCCATAAAAAGGCCCGCGCCAAGAAGTAAGTATATCCACATGATCTATCTTATACCTTTCTGGAGATGAGCATTATCTGGATCTTATCTGCGATATTTTCGATAACGTCGGAAATGTCAGCGATCAGTTCTACTACGTTAGAGAGCTGCATCTGATGAGCAAGGTCCATATCAAGAGCAAATATGTCATCGTAAAGCTTTACCTCGACAGCGTCCACCTCGGACTCGAGCGCACGGATCTCGTCAAGGATCTTATGGTCCTGAAGGAGAGCACCGAACTTTTCAAAGAACTGACCGATCGATTCTTCAAGCACGTCAAACTGCTTGCGTGTTGTAGCAATAATATTTGTAAGATCCTTTGCGTATTCATCGGGAAGCTTGATCTTCTGGCATACGATGACCTTTGCTATCGTCTCACACTTGTTTGCAACCTTATCGCACATTGTGGATATAGCAATGATATCCTCCTTTGTGGAAGCAAGGAAAGTACCTCCGCCGAGAGAATCGATCATACGGCGAAGAGCCTTGTCAGCTACGTCCTCCGCAGCACCGACACCTGCGGAAAGTGTACGGAGCGTAGCGGGAACCGTCTCGGGTGTGGTTGCCGCATCCATAAAGCCTTCAAATTTTATAAGGCATTCTTCAACCGCTTGCATATGCTCCACGATAAGAGAATGTACCTTATTTGCGCTGTTCTTGTTAAACATAAAAACCTCCATGTTTTGTTTTTATTTTTATTTTCGCCAAAAACGTACCGAAGCGAAAATTATAATACTAATATTATACCACAAAAAAAAGTAATGTCAAGTCAAATTGTAAAATTCAATGTGTTATTTTTACCACAAAGTCTGTTTCCGACCTGTATATACCCTTCAAAGCAACTCGGAAAAATCGTATATATATCCGTCGGTAACCGCCTTTATCTCGTCTGTGTATTCGTCCGACGAAGGGTCGTAAACCCCGTACACCTGCATTCCGGCCTCTTTTGCGGTTCTGTCGGCATTGAGATTGTCGTCAAGGAAAAGGACATCGGATACGGGTACGCCGATTCTTCTTGCCGCCTCATGATATATATTCGGATCCGATTTATTCGTTCCGAAATCGTTGCATGACCATACGTTGTCGAATATATCGTATATGCCTATTCTCTTAAGACAAGGATCAAGCGTATCGTGAGGGCTTGCGGTAAGAACGTTCAGCGAGCATCCGCGGTGCTTCAGCTCGCGTAGCGTTTCCACCACGTTTGCCTTTGCCTGCACGTCATAGGTGTAGGCGTCTATCGCATATTTCTTCATAAGAGCAACGATCTCCGAGTGCTCCATATCAAGTCCCATGCCGATAAAATATTTTGCGGTGTCTATGAACCCGAGCGGTGTAATTATTTTGAGTATATCATCTCCGTACTTTATATTGTTTTCGTCAAGAATGCGGAGCATAAGCGCACCGTACGTGGGCATAGAATCGACAAGAGTTCCGTCAAAATCAAAAAGATAGGTTTTCATCTTTTCTCCTCGCTTGCTATCCTGCTTTCGAGGTCGTCAACGTAATATGCATTCGACCATGCGCGGAAGCCTGCGGCGTCTCTTACCTCTATACGGAAGAAGCGTCCCATTTTCGCAGGAGAATATTCAAATTCCGCATACGTTATAAGATCGCTTCCCGTTTTTGTAGGAGCGTATCTTCCTTCGCTTCTGAGATATATTCTCGCTGCGGGAGAGGTCTCCGCCTTTATTTTTCCGTCCTCATACCAAAGAGCCTTTATTTCAGGACCTTCGGACGCATAGCAATCACCGTTTTCATATCCGGCAATAAGATCCTCATACGTAAGCCTCGGTGCCTTTATGACCGTCCAGCATCTGAGACTTCCGCCCGCATTGTGGTTATCGTCACCACCCGTGGGAACCACCTTCTTTCCCGCACGGAGCATCTGATTGAAATGTACCGAAGTATTATCGTTCATGGCAAGGCAGCCGCCGTTGGCTATTTCTACAGAATGTATATTCTCGAGCCCAATGTAATCGGTTGCATTCTGAAGCGACCATTCGGGATGATTGTAGTTTACGAGGAATCCACCGTCGCTCACGGCTTTAAGATATTCGTTTATCCATTCCTTGTCGTACCTGGTCGTCTCTATCGTCTCGTCATATTGAGCGTATTTTTCTGACCAGCTTTTAGAAGCTCCCGGGAAGGAGGGATTGTTCACAAAGTACTTCGGCATCTTCATATTGTCCTGAGACTTTGCTATAAAGTTGAAATGATATACCGGCATATGGTACGCCGTATGTCCGGACAGATCCTTCTTTATCGCCACCTCATAGCCGTGAAGAGCGATAAAGTCATCGTCGCAAAGCTCCTTATGTCCTATAAGTATCTCGTGGTCTGTATAGCATATTGCACTGTAGCCCGCGCTCTTGTAGAATTCCTTTATTTCCTCCGGGCTTCTCTTCCCATCCGAAATATTTGTGTGGCAGTGCATATTCACCTTGTAAAAGTTACCCTGGCTCGGTATAAGATCTATTTTCATTTTCAGCATCTCCTCTTAAAAAATATCAATCAATTATCTTTCTTACTGCATCCGCCACCTTGTCAGCGTAATGCTCGCACGCGCTTCTTATCATATGTGTTCCGTCGGGCATGCTGTTTTTGTCGTGTGGATCAAGCACGGGATCGTCATAGAAGCTTATCGGAGTAAGTCCTTCAAGCTCGCATACCGCAATGAACGCCTTATGAAAGTCTAAATGCGTGTGCTCGTCCACCGTGCGTACAAGCCTTGCCTTCTTCATTCCGTCAAGCATAATAAGCTTTGAGGTCGGGAATTCGGCTCTTACCCATCTTATTATTGAAAGAACAGCTCCGCAGTACGTATTCGGAGACGTATCTCCCGGCACACCGAGTGGGATGTCGTGGTTTGCGTCGTTTCCTTCTCCCTGAACTATAACGATATCGGCATCTCTGTCCATACCGTCCTTTCTTTCAAAATAGCTGTCTTCTCTGCCATCGGATACCGCGATATTCGTTCCGCTGACACCGTAGTTTCTCACGGTGCATCCGAGTCTTGCCGCAAGAAGAGACGGATAGTTTACATCTCTGTGCACTACCTTGTTGCCATCTGCATCGAGCGATACCGTGACCTTAGTATTCGACGCTCCCAAACAGTTTATCTTAAGCTCCTTGATATTCATTGTTCATTCCTCCGATGCTCTGCAATATAGCTTATTCCAATATTTGAATTTATCTCTGTTTATACTCTCAAACTGCGCTTTCGTAACTCTGTACGACCAGTTTCCGTCAGCGATACCGGGCTTATTGATCCTCGTATCTCTTCCGAAAAGGAGAAGATCCTGTACGGGAAGCATCAGGACTCCCGCATGGCTCGCAAACATCGTACGAAGCAAATGATCGTAGCTCTCGTCAAGATTATCACCTGCGTATCCGCAGTAGTCGAACACACGTCTGCGTGTTGTCGGGTCAAGCTCCCAGACGAATCCGAGTAGGGTGTTATTATCATGAGTTCCGGTATATGCGACCGAGTTCGATACATAGTTATGAGGAGCGTGCGGTGAGTTGTCGTCACCGAGGAATCCGAACTGAAGCACTCTCATACCCGGGAATCCGCTCTTTTCCACAAGCTTTATAACCTCGGGAGTGATGTCACCGAGGTCCTCGGCAATTATAAGTCTGTCCTTGCACATAGGAGCGAGTGCGCGGATAAGAGCCATTCCGGGGCCCTTTACCCATTTACCGTTTTTGGCGGTAGTCTCATTTGCGGGAATACTGTAGTAGGACTCAAGTCCTCTGAAGTGGTCTATTCTTACTCCGTCGAAAAGCTCAAGCATAAAGCTCATTCTTGACTGCCACCACGCGTATCCGTCGCGCTTCATTCTCTTCCAGTTATAAAGAGGATTGCCCCACAGCTGACCGTCCTCCGAAAAATAATCGGGGGGAACTCCCGCGACCGCAGAAGGCGTACCGTCTCGGTTAAGCAGGAACTGATCAGGATCGCTCCACACGTCCGAGCTTTCGAGAGCAACGTATATCGGAATATCTCCTATGATCTTTATTCCTTTTGAATTTGCGTATTCTTTAACACTCATCCACTGTGTATAAAAAATATACTGCGTAAATCTCCACACTCTGAGTTCTTCCCCGTCCGGAGTATCCACCGTCCACTCCTGCCAAGGTCTGCCTCCGTTTGCCTTTCTGAGTGCCATATATCTGCAAAAGTTATCGCTTTCAGGATGAGAACGCATAAACTCATCTATAGGTGACGTGTCTGTCATTCTTGCCGCCGCACGGGCAAGAAGAGGCATTCTCTCCTTTGAAAGTCTGTCGAACTCGCATGCATAGGGTGTTTTCTGCTTTGCTTCTTCAAGCTCCTCACCGGTTATAAGCCCAACCTTACAGAGAAGCGGAAGGTCAATAAAATTAGGGTTCAGGCTGAATGCACTGAACGATTTATACGGTGAATTTGCCTCGTCGGGAAGGCAGAAGGGCAAGGTCTGCCAATAGGTGAATCCGCAATCGGAAAGAAAATCTATCCACGCACGGGCGCTTTCACCGAAAGAGCCCTCGGAATATTCTCCCCAAAGAGAGGATATATGCATAAGTACTCCGCTTGAGCGTTTCATGTCTGTCTCCTTTTAAACAAAAAGTCTGCTGTATTAATATTATATCAAACCTCACTTTATTTGTCAAGTGAGATTGACAAATAAAGTTTTTTATGATATAATAACATCATCTGAAAAATTTACTGCGGAGAATACAATGAACACAACGCAAATAACACTATACGACTCTCCCGCATACAAGCGCTCACGCAGAGCATACACGCTTGAATGCGCCTTTGAATATTTTGTATCCCTTCTCGTCACGGATGCCTTTCTCGCTTCTCTTCTCTCCTCCATCGGACTTAACGACTCACTTATCGGTGTTATCACGTCGTTTATCTCGGTGGCATTTCTCTTTCAGCTTTTTTCGGTATTTATAGTGAGAAAAATAACTAACACAAAACGCTTTGCCGTGTTCTTTCATGCACTGAGCCAGTTGTTTTTTATGTCTCTTTATCTCATACCGTTTCTGCCGTTTGAATACAAGTACAAGGAGATACTCGTTATCGTCTGCATACTTTTTGCTTACTTCGGCAACTATCTCGTCACCTCAATGATATATAAATGGGGAAACTCGTTCGTCGACCCAAAGAGACGCGGTGTTTTCTCTGCCGGCAAGGAAATGATCTCACTCATTCTCGGAATGGCGGTAACCCTGATAATAGGCTTTGCCATGGATAGCTTTACCGAGTCGGGAAACACAAACGGCGGCTTCATATTTGCCGCGTCGGCTATACTTGTATTCAGCATATGCGATTTCATATGCCTTATGCTCATAAAGAAGGAGACCGTTTCGGGCGAGTCCAAAAAGGAAAGCGTTCCTATGCGCACAGTACTGAAAAACACTCTCGGCTCGTCCTCCTTCAGAAGCGTTATCCTTCTCACTTGTCTTTGGGACGTCGCGAGATATACGACAGTGGGCTTTCTCGGGACCTACTCGATAGGCGAGCTCGGGTTCACCGTAGGTGCAGTGCAGATAATAAATATCATCGGAAATATCGGCCGCTTTACCATAGCCAAGCCGCTCGGCGCATACTCGGATAAGCACTCTTACGCCTCAGGAATAAAGCTGGCGATCATCATAGCCGCTCTGGGCTTTGCCATAAACGTTTTCTCCACGCCGAAAAGCGCATTTCTCTTTATACTTTACTCGGTGCTCTACAACGTAAGCATGGCGGGTACGAATCAGAATCTCTTCAACATAACCTACAGCTACGTAGACAGCAAGTATTTTGTAGAAGCATCCGCAATAAAAAACAGCATAGGCGGAATATGCGGATTTGCCGCCTCTGCTCTTGCAAGCCGGCTTCTCGCTTACGTACAGGAGAACGGAAATATTCTCTTCGGAATAAGAATATACGGTCAGCAGGTGCTTTCTCTTATTTCCTTCATTTTGCTTACGGTAACTGCGATTTTCATACACACGGTGATAGAAAAGCAGGAAAGAATGCTACAGTAGAGCACATTTATTGTAAAAAAAATGTGAACTTTATCCTAAGCTATTGACAAATGAATCGGCATATGATATAATAGTAAGGACGCTTGGAAACGGCTCCAAAGAGCATCTTCCGCAAGGATGCCGCCGCACGACAGCGATTTTATAATGAAAGTGAGGTGCTTTTCGTGTTTGCAATAATTGAAACCGGCGGAAAGCAGTACAAAGTAAACGAGGGCGATATCATATTCGTTGAGAAGCTCGAAGTAAACGAAGGTGACACAGTAACATTTGACTGTGTTAAGGCATTATCCGCAGAGAACGGCTTTGTTGTAGGTACACCCGTTGTTGAAGGCGCAAAGGTAACAGCTACCGTCGTAAAGAACGGCAAGGGCAAGAAGCTCTACGTACTCAAGTACAAGGCTAAGAAAAACGAGAAAAAGAAGATCGGTCACAGACAGCCTTATACAAAGGTTCAGATCGAAAAGATCGAGGCGTAAGTTAAACGATGACCGAAATCCTGTTTTACAGACACAACGGAAAGTTTTGGGGCTTTAAAGAAAACGGGCATACGGGTTATGCGTCGGCGGGCGAGGATATTCTCTGCTCTGCTCTCAGCGCGATGACCATGCTTGTTGTAAACGCTTGTGAGATAGCGTACGCATCAGACGTTGATTACGAGGTCGATGAAGGAGCCACTAAAATTGAAGTCAGCTGCAGAGAGGTTTTACACAGTAAGGACGAGAAGAAGATATACGCCGTTTGCGGATTATTTGAGGCGTATTACTATCAGCTCAATGACCTTACCGAAGAGTATTACGACAATCTGTCGGTTGACGTGATCGAAAAAGATCCGTTCGAAGCTGATGCAGGGGCTACAAGCCAAAATCAAAATTAATGTGGAGGAATAATGCAATGTTGAGACTTGGTTTACAGTTTTTTGCTCACAAAAAAGGTGTCGGTTCTACAAAGAACGGCCGTGACAGTGAATCCAAACGCCTTGGCGTGAAGAAGGCAGACGGTCAGTCCGTTGTTGCCGGAAACATCATTGTCAGACAGAGAGGCACTGCTATACATCCCGGCAAGAACGTTGGTATCGGAACCGACGATACACTCTTCGCTCTTGTTGACGGACGTGTAAAATTTGAGCACATACCGGGTGGTAAGAAGCAGGTAAGCGTTTACGCTGACTGATTTTTGCCGGTAAAAATAAGCACCCATACGTAAAAGTGTGGGTGCTTATTTTTTGTTTTACGAATGTCTTCGGCTTTTCCTTATAAGTGATGTTGGGATCGCTATCATAGCTATAGACAGCACCGTAAGCAAATGTGTCGAATAACAAGAGGTGTCCCCGGTGTTTGGGTTGAGTACTATTTCTGTCCAATAATTATCCCCATAATTATAGTATGAATATTTGTAGGCGAGATCCTTGTAATCTGCAGTTTCCGTCAAAAGGTCAAACATTGAACCTCCGGAAATACGCCAACCGTTTTCGGTGTTTGTAAATTCTATTTCCGCCTTACAGTGGTAGAATTTCATGGCCATGAGTTCTCTGTTTGCATACACCTCGAGAGTGGCATTATCTCCGTTCTTTCTGAATTTTCCGTAATCTTTTATGTGATAAGGCGGCCATACTTGCCATCCTCGGCGGCAGAAGTACACCTTTCCGTTATCAGCCTCTTGTATAAGCTCGCTTCCCCTATCCGGCTCCTGGCAGGATACCGTAAGATATTTCGCGAGTTCGGGGAGATAGTAGTTCTCGGCAACAGCAATAACGTCCGCTTTACTCTTAACATCATATTCTTTATCGCGGAGTTTTATTTTGAGAATACGCTCACCTGTGATAGGCCACTCTGCCCCGGAAGTTTCCTTGATCGTGAAGTCCAACCTGTCGTTATAATCACAAATTATCCATGGACCTTCATATACGCCGTTAACGATATCACTTCCGAAAGAACATCCGTCCTGGTAAATATTAAAAAGGTCGTATGAGTCTTTAAACAGCTTTTCCGCCTGAGCTCTGTCGAAATCCGAAGCTCCTTGCGCCCCTACCGAAAGGAGAGATGCCGACACGACCAAAATCAGTATAAGGGTAAGAGATATTACTTTTTTCATTTTGAGTTCTCCTTTCATCACTTGAATTCATTTGAGATGTAAGGCAAGATCCTACCAACTCACCTCTCAACACAATTGTACCATTAAAAGCCTTCCATATCAATAGTTCTTGCAAATTTACTTTCTTTTTTAGACAAAAAAGCACCGCCCGATCACGTCAGGAAAGCTCCGCCACCGTCTATTCCAACGACTATGACTCTCGGGCGGTATGTATATGTTTCGGCATTATCATTCTGCCTTATTTTCTTCAGCTTTGTTTTCTTCGGAGCTTTCTTCCTCAGCCTTTTGCGCCTCTGCCTTTTTTGCCTCTTCGGCAAGTCTTGCTTCCTCAGCCTTCCTTTCGGCAGCGGCAGCCTTTCTCTTCGCTCTCACCTTACGGTATATTCTAACTCCGGCCATCCACATAAGATTCCAGATGAATACTGTAAAGAGCACGCAGATCGCAGCCTTCTTGCTTGCGTCCGTGCCGCTTCTGAGTATCTCGAGCATCATTCCGATCCACGGAACGGTGAAGACCGCGGTGGTGTAAAGTGCGGGAATAATAATAAGCTTCGTATGCTTACTTGCAGACCAGGAAAATATCATCGGAAAAAGCACCGCTATAAGGACCGAGCCTATAAAAGGGTATCCGAGTCCGAAGATCACACCGTCCTCGGGCGACGGTATAAAGAAGCACGCTACGTACCAAACCAGAACGGCAACAGAACCGATAATCGGATAATACCATGTTTTTTTCATTGTTTCTATCTCCTTTTTTCTTTTTCTTTATTATATCACACTATATCATCCGTGTCAAGTGAAAATTTGTCGCAAAAGATAATTTTCATAACATTTCCACATTTATTTCGGATAATATTTCAAAGAGTGCAAATAATAGATTTACAAGCAAAATTTCAGAAGCGACAGCAGAAAACTATTATTACCCATACGGGGGAAAGGAAAAATTGATGAAAGCTACTGGTATTGTAAGAAGAATAGACGACCTCGGCCGTGTAGTAATACCGAAGGAAATAAGAAGAACGATGAGAATAAGAGAGGGCGACCCTCTTGAGATATATACAGACAGAGAGGGAGAAGTGATATTCAAGAAGTATTCGCCTATAGGTGAGCTGTCCGAGTTCGCCGCGAAATATGCGGAAACACTTCACAAAACGGGCACACTCTCAGTCCTTATAACAGACAGAGACGCAATTATTGCGGCGGCGGGAGTTTCGAAAAAGGAATATCTCGAAAAGGCGGTTTCAGATGAGCTTGACACCGTGATGAAGGAAAGAAGTCCGAGATCTCACGAAAACGGAGAAAGATTCTATCCCACGCAGGATCCGGGAACACATTTTGTCAGCTGTGCTTATCCTATAATAAGCGACGGGGACGTTGTCGGAAGCGTTGTTTCTCTCTCGGGTGCAGAAGGCTCAAGGGGAGATCAGTCGGTCTTTGGAACAGATACCGAAAAGAGACTTGTTATGACAGCCGCCGCATTCCTCGGAAAGCAGCTTGAGGCTTAACCTTACCATATTATAAGCGCTCGCACGCAGGCTTTCATAAGCTTGCGTGCTTTTTTCTGATCCGGCTTTATTTTTTGACCGATATTCTTTTCGGTTGACAAAGAGAGAAATTTGTGATATAATATATACATCACATTGTCGGAGGCAAAATATGATCTATCCCGAATTTTTACGCGAAGGCTCAAAAATAGGAATAACCGCCCCCTCGTGCGGCATCCCGGAGGAAAAAAGACCTCTTTTCGAGCTTTCGCTCAGTAATATAAAAAACGCAGGCTTCGATCTCTCTCTCACAGATAACGTATATAAATGCGGAAAAATAGCGAGCACGCCGGGCGACGTAAGAGCAAACGAGCTTCTTTCTCTTACCCGCGATGACAGTGTAAAGCTTGTCTGGGCGGCAAGCGGCGGAGATATGCTTGTGGAGATGCTTGAGCACATTGACTACGAAGAAATAAAAAAGCATCCCAAATGGTACATGGGCTACAGTGATATCACGGGGCTCATCTTCCCTATCACACTCAATTGCGATATGGCTACTATATACGGACCTAACGCCGGCGGCCTCGATATGACCTCGCTTCACCCCTCGCTGAAGGTTGCCATCAATACGATAAAAGGAAATATACCCGTTCAAAAGGCGTACCCCCTTCACGAAAGACACAGAGTAAAGGGCTCTGACGGATATTCACTCGATACTCCTACCGAGTGGGACAGCACGTGCGGTGATTTTTCTGCGAGCGGAAGACTAATCGGAGGATGCATCGATTGCCTGCAGTTCTTCGTAGGAACAAGATACGGAAACGTAACTCGGTTTATCACGAAATATGCGCAGGACGGCGTGATATGGTATTTTGACAACTTCGCACTCACCGCGGAGGCTATGTACTACGCTCTTTGGAACATGAAAAACGCAGGCTGGTTTGAGAACACCAAGGCAGTAATGATCTCGCGCGTGCTCTTCCCCGGCACCGCCTTCGAGCTTTCATATAAGGAGGCCGCTGTAAACGCCCTCGGTGATATTCCCGTTGTACTCGAAACCGACACCGGACACGTAAAGCCTCAGTTCACTCTTATAAACGGCTCGTACGCAACCCTCGACGTCTCCGGAAAGAGCGGCTCTCTCACACAGAAGCTAATTTAAAAAATAACGTCCCAATTGGAGGAAGCTTATGTATCCTGATCAAATATTCCTCGGAATGACTATGTATGAGATATGCATACTCATCGGAATAATCGCTCTCATGATAGCGTTTCGCTACTTTGCCGATAAAAAGGGCTTTAGCGCAAAATTTCAGAATTTCATACTCGCACTTATCGTGATCACCATCGTATGCGGATATATGTCGGCAGTTCTGTTTCAGGCATTTTACGACTATCTCGCGACCGGAACCTTCAAGATAGATTCGTCCACAGGCGCTACCTTCTACGGTGGATTTATCGGGGGAGTAATAGTGTGTGCTTCACTCTATTTTATAGCCGGTCACTTTCTTTTCAAGGATAAAGAGCACGTACGTGCATTTCCCTTTATACTCGATTGCGGAGGCTTCTGCGTTCCGCTAACACACGCCTTCGGAAGACTCGGATGCCTTTTCGTAGGTTGCTGTCACGGTGGATATACAGATGCATGGTACGGAGTATACCACGCATCCTCGGGACTAAAGGTAGTTCCCCTCCAGCTTTTTGAGAGCATCGTTCTCTTTATCATATTCGCCGTCCTTTTCACACGGGCATTAAAGCTTAAAAGATACTCGCACGCAATGTCCGCATATCTTATAAGCTATGCGATCTGGAGATTCTTTGCTGAATTTTTCAGAACAGACGACAGAGGAGCATCTCCGATCTCCTTTCTCTCCCCCTCACAGTTTACGGCTGTATTTCTCTTCATAGTCGCAATAGTTCTTTACATTATTACGGAGAAACTTTATGGCAAAAAAGAGCAGTAAAACAGATATCATAACGTCGGTGATCTTCTTCGTCCTTGCCGCGGCATTGATCCTTTTCGAGATACTCCCGATAAGCTTTTCCGATGACGAAGCCGCAATACCGCTCATAAAGACCGCCGTAAGCAGGTTCCTCGGAGGATTTATATTCCTCATCCTGATAATACGCATGAAGTACCGCGTTTTCGGAAGCGTGTCAAAAAAGTATCTTAAAGGTGCCCTCCTCTGCTTTCCCGCGCTCGTTATAGTTGTAAACAACCTCCCGATAATAGGACTTGTAAGCGGCAATGCATACGTTGAAAGAACAGACCTCATCCCGCTTTTCGCACTCCAATGTCTTGCCATAGGTTTTTTTGAAGAGCTCGCATTCCGTGGCTTCGTCTTCCCCTACGTAATGGAAAAGAGGCACGAAACAAGAACCGGGATCTTCTTCTCGATAGTGATTTCCGGCGGAATCTTCGGCCTTGTGCATATGCTCAACCTCTTCGCGGGAGCATCACCCGCAAGCGTGTTTTTGCAGATAGGCTATTCCTTCCTTATAGGTGCTATGTGCTCTGTAGTTCTTCTCCGCACGAATAATATCTGGATATGCGCAGCACTGCATGCAATATACGATTTCTGCGGATTTCTCGTTCCCACCCTCGGTGGCGGCAAGATATGGGACACCGCAACGGTAATACTGACCGTAATACTTTCGCTGGCGGTCACAGCATATATGACCTACCTGTTTTTCACTACCGATATTGAGGATGCAAAAAATATTTATCGCCAAAATTAAAGAAATTTCAAAAAAGGTATTGACAAACAATAATTATTATGATATAATATATAAGAAGCATGAGGAATGCCGGAATGGCGGAACTGGCAGACGCCCGGGACTTAAAATCCCGTGGTACGAAAGTACCGTACCGGTTCGATCCCGGTTTCCGGCACCAATTGCCGGTAACTTTAGGGAAAGCATCGGGGCGATGAATAATTCCCCTCCCTACAGCATATACTTATAATGCTTAACTTAATATCTATATCGCGGGGTGGAGCAGATGGTAGCTCGTCGGGCTCATAACCCGGAGGTCGTGAGGTTCAAGTCCCACCCCCGCAACCAAGTAGTGGGGTCAAAAAAGATGCCACCAAGAAAACCCGAGATTTTCTCGGGTTTTCTTCGTTTTTCTCCGTTTTTCTCGCTTTTTCAAAATTCAAAAAAGGATGCGAACAAAAAGATGCCAAAGCCGAAATTGGGGCTTTGGTAGGGACTTGAACCAAATACTCGCTTTTTCAGGGGCAAATTTGACGGTGTATTACCGTCAGATTTGCCCCTTTTTTCATTTTTCAATTGTTAAATGTTTGTGTCTGCAAAAATTATATTTCTCTCCTCCGCTTTCCCCGTATAAAATTAAAATGAAAGGAAGATCGTTTATGTTTACAGCAATTATCGAAAATGAAGGAAATACACTGGTGATGGAGTTTCCTTGTAAAAGATACCTAATGGCAGACCACCTCGGGTCCATTGGCATTCGAAAACCTGCACACGAAATCAAATGTATGGACGAAGAGGATGAACCGATCAAAGTGAAGATTTTTGGAAACGGCGAGTTTGAACAAAAACTCGCCTCTTTTATTTCTTCCGATTACACGCTCTCCCTCGTAAATACGATGTGCGAAATTTATCAAAACCTTCCATATCAAAACAAGCTCGAAGCAATTGATGTCGTAATGAATGATAAGGTGTCCTCTCTTTCGGAATTCGATAAATTTATTATTGAAAACCGTATTAACGACACAACAGAACATTATTATTGCCCGCTCACTGCATTCTTGTATTCAAGAGATGAATATGGCAATACCGAGGACTATCCCGATAAGTACGATGGAAGTGATCTCGCTCCTTATGAAGAAAGAATTCGAGCCATCATAAAATATGAAGATTCGCTTGATGATAATAATCTTGCAGCTTATTTTGATGGAAATAATAGCGCTGTCGGAAAACTCAAGGAAGTCCACTTTAGCACCCAGAATGTTGATGGAATCTTGTATGGATGTATTCGTGCAGAATTGAATGCCCCCTTCACCGCCGAAGAAGAAGCAGAATTCAAGGATTGGCTCGAGGGCCAATGTTCAGATGGCTATGGAGAAGGCCTTGAACAAAGACCAATTCGATTAGAAGATGGTGATCTTTTCGTAAGCTTTTGGCACGGCGGGGATGATTACTTTCTGCTTAACGACAATGAATTCGATGAATACCTTAGCGGTCAATCTATGGGAGGAATTGAGTAATGGCAATTATGTTTTCCAAGGTCACCATGCGAAATGACTATAACGAGTCGGAATTTTTTGTGAGTGGCTTTCCTCAGGAAGCGGAAGACCTTGAGGGCTGGACCGCGTATCATTCTTTTCTCGATGAAATCAATGAGGACACAATTGTTAATGTCAGAACCGAAGCATATCTCTACGGCGAAGGTGAAACATTTAGAGCAACACCGGAGGAAGTGGCATATATGATGATGCGGGAAGAAAGAGACCCGGAGTTCCTCTCTGGTCATTGCGATTGTATAGGCGAGTCGGATTTCAATATTCATTGGCATCCCGATGAACTTTTCGGACAAGGCTTCGTAGAATTATAAGAAAGGAATTGTTATGGATAAAGAAAAAAATCACGCAGAAAAAGCACTTTCATGTATTAAAAAGATGCAAGAAGGTCTAAGCGAGCTTGTCTCCCTTCTTGACATCTCTGACGATACCTTCGACGAAATGGATCACATAGATACATATAGATCCATGAATCGCACATTAGGAAAGTGGCAAGAAAAATACGAAAGTTTCCTCAATGAACAGAGCGATACTTTCGAACAAACAATGTGAGGTGATGTGTAGTGATCAAAATGGAAAGCGAACTTAGGAAGATGTTTCGTGAAAGCGAGCTCTTCTACGATGCGATGTTCTGTGGAAAAATGATGATCGGAAAGCTCGACAAGGACGTCCGAGCAAAGATCGAATTTTATAGCACAGAAATTCACAAGCACTACGATGCATTCAAGATCACGATCATGAATCGTACCGAAGGCACGATCGATATGACCGTTCTCAAATTCGGCGATATCCTTGGGCTGAAGAATGGATCAAACCCATATTATTGGGACGAGGGCAGCTGTAACGGTTGGTACGGCTTCAAAATGACCGGCGAAGAACACGACCGAATATCCGACACCGTTCACGACTATATGTCCATGTTTGCTGAAGAGAACATTGGGTACGAGATGAGGACGCTATGAATATCAAGCCAGTCGGATGTATTGATTTTCTCAATACGAACGGAAGCATTGGTGAACGTTGCTATTATTATACCGAACAGGATTTTATTAAAACCATAAAGGAAGAAAACTATTACGGAGTCCCAATGGTAGTAAACGTCTTCCGCAACGATGACGGACAAACTATACCTCTCGACTTTGTAAAGAGTTTCGATCCCTTACCACAGGGATTCAATATTATTGATTATGAAAAAGGAGAAGATATGAACGATTTCAGAAGGCTTGAACAGCTCGCAAAACAATACAAAGCATTATATCCGAAAGGAACACGTATTGAACTTCAGATGATGGGAAGTGATCCACGTCCCATTGAACCAGGTACGAGAGGCACGGTCGATCACGTTGATGATTTAGGTACCATTCACTGTACTTTTGACAACGGTAGGCGTTTGGGCATTATTCCAGAGGAAGACAGCTTTAGAAAACTTTCGATTGACGAAGTCCTTGATGAAAGAAGCGAAATAATGCAAAGAGAGTTCATCGACAAAGTGAACAAAGAGGTGATCCCCGCTATCGGTTGGTATGGAATGAAGCGAGCATATGAAACTGGAGATATGGCTGTGCCTACAGACCTGCTGAAAATGTTACACGAACAATTTGTAGGCGTATACGGTACAGATTACCTTACTTCAGATGATGGCCTTGTCACTACTCCTGGGGTTGTAAAAGCCGCTGATGGAAACGTGTACACAGCACTGGTGGATATTGACTGTGCATCATCGGGTGAGCATTGGGGTACAACGTTTTTTACCCCGAATGGTGTTCTCTCTGACCAGTCAGAAGATCCAGACATCAGGGCTATTATTAAGAATTTTGTGCCATACGAATATTGGTACACACCTACTTTGGAACAAGATCACCATGTGAATTTTGACGATTGCCCCGAGGTTGTTGATAAAATGCTGAACACGGCTACGTCTTTGGATACAGACAATGAGGTGCGACTTGAATAAAAAAATTAAATACTTTGATATGTTCGCCGGTGTTGGCGGGTTCCGATCAGGACTCACTAATGCCGGCGATTTTTTTGTACCTGTAGGTTGGTGTGAGATTGATCCGTTCGCTCAAAAAGCCTACAGAGCTTTATACGAAACGGAAGGAGAATATTTTTGTGACGATGCAACCCGAATCAAATGTGATGAATTACCAGAATTCGACCTTATCACAGCCGGATTCCCTTGTCAGCCGTTTTCAGTCAGCGGCCGAAGACTCGGCTTCGCTGATACAAGAGGCACTCTCTTTCATGAGATCGTCCGAGTGGCTGAAGCCAGGCGACCTCCTTATCTTCTGCTCGAAAACGTCCCGGGGCTTCTCAATCACGAAGGGGGGAAAACT
>SVRJ01000075.1 GCA_015064885.1 Oscillospiraceae bacterium
CGTAGAGATTCCCGATAATCCTCCCCCGTACGATGACAACCCCGATACGGGAGACAACGCAGGAGTTTACATGTTCATTCTTGCACTCACCTTCGTTGCAATCAACGTAACGTTCGGCTTCAGACGCCGCAGATCCAACTGATCACAAGGACGTTTGAAATAACACAATAATAACAAACCGCCTCCGAGGCTTCTTCTCGGGGGCGGTTTCATTTCTTTTTTTAAAAATCACAAAAAAATCATTTATTTTTCGATAAAAATAAAAATGTGACTTCTTATGTAACTGTAGTGTGCTATAATTTAGGTACAAAAAGGGAAGCCAACTGAAAAAGACGAACAAATATCGGTTAATTATAACCAATAAACTATATACAAACAGCAAGGCTTAGACATCTAAAAGTATTTTGGAGGAAATAAAAATGAAAAAGATCGCAAGTAGGGTAATTTCAATAGTTTTGGCAGTATTTATATGTATGAACTGCTTACCCACATATCTTTTTGTAAAGGCTGAGACTCTCGACAGTGTTTGGTACGGAGATCAGGTAGCTATCGATATTACGGCAGGAGAAGACGGATATACGTTTATGTCCTTGTTCCAAAAGCCGGTACACGGATATGAATTCGGCGGTCATATGATGGGTTCGGAAGGACCTCAGACCTTTGTTATGATCGATACAGTTGAGTATGATAATACTACGTGGACTCCGAACGGCAAGTACGTAAGCGGTCAAAGTAACTACGAGGTGGTTTATTGCTGCGACGTAGAGACTATGGTGAAAACTACGTATTATAAGCGCCTTAATCTCGAAGACAGCGAGTATTATGACGACGTTCAGGCTGCTAAGCTTCGTGCAGTTGTAACCAACTCCTATCCTTACGTTTCTTTTGAAGAAATGAAAGCCGATCTTGCTGAAAACGGCTATGAATACGCAGAAGAGCTCAAGCTGGGCGAGGTCATTGCGGCTGTTCAGACCGCGATCTGGGCTTGCGCTAACGGTGAGGTACTCAGATACGGTGCATCATACAGAGTTTCGGATAATTTTCACTGGGGACAGCCCTTGCATGATATAAGCAATCTTTCCGGTCTTGACGTTGCCGGAACAGGCAAGAGCAACTTTAAAACGTATGAGGACGTCGGTAAGCGTATAGACTCGCTTGTAGATTATCTTCTTACACTTGAGTCTGTTCATGCTGACAGAAACAGTACTGTTGTAACCAACCTCGAAATAGTCGACTCTACTCCTGTAATAGCTAAGGATGACGTTTATACAATATTGCTTAAGGTAGAGCTTAATCATAGCGGCAGAGCAGGAGACGATCTTTCGCTTGACGTTGCGGTCGAAGGCGAACACGTCGCTTCTCAGACTGTTCTTCCCGGTACTAACGAATATACATTTACCGTTGAAGCTAAGGCAGGCGAAACCATAAAGGCAGTTCTGTCCGGCGAGCAGTATTTGAACAGAGGTGTATATTTCTATGCGCCGAAGCCGGAGGATACCAACGGTGACGGTATCGCTACCAGCCGTGAGGTCTCTCAAAACCTTGTAGGCGTAGCCGGAGGTAAGACCCCTGTTTATTGTGAAAAAGAGATAGAGATACCCGAAATAGATGGTGAAACTGCAAGCCTCAAGCTTCGTAAGGTGGATCACAACGGAAAGCCTCTCACAGGTGCGGAATTTACACTTTATGCAGCAGGTGAAAAGGGTGATCTTAAGATAGGTACGTATGCCGTTGACGAAAACGGTGAGCTTATTATCGAGAATCTTCTTCCCGGTAACTACACGCTTAAGGAGACCAAGGTTCCGTTCGGATACATTACTCCTACTGATGATATCAAGCTTAATATAGACAAAAACGGTTATATAACCGTTTTGGAAGGTGAAAATGCCGAGATCGTAGACGGTGAATCTTTTGAAGTTACTGTTGAAAAGGACAGTGATATAAAGGTCGGTGAAGAGCTTCCCGAAATCAAGGTCGATATTATTCCGGGCGAAACCACAAGCGCAGAGATCTCCGAAAAGACAGGCGATGATAAGGAATTTATTATCATAGTGCGCGAGGCATCCGCAAGTGCAACAGAAACTGTGACGACGGAAACCTCTTCTCATGGAGAAATGACGTCTATTATTCCTTCCAAGATCACCGCTAACGGCACCGAGCTTGATATGAAGTATTGGGTAGATCCCGATTCTGTGTCGGTAACCGGAAGTGCACCGGCGGGCTTCCCTTATCAGATCGTGGGTGCTGGGCAACAGAGTAATCAGTATATCAGCAGAATTTATGTTATATACGAGAAGGATGAAGTAACCGGTCAACCCATAAAAGATGAAAATGGAAATTATGTTATCAAGGAGCTTAGAAAACTTACCACCAAGGCTAACGAGATTCTTACTGTAAACGGTGTAGCTACAAAAGATATTAATGCTCCCTTTGATCAGAAAACCGGAACCACCGCAGCTCAGGCTTTCCTTAAGGACGAGGCGGGAAATACGGTATGCGTATACTGCTGCGATTTAGGCAAGGACGTTCCGGAGGGATCCTGGTTCTCTGTAAATAATCTTGAGGACGTTGATTTCTTTGCATCTGAGGAAGCAGAAAACCATATTCGCAATATAGTAACAAACGGATACTGGGGAACAGAATCCGGTACGGGAAGCCTTGAGCTTATAAAAGAAAAGCTTATTGCTGCACTCAAGAGCGGCGAAATTGATGAGAAGGTAGATCTTACGTATAAGAACTCGGAAGGTAAAAACGTTACCGAAACGGTGATCCTTACCGAAGACATTCTCAGAGGTCTTACAAACGGTGAAGCACTTGATATGACACAGTGCGCTATATGGTCATATTCTAATGGCTGTTTGGGCGTTCAAGACGGCAGAGATGGATATATTTTGGGTTCTCTTACATATGGCGATAGTGAAAGAGGAAACAAAATATCCGGTGTTGACAACACAGAGGGCATGGCGAGAATGATCGCTATGTATAACTGGCTTGTGAATCTTGATGAAGAGCTCACTTCCACTACTGTTATTAACAAATATAATTTTATCAGCAACATAGTTTTAGAGATTGGTAATATGGTAAAGGACGATGAAAACGATACTTATGTTACAAATCTTAAATTTGATCTCGATTTTACTCCGAGTGAAAAAGATGATCTTCTCGTTCATCTTACTTACACAAATGTAGACGGAGATCTGGTTGAAGTTATCAGACGCCTTTCCGGTGAGAATACCGATGGTCGCTCGTATGATTATGTTTCTGTAAAGGACGGTCATTATGTGATTGAAGGCCTTGAACTTACGGAAAATACTGAAAAAAAGTTTGAACTTCGCATTGAGGGCACACAGAATCTTGAGCGTGGGGTTTATATCTACCTCGCTCAGGATGGCATCGAAGATGTGCAGACGGTCGTCGGTATGGCAGAAGGTACGCGTGTTGCGGATGTAAGCAAGTCTATCTCTTTTACTTTCAACGTTGAAGAAAGCAAGCACTATGAGAAGACATATACTAAGGTCGATCAGACTCTTATAATAGTAAACGATCCCGAAAGAGTATCTGTATCCGGTACAAAGAACTGGGTAGATAACAATGACCAGGACGGTATCCGCCCCGAGAGCATCAAAATAAACCTCCTCGCAAATGGAGAGATCGTAAAAACCATCACAGTAACAGCGGCTGATGAATGGAAATGGACATTCTCCGGACTCGTTAAGTATGAAAACGGTGAAGAAATCGAATATACAGTAACCGAAGATGTAATAGAGGGATATGAGACCGTTATCACCGGAAATGCCGCAGAAGGATTCGTTGTTACCAATATTCATAAGCCCGAACAGACAGAAATCTTCGGTACAAAGGTATGGAACGACGCAAACGATCAGGACGGACTCCGCCCCGAAAGTATTACGATCAACCTGCTTGCAAACGGAAAGGTAATAAAGACAGTAACAGTAAGCGAAGCGGACGGTTGGACGTGGAGCTTCACAGACCTTCCCAAGTTTGAGGGCGGCAACAAGATCGAATATACTGTTACTGAAGAAGCAGTAGAAGGATACAGAACTTCTGTAGAAGGAAGCGCAGAGAACGGATTTATCGTTACAAATACTCACCTTCCCGAAAAGACAGAGGTATCCGGAAATAAGACCTGGAACGACGCAAATAACCAGGACGGCAAGCGCCCCGCAAGAATTACGATCAACCTCCTTGCAAACGGTAAGGTAATAAAGACAGTAACAGTAACCGAAGCAGACGGCTGGAAGTGGAGCTTCAAGGATCTCGATAAGTTCGAGGCCGGCACTGAGATAGAATATTCTATCACAGAGGAAGCGGTAGAAGACTACACAACAACCTATGACGGCTACAAC
>SVRJ01000033.1 GCA_015064885.1 Oscillospiraceae bacterium
GTCTTGGAATTCGTCCGTATATTCATTTTCCCAATCGTAACTCAAATCAATATCATCTGATTTTTTCTTTTCAACAAAAGTTCCGTTTGATGAATCATAAATGTAAGCATCAGCAGAATTATATACAATGAGTTGATTATTGGAAAGTTCAAAGTACACATTTCTTAAATACGGCGTCGATACCGCCCAAAGAAATCGGCCTTCTTCAGAATAGACATTTACATAGGAGGCATCATTATAGCATACATAAAGTTGATGTAGATCTTCATCATGTAAAACCGTAGCAATTTCGTCTGGGGCAAACAGTTCTACCTGCACTTTTTGATAGTTTTCGTTATCTCGTGTGCATATTGATCTGCCTATCAAACCGATAGCAATCCCAGTGAGAAATATCAGTATGAAAACAACAAATAAAATTCTTTTGGTACTTGTCATCGGTCTTACACCTCCTTTATAGAAAGTTCGATATGTTATATTAAACTGCTGTAAAACGCACTTTCGAGTTTTGCTCGAAACTCACATTTGTCCTTAACCGTTTCCCTTTGCGGTGGTGATGGATGCGACAAGCAATTTGCGAATTTTACTGCATTTTGCAAACAGATCCTTATACTCTTCCTCGGTAATCATATGCGTACGGCATCAGTTTTGTTAGTGAGTATGTAAACGTAGTACATTTAATCTCCTTTTCGCCCGAGATCCCGCCTTCGCGTTGCTCGGCGCTTTTTCGTCCGTGTCATCCTGAGCGTAGTCGAAATCCGAGCATAGTGAGGATCAAACGGTGCGTAGCATCGTTTGGGATCTCGGACGAAAAAGTTCGACTCGCTTCGCTCGCTCAGGATGACACGGACGATGCTATGTCTATGTGTCATCCTGAGCGGAGGGCGTAGCCCGTAGTCGAACCCGTAGGGCGATGCGAAGCATCGGGATCTACTGTGCCAAAAACGGGAGTTTAACGACAAAAGGTATATTTATTTATCATCTGTTCTTGATAAAAAACTATTTCCTACAAACCTTTTTGCTTGGTATCCCAACAGAAAAATAGTATCTTCTGCTTTAAGTTCGACAATCAAAAGATTATTTTCGCGTTTCTTTGAAATTACTATTTCATCTCGTTTGAATACGTAGCATCCTAAATCTCTATGCCCATGAAGAAATCCTCGGATCAAGTCGGTAGTAATGCGAAGCTCATCATTAACGACAAATATGCACACATCATGATTTTTGAAATTTCCATCGGTCGAATCATAGCATTTCGTTATAATGTATGGCTCTTGCAGTCCATAGTAATCTCGCAAATGGGCACATGCTTTTGAAAAAATCTCTTTTTTCATTAAAGGAATACTAAATGACTCAACCTTTTTCCACAAAGGATATGTTATTCCGTAGGTCAAAAATCCACTAACTATGAGCAAGACAAATCCGGTGATTACTTTTCCTAAAACAACGAGAACCTCTAACCACTGGTTGCTTGGACAAGGTATTATTTTGAGAAGATATATGGAAGCGAACATACAGGAGAAAAAGATTATAAATGCAACTATGCTACTGCATCTTCGCCAAAGTTTTTCTTTTCTAACAGTGCGTTTTTCGTCTTTTGTCAAAGTCAAGAATTGCTCTTTCAAAGCATTGTTCATATTTTTCTTAGTGTTTTTATACTTGAAATATCGCATTTATTACCTCCTTTTCATGGTTGCATATTCGATATGTTATGCTAAACTGCTGTAAACTGCATTTTCGAGTTTTGCTCAAAATCATTATTTATCCTTGATAATAAGTGAGGTTTTTGCTACGCAAAAGTGAAGTTGTTCACTTCGTTCACAGTGAAGTTTTGCTCGCTTCACTCGCAAAGTGAAGTTAAGTTCGCCCCAAAGTTTCTTCTCACTTGCGCCACTCGTGGCGCAAACTTCACTTTGGCGATAGCCAAAACTTCACTGCCAAAGGCAACTTCACTTGCCCGCAAGGGCAAACTTAGTTGTCGAAACTATTGTTTGCGAAGACAAACAATAGTTTCAACGTGCCCCGTCCTCGGGAACATATCGACCGGGATAACCTCTGTCGCGGTATAGCCTCTGTCGAGGAGGATCTTCATATCGGTTGCGAGGGAATAGGGATTGCAGGAGATGTAGAGGACCTTTTTTACGTTCATATCCGCTATGAAATTCATCAGGCGGTCGCCGCAGCCCTTTCTCGGCGGGTCGAGCATAACTATTGCGTCAGGCTCTTCTGTAAGAATGCTTTTTATTGCCGCCTCCGAGTCGGATGCGTCCGCACACACGTATTCCGCATTTGTTATACCGTTCAGCGCGGCGTTCTTTTTTGCACATTCGACAGCCTGCGGAACTATCTCTATTCCGAGTATTCTTTTTGCTTTATCTGCGGCGCATATGCCGACAGAGCCTATTCCGCAGTAGAGGTCGATAAGCGTATCTTTATCGCTTATTTGTGCAAGAGAATAAGCGGTAGAATAGAGCTTTTCCGCACCTTTTCTGTTCACCTGCCAGAAGGCCGCCGCCTGGATCTCAAACTGCTTGCCGAGCAGGGTGTCGGTTATATAGTCGCGTCCTCTTACCGTGTAAAACTCATTGCCGAGGATGACGTTGGTCTTCTTCTTATTTATATTTACAAGAACACCGACAATATTGCCGAACGCTCCGCAGAGCCTGTCGGCTATTTTGTCGGCGAAGGGAAGAGAGCTTCCGTTTATAACGTAGCAAACGAGCACCTCACCGGAGATCTCGCCCGAGCGGAGATACACGTGGCGGAGTAGTCCCTTTCCCGTGTTCTCGTCGTATGCGTCGATCCCGAGCGAGTCGGCAAGCGATACCGCCATAGAAGCAATGGGAGCCATTACGGGATCTGTGAGGGCGCAATCGGAGTAGGGGATCACCTTATGTGTTCCCGAGGCATAGTATCCGTATCTGAGGCCGCTTTTGACCTTGCAAACGGGGTATATTACCTTGTTTCGGTATCCGCCATGTTCTCCACCGGTGGAGAGAACGTCGGAGACGGTCACTCTGTCGGATATTCCGGCTCTTCTCATTGCGTCCTCTACCGTGAGCTTCTTGGTTTCGAGCTCGTATGAATATTTCATATGTCGGTAGGTACAGCCTCCGCACGCATTCGGGGCACCGCAGAATTCACGGTCTGTTCTGTGAGGAGAGCTTACGTCTACAGAGATGAGTCTGCACACCGAGTAGTTCTTTTCCTGCTTTATTACCGACGCAGTAACCTCGTCGCCGCCGACGGTACCGCTTACGAACATAACTTTTCCATCATCCGAATGGGCTACTCCGCAGCCGTACGAGTTGACGCTTTCTATTTTCAGCTTTAAAGGCTTTTCATTTTTGTTTTTGATTTGACTCATCAGACGTAAAACTCCCTGCCGGTATCAAGGCACAGACATCCGAGTCTGCCGTCGAAGGCACACGCGCAGTCTATATTTACCGCCGCGCTCGTCTGGTATATCGCGCCCTTATTGAATTCCGTAGTGGGGGTGTGGCCGACCACTATCGTCTTACCCTTGAAGTATTCCTTTGAAAAATCAAGGCATTCGCTGTAGAAGTCCTCCTCCTCGTAGTCCTCGAGGGGCTTTTCGGGCTTGAAGTTCGCGATTCCCGCATGGCAGAGAATAAAATCCTTTTTACCTGCTCTCACCTCTTCATACGGAGTCATCTCCTCAAAGTATTCGAGAAGTCCCTCTCGCATATCCTCGTCGAGAGCCTGAAATGCTTCAAACGTGGGCATTCCGCCCTTGTTTGCCGTCCAGTCGCGGAAAGCGGAAATAAACTCCGCGTCGGGAGCCTCGCCGTTCCTTGAGATCTCGAGAAAACGGGATATCATATCGTATGCGAGAGCCTCGTGCTCCCCTTTGATATGATAGACGTTAGAGCGCATGCTGAGGTCGAGAAGAAGCTCGATGCCGTCCGCGCCGTAGTCTACAGTGTCACCGAGAATATAGAGAACGTCCTTTTCATCCTTGAAATTTATGAGCTTGAGCATAAGGTCAAACTTTTCCTTGTTGCCGTGCAGATTTGATATTGCGTAAAACATATATATATTCCTCCGTATGGGGTTAAGATTTCAAAATTTGTTCTGTCTCATAAAGGAGTATGTCGTCATCCTCCTTTAAGGCACCTGCCGCCTTGCGCATATTCTGTGCGCGAAGGAGCTCGTCTCTCGTCTTTTTTACGTATTCGATAAAAAGAGGAGACCTTTTTTCTATATTTATTTTTCCGAATTTAAGCTCGCTCGGTGTGAGCCTGTCACACCTGCCGTTCTTTTCGGCGTATATTATCTGGTAGTATTTCGAGTCCGAGTAAACGAGCGTCTCGTCGAGGATCTCAAAGCCGCTATACGTAAGATACGCGCGGAGCTTTTCCTGCTTTGTCATCGGATTGAGAATAACACGCGTTCCTGTCGCAATGCTTGCTCTGTCGAGGATCGCCGCTATAAGCTCGCCTCCCATTCCGAAGATAACGAATTTATTTACCTCACTGTCCGCGAGTCCCTCTATGCCGTCGCGCCTGCTCACCTCTATCTTGTCGGATACGTTATATTTTGCTGCGTTTTCCCTCGCTCTTATACAGGGGCCCTCGTTTATATCGCAAGCGTGAGCGCGCTTGCATACTCCCGAAAGAACGAGATATATAGGGAGATATGCGTGGTCTGTTCCTATGTCTGCGACTATGTCGCCCTTTTCGATAAAGGGGAGCGCGGCTCTGAGTCTGTCCGAGATCGGCGGGAGCTTTGTCATGTCTTCTTCCTTTCGCTTTAAGTAAAAACAAGGCTGCCCACGGCAGCCTTACTTGATTTCGTCAAAAGCGGAGAGGGAGGCTCCCCCTCCGCCAAGGCCGCAATTATGCCTTTGATGCAAGATAATCGTTGATGTTCTTTATGAGCTCTTCAACGTCTGTGCCGTGAACTGCGCAAGCATCCTCTATAGATTCGCCTCTCGAATGAGGGCAGCCGAGACAGTGCATACCCATCTCGAAGAAGAACTTTGCCGTTCCCGTGTCAAAGTCAAGAATATCACCTATAAGTGTTTCGCGTGTAACAACCACCGTGTGCTCCTTTCCGCCGCGTCGCGGCTGAGTAATATAAATTCTATACAATAGAATTATAATACTATTTTGTGTGTTTGTCAATAGAAAAATCAATATTTCAAAAAAAATTTACCTTTTCCCCTTGTCAAACGGCGAGTAATCTGTTATAATATAATAGCATATGTGTTTGTTACGCATAAAGACACGTTAACGGCGTTAAAGAAACAGCGGTATGAACGGTTAATTTTTTAGTCCCGAGAGGGCAAACAATATTATAAAATTTCTGAAAGGACGGTGCCCTTTAATTGATTATAGCACTTGAAGAAGCAAAATACGAAATGCTCGCGATGAGGGACAGGCTCAAGGATCTCGGAGACGCGATGCAGATAGAAGCGCTGAAGATAAAGACCGCAGAGCTTGAGGAGGCTACTACGGCGGCGGAATTCTGGAACGACCAGGCAAACTCCTCCAAGGTGCTTCAGACTATAAAGCAGAATAAGGACAAGATAGAGAGATATGAAAAGCTCTGCGCAAGACTCGAGGATAATATAGCTCTTGCCGAAATGGCTATCGAGGAGAACGAGGAGAGCTACGTCGACGAGGTAAGAGAAGAGATGCTGTCTATCGACGAGGAGCAGGAGAAGCAGAGAATAACACTCCTTCTTTCGGGCGAGTACGATAAGAATAACGCCATCATCTCCTTCCACCCCGGAGCAGGCGGAACAGAGGCTCAGGACTGGGCTCAGATGCTCTACAGAATGATAACCAGATGGGCTGAAAAGCATGAATACAAGGTAAAGCTCCTTGACTGGCTCGACGGTGACGAGGCGGGAATAAAGAGCGCCACGATAATGATCGAGGGCGAGAACGCATACGGCTATATGAAGAGCGAGAACGGTGTTCACAGACTTGTCAGAGTTTCACCGTTCGATGCAAACGGAAGAAGACAGACCTCGTTTGCATCTATCGAGGTAATGCCCGAGTTTGACGACGAGCTCGACAAGGTAGAGCTTCGTGAGGAGGACCTTGAAATAACCGCTCACCGTTCTTCGGGTGCGGGAGGTCAGCATATCAACAAGACAGACTCCGCCATAAGGATCATGCACAAGCCTACAGGTATCGTAGTGGGATGTCAGACAGAGCGTTCACAGCTCCAGAACAAGGAGACCGCTCTGAAGATGCTCAAGTCAAAGCTTATGGAAATAAAGCTTGAGGAAAAGCTTGAAAGAATAGAGGATATAAAGGGTAACAAGACCAAGATCGAATGGGGAAGCCAGATACGCTCGTACGTCTTCATGCCTTACACTCTCGCGAAGGATACGAGAACAGGCTTTGAAAACGGAAACATCACCGCTGTTATGGACGGTGATATAGACGGCTTTATCAACGCATACCTCAAGATGAACGCAAACGCATAAAAGCGCGCCTCTGAAGGATAAAAGAACAAAATGTTTTGCAGAGAACCGTTTTTACGGCTTCTCTGCATTTTTTTCGGTGAAAGGAGATCACTATGAATATAAGTAAAAGATTTGTCACCGCAGGAAGCGAATATACCACGTACGCAAGCCCTGTTGCGGCGCCTCTCTTTAAGCTCTGCTTTGAGTATGAAAAGGGCGCGGACTCCCCCTTCCTTGAAATATCCGCACTCGGATTTTACGACGCTTATATAAACGGAGTAAAGATAACAAAGGGCATGCTTGCTCCATATATCTCAAATCCCGAGCATTACGCATATTTCGACAGATACGAGCTGTCCGACATTCTTAAAGAGGGCAAGAACGTTCTCTGCGTTCTGCTTGCAAACGGATTTGTAAACGACCACGGCGGTCAGATATGGGACTTTGACAAGGCGTCCTTCCGAGGTGCTCCCGCACTTTCCTTCTGCCTTTTTAACGGAAGGAAATACTACGAGGCATCCGACTGTGTGTGGAAGAGAAGCGCACTCCTTTACGACGACTACAGATGCGGAGTGGTGTTCGACGCACGCCTTTGGAATGATGCCGACCTTACCGACGCAAAGGTGAGTGGGGAAGAATGGCAAAAGCCCTTCCCGATAGAAGAAGGCAGAATAATAGGCGAGCTTACGCTCTGCCGAGCCGAGCCGATACGCGTCAGAGAAGAGCTTGAGGCTCTTTCGATAAAAGAGGGCAACGTATGCGAATACAGACCGAGAAGAGACGTATATAAGGATGAATGCTACCTTACCGCGGACGATTTTGAGGGCGGATACGTAGTTGACTTCGGAAAGATAACCGCAGGCAGCGCAAGGCTCAGGGTAAAAGGCGAGAGCGGACAGAGGGTATCGCTCCGCTTTGCCGAGCTTACGGACGAGAAGGGCGACCTCGATATCAACAATATCAATTTCCAGCCTCCGGGCTACGTTCAGAGAGCGGTATATATCTGTAGGGGCGGTGAAGAGGAGGTGTTCGAGATACCCTTCACCTATTACGGCTGCAGATACTGTCATATCCACGGTCTTTTGCCCGAGCAGGTGAAGAAGGATACTGTGACACTTCTTTCGGCTTCATCGGCTATTCCCGAGTATATGGAATTTGAATGCTCGTCCGATACAGTCAATAAGATATTCGAGCTTTGCAGAAGAAGCGACCTTGACAACTTCTACTACTTCCCGACAGACTGCCCGCAAAGAGAGAAAAACGGATGGACCGGAGACGCCTCCGAATCATGCGAGCATATGCTTCTCCGCTACGGCGTGGAAAACAGCCTCGATGTGTGGATGGATAACATAATAAAGGCTCAGGCAGAGAACGGAAGCCTCCCCGGAATAGTTCCCACTGGCGGCTGGGGCTTCAAATGGGGTAACGGACCGGCATGGGACAGAGCACTCTTCAATATTCCGTATACGATATATAAATACACCGGTAACAGCGAGACCGCAAAAAAATGCACCGAGGCAATGTACAGATACCTCAGATACGCCGACTCGAGAAGAAATGAGTACGGGACCCTCGAGATAGGCCTCGGAGATTACTGCCAGGCGGGAAGAAATCCCTCGTACCCCACGACACCGATAGAATTTACCGACAGTGCGGTCCTTTTCGATATAGCGAATAAGGCGGCGTTTCTCTTTGAGCTTACGCGAGCACCGAGCGAATATACACAGTACGCAAGAGAGCTTTCGGCATCAATGAAGGAGGCGACGAGGAAAAGATTCCTCAGCACAGAGGATATGAGCCTCGCGGGAGGAACACAGACCGCGCAGTCCTTCGGTCTTAACTACGGAATATTCGAGCAGAACGAAAAGAAGGCGGCGGCAAGGAGACTTGTCGAGGAGGTAAAGAGGGACGGCGGACTTATGAACGTCGGATTCCTCGGTTCGCACGAGGTCTTCCACGCTCTTACAAACAACGGGTACGCATCACTTGCCTTTTCAATGATAATGAATAAGGAGACCCCCTCTTATGCAAATATAGTAGCGAGAGGCTTCACAGCTCTTCCCGAGAGATTTGATACAAGAACGGTAAAGGAAAAATATCCTTCCTTTAACCATCATTTCTACGGAGACGTGAGCAGATGGATAGTGCAAAACGTCCTCGGCATAAGTGTGAATCCGGATATGGACGATCCGAATGCCGTGCTCGTTACTCCCCGTATGCTTGACGGTATCACAGAGGCAAGAGGCAGGAGAAAAATGCCTGACGGTGAGATCGAGGTGAGCTATTCGGTCAGCGGTTGCGTTATGACTCTTACCGTCAAGGAGAGCGGAAGCGTAAAGGCGTACTACGATTTTTCAAACGCTACATCCGTTCACGGAACAGACGAGGGCGTGTTTGAAGTGATATTTGATAATTACCCGAAGGGAGAAAAGAAAATGAAGGAATATACAGATTTTGCGGTAAGCTCCGCATGCAAGCTCATAGCGATAGACAGCCCGGGCAGCTATACGGCACAGGCGATAGACCACCTTAAGACAGAGTTCGATGCGCTCGGCTGCAAGACGAGCATAACGAATAAGGGAGGCCTTATCGTAGATATGGGAGGCCGCGACGAGAATAACGCGCTTCTCATCGAGGCTCATGCCGACACCCTCGGTGCGGTAGTATCCGAGATAAAGGGAAACGGAAGACTGAAAATAGCTCCTATCGGAGGACTTAATCCGAACAATATCGAATGTGAGGACTGTCGAGTAATAACCAAGTTCGACGGAGAATACTGCGGCACGTATCAGCTTTCGAACGCATCCACACACGTGAACCGCGACTATACCGACACCAAGAGAAGCTTTGCGAATATGGAGATAGTTCTCGATGAGGACGTAAAATGCGCCAAGGATACGAGAGATCTCGGAATCTCAAACGGTGATATAGTAGTCTTCAATCCCAGATTCAGAGTTACGGAGAAGGGATATATCAAGAGCAGATTCCTTGATGACAAGCTGAGCGTCGGCATCATTCTCGCTTTTGCAAAGTATCTCCGCGATAACGATATAGTGACAGAGAGAAAGATCTACGCACACATCACAGTATACGAGGAGGTCGGACACGGCGGCGCGGCATCTGTTCCCGCAGGAGTGACCGAAGGTCTCGCTATAGATATGGGATGTGTCGGAGACGGGCTTTCCTGTACCGAAAAGGAGGTCTCTATATGTGCCAAGGATGCGGGAGGCCCCTACAACTACGAGATGACAAGGGCACTCGTCGGACATGCAAAGAGACTCGGACTCGGATACGCGGTAGACGTCTACCCGTTCTACGGCTCTGACGTAGAGGCTACTCTGCGCGGAGGCAACGATATAAGACACGCTCTCATAGGACCGGGCGTATACGCTTCCCACGGATATGAAAGAAGCCACGTGGACGGCGTTACCAATACACTGAAGCTTCTTCTGGCATACGTTTTTGCTATCTGACGCAAAAAAATATTGCACCGCCCCGAAAAAACGCGGCGGTGCTTTTTTATTTCCGAAAAAATATATCGGCTTTTGAATATATCCTGCGTTTCTGCCGAATAATACGTATACACATAAAAAAGACGGAAGGAAGATAAGCTGATATGAGTGTACGTAAAACAAGATACGCGAGGGTGTTTAGAATAGGTGGGAGTGTTCTTCTGCTTATGCTCGTTTTTACCGCACTGCCGATAAGAGGAGAGAGCGGAATATACGACTCTGTGATCCGCCTGCACGTTATAGCCGATTCAAATGAGGAGAGCGACCAGAGGATGAAGCTTTTTGTAAGAGATCGGATACTCTCCGAATGCGCGTCAGTGCTTATAAGTGAAGAAAAGAATGCCAAGTCAGCCGTGCTGTCACTTTCAGCGGATCTGTCAATGGTAAAAGAAACGGCAGCTCGAGCACTCGAGGACTACTGCGCTGAGAACGGTGTTACGGATATTCCGACGGTAGCCTGCGAGCTTGGCAGAGAGCGTTATCCGTACCGTGAGTATGAGCGTCTTTACTTCCCAAAGGGCGAGTACTATTCGCTCAGAGTTATTATAGGAGAGGGGAAGGGAGAAAACTGGTGGTGCGTCCTGTTTCCTCCGATGTGCTTTGGCGCGGCGGTCGAGGTGAATGCGGACGAAAGCGAGGAGGAAGAATTCATAAGCGTCGGAATAACCTCGGATCAGTATAAAATAATAAGCGAAAGCGACAAGCCGAAATACCGCCTGCGCTTCCGCATTCTTGAGATCATCGAGAGCTGGTTTGAGTAAAACCGTTTCAGGGGTGAGTCGGACAGGTATCCGAAGCACCCCTGAATGTTTTTTCTTTTTTAACTTATCGTGTCATGCATCCAGACCTTGTACTGGCCTGAGCTTATGACTATGGTCATGTTGATGACCGAAATTATTTCACTTTCACTGCCGCTGTCCTTTACCGAGCAGACTATACTGCAGGAGTATATGCTGTCCGAATATTTTATAACGTTCTGGACGGTGTAGCTCTGACTTATTATGCTCAGATTCGGTCGGTATTCCACGTCGGAATAAGACTCGAGAGCACTGTCGTAGCAGAGAGTGTCGGGAAGAATATAGGAGAGATAGTTTATCCAGTTGGTGTAGAAATTCTTTCTCATCTCTATATCGTCTCTTATTCCGTAGCAGCCCTCGGTCACGTATTTGAGGTAGGTCTTTGCAAAGGTCTCGGCAAAGACGGTGAACGAGGATTCGGGAGTCACGGTCGGAAAGTCGTACATGAATCGGCTTTGACCGGCTTGCTTTTCCTCCTCATACGGAGTGCATACGGTTCCGTTTACCGATACCTCTACCGACGGAGCGGAGTAGAGCATACTGACCGTATATTTTTCAAAGCTCGGCATATCAAAGCCCGCATTCTTCAGCTCTGAGGGCATATACGAATTTATGTTAAGTCTGTATTTTGACCACTCGGAGAATTGAACGTCGGTGAGTACCGAATTACCCGCGTCGAGAAGAACTCCGTTGACCTTGACCTTTGCCCCCTTGGGAACGGTTATCTCGGCTTTATGATACATATCGTCACCGAATGCAAAGGAATACGCATCTTCCTCGCGCGACGGTTCTCCGAGAGATACCGCGTTGAAGTATGCGTGCAGAGTCGGATCGTTAAAGAGACTCTCGAGAACGTATATATCGGTAAGCCCCGCAGCCTCCTGCTCAAATACGGTGGCGGGTGCGCTTCCCGTAGATGATATTTTTGTCGCGAGAACTCCGTTTACGTAGAGGATAGCCCCCTTCGGCACGGAAACGGAATAGTCCTTTACCCAGTCCTTCGGGTATTTTGCGTGGTAGACACCCTGCTCGTCTGCGTATATATCAAGCTTTTCTTCACCGTGATATGCGCTGAATACGGGTTCACCGAATATCCCGTCGATACAGTAGAGCACGCATCTTGCCTCAGCGGGAACGTTGCTTTCCCATACCGAGCCTACGAAGAACGAGTAATCGCTGTCTGTTATCATTTCCTCTGTGAGAGGAACGCCGTTAAGATAGAGCGAAGCGTCCTTCGGCGCGCTTATATATATTTTTTTCTTATATTCGGAGAGGCTTTCACTGTAGAAGGTGATATCCTTCACTTCCCAGAAGGAAAGCTCAAGAGCGGATATGTTGAATATAGGCCTTGCGGCAGCCTTTTTCTCAAGTACGACGTTGTATATCTTGATCGTGCCCGAATATATATCGTAGCTCAGAACGTCCTCTCCCGAATATACTCTGATATAGTTTTTCTCGGTGTCCTCGTGAAGCTTGTCGAGAACCGTGCCCGATGCGTTCTTTTCGGATTCGTATTCGGTCTTGTGTATGCCGACTCCGAGCACTATATCGTTATAAAGGCGGTTGCCCGAAATATATTCCATACATTGCTCGACAACAAGGTCGGGGTCTGCCTTTACGTAGATGCCGGTGAGATTTGATATATACGTATAGAATATAGCGAACGAAATTGCTGCAACCAAGGCAAGCAACGTGAACATGAATACGAAGCTTCTTGCTTTTCCATACTTACGTCTGACTATGCGTGAAGGGAGTCGGCTGTCCTCCGGAATGTCTGCGTCTCCCATAACGAAGACGGTGACCTTCTTTTCCTTCGGAGCCTTTTCCGGTTTAATTCGAGGCTTCTTTTCCCTCGGAGCTTTTTCGGTTTTTTCTTTTTTGGGCTTGAGCTCTTTTATCTCAGACGCCTGTGCGTTTTCATTTTTCTCAAAGCTGTCCGGAGCTTTTTTTGCATTCTCGGGAGACTCGATATCTTCTTTTGCGGTAAGCTCGGATGCGCTCTCCTCCTGCGACGTGAAATGAACATCCGTGTCGGAAAGAATAGCCTCGGCTATCAATGCCGCAAGCACCTCGGGGTCCTCCTCGGCAGGCTCTTTCTCGGAAACTGCTTCCTCAATAGCTTCCTCGATAGGTTCTTCCTCGGGAATCTCCTCATCGATAGCTTCCTCGGTAGGCTCTTCCTCGGGAATCTCCTCCTCGATAGCCTCCTCGATAGGCTCTTCCTCGGGAATCTCCTCATCGATAGCTTCCTCGGTAGGCTCTTCCTCGGGAATCTCCTCATCGATAGCTTCCTCGATAGGTTCTTCCACGGGAATTACTTCCTCAATAGCCTCCTCGATAGGTTCTTCCTCGGGAATCTCCTCATCGATAGCTTCCTCGATAGGTTCTTCTTCGGGAATCTCCTCATCGATAGCTTCCTCGGTAGGCTCTTCCTCGGGGATCTCCTCATCGATAGCCTCCTCGATAGGTTCTTCCTCGGGAATCTCCTCCTCAATAGCCTCCTCGATAGGATCTTCCTCGGAAATCTCCTCCTCGATAGCTTCCTCAATAGGTTCCTCCTCGGGGATCGTTTCCTCAGAAACGATCGTGTCAGCAGTATCCGTTTGGTCTTCAGCAGACAAAGCAGCCACGTCTTCGGGAAATACAGATTCGAGGTCTTCCTCTTTCTGCTTTTTCCTTTGTCCTTCGTTGTGCTTTATTGCGTCCTCGCGGAAGAAGAGACTTGCGATATTTGCGTCCGAGAAGGAATACCCCTCAAACACCTCGTCAAGCTTCTTTTTCTTTTTTCTCATATATTTACTCCATGTGTCCGCAAAAATTGCGGATCAGATATTTTTCGGGATCATTCTATTATCCATGCGGATGCGTGCTGAGCACTCTCGGATCCGCTGCCAAGGCTTACGCTCTTTTCTTCGTTTGCAAAGCCTACCGCATCCCCTACGTATACGGTTGCGGCGTTAACTGCGCTGTATCTGTAGAGAAGCTCGGTGATCTTTTGACACGATGCGGATGCGTCCGCAAAAAGTATCAGAACAGAGCCGTCCTCGCATTGCGCTACCGAAAGAGAGGCGGAGCCTATAGCTCCCCTCGACATATCGAATGAGCACGGAACGCCTCCGCATATGAGCGAATGCACCGTCTGCTTGGTTGCATACGTGAGGGAAAGTCCTTCTATATCACTGTAGCTTCCCGTTCCGAAATGCATAACTCCCTTGCCGTCAAAACCGAAATAACCGTAAAGCTCGGAATTCGTCTTGTACGTCCATTCACCCCCGTTTATGAGTACGGGGTCGTCGCTTTGGTCGGAGAACGCAAAGGCAAGCCTTGCGTGCTCTACCTTCAGTATCTCGGAGAGAGCGTTCGAGCCCTGTGTGGAGCTTCCGACAGAAAGCGCGGTCGGGTCGCTGAGAGCTATCAGAATTCCGCTTATACCGTCATTTTTCTTCGTCAGCGTTATTTCTTTCACGTCTGCGTTTTGCGTTTCCGAAAAGAGCACGCTTACCTTTGCTCCGTCTGAATTTGCGGACGGGGGCAGGCTCGACTCGTACGACGGTACGCTTCCCTCAAATATAAAGTTTGAGAGAAATGAAAAGGGTGAGTCCTCGAGAAACTCGTAGAGTCTTATCTTCAGATCATCCGATTCTCCTCCCGCGACCGCTCTGCCCGCTCCTATAAAGAAGACAAAGAGAATTATCACGGTGAGTAATATCCAGATGACGGCAAAGACCGTTTTATATATACCGGGTCTGTTTTTTCTTGTCATATGTATGATATCCTTGCTTTTGATTGCCGATACCGTCGGCGTGAGCATTAAAGTATAATTATATATACTCCATTATATCATAACACATTTTTCGGCTTCTGTCAACAATAATTTGTATTAAATCCATATCCAAATTTTTAATTTTTCCTTTGTGCATGAAAAAGTCAACAAAAAATATCCAAACGTTAAAAAAAGACTTGAAATTTCCACCCGTGTGTGCTATAATATTATATAACAAATACATTGCGGCAAAGGCCGCTGATAACAGAGTAGGATGCATCGCGTACAGTGCCGAAGATACAGGGAGTTGATCTTTGGACGAAAGGCAAGGAGATTGTCTGCGGTGGTGCTTCCGCATCCCGCTGTTACACGAAGAGAAGCGAACTCTTTTTGTACCTATGAGGAAATTCTGTTACGAAAGGAGTGTTGCTTTATGCAAAAAAGATCGGATGCAAAAAAAAGATCAAGGCAGATGCTTGAGGCCGGTGTCCTCACTGCGGTTTTCACCGCCATGGCGGTGGTGCTCAGTACTACTGCGGGAATGAGACTTCCCCTTCTCGGTGCAAACGGGCTCAAGATAAGCTTCGGAGGAATATTTACCTTCCTGCCCGCCATCATGTTCGGCCCCGTGTACGGAGGTATCTCCTCCGCACTCTGCGACGTGCTCGGATGCATAATAAAGCCTGACGGCGCATACGTTCCGTGGTTTACGGTGGTTGCATTTATAGGCGGATTTTTGAAGGGACTTGTCTGGAAGCTGCTCACAAAAAAGAGCGGACACCGTGCCTCCGCAGTGTCAAAGATAGCGTTTGTATGCCTTTTTGCAGTGATATTTACCTTCGGATGCATTTTTACGTCCTCACTCAACAAGGATGGGCTTACGAGCGGACTTATCAGCTCGGCGGAGGAGCTTCCGCTTGAGGATTCAATGCAGAAAAAGGAGCTTTCCTTCTTCTCGGATATTGCCGCGTCTCTCGCTCAGTACAATCACGACACGATGACGGTAAAGAAGATAACCCCGGATGAAAACGGCATCTTCACGGTTCCGAGAAAGGTGGTATCGGGGGATATATCTCTGAGCGTAAAGAATATAGACGCCGCGGTGCTCAATACCGAGGGACTTGACGTTATATATATTCCCACACTCTGCTCGGGAATAAACGTCCCCGAGAATTTCAAGCTCACAAACACGCATCTTACGGTAGTCTTTGAGAAGCCGGCGCAGGGCAAGGAGCTTCCCGAGGCTCTTACCAAATTCGTCAAGAAATATTCTGTAGCAAATCATATATACGACGGAGAATTTCCGAAGGAAAATATAAACGTACCTGCTCTCAGCACGTCTTACGAGACGGATAACGTCACGCTCAAGTCGTCCGACGCATACAGAAAGAACTTTTCCGCCTATATAAACTTTATGACGGCAGGATTTATTCTCACCGGTGTTCTCGGTATCGCGTTCATTCTTGTGGGAATGCTCATCGCATTTATCATGAGAAAGAAGGGCGGAGAAAGACTGAAGCTCTATATGAAGGTGCTTGCGGCTATTCTTATATCGGGAGTTATCGTTACTACTCTCAATACCTACCTGCTCCTCGTTCTCTACTACGGAGGAAGGATATTCTGGGTGATTTATCTCCCACGCCTTGCAGAGGAGCTGCTTATGAGTGTAATTCAGTCGTATATCATAACGCTTATTCTGAGCGTGATATCCTCTCATTCGCTTTTCAAAAGATATCTCGGTATAAAGAGTAAGGAGACTGCAAATAATACCGCTGACAGTAAAACAGAAGAAGCATGATGCTTTTCAACCGACTTTTCAACGTTCGTTGAAAAGTCGGTGTGATTTTACCGATATTTTTCCAAAAATAAGCCCGAGTTTTCAACGAACGTTGAAAAGTGGGTTGATAAATTCCGCTTTTGCGTTTGAATTTATCAACGAACGTTGAAAAGTCGGTTGAAAATTTATATAAAAAAGAATCGTCCGACTCACCGTTCGGTGAGTCGGACGATTTCTCTTTTGTAGGAGAAAAGGCTTATAGCTCGGTGCCCTTCTTGAAATAGCCCTTGTCGTGTCGGCAGGTGGGACAGATAGGGGGCGGATTCTTTCCGTGATGGATATGGCCGCAGTTGAGACACAGCCACGCCTCGTCCTCGTTTTCGGAGGAGAAGACCGTGTTCTCCTCAAGTGAGCGGAGCTTTGCCATATATTTTTCCTCGTGGTCGCGCTCTATGGCGGCAACAAGGCGGAAGCGTGCCGAGATCTCCTTGAAGCCCTCCTCCTCCGCTTCCTTTGCAAACTGAGAGTACATGTCCGACCATTCGAAATGCTCTCCGCTTGCGGCAACCTTCAGATTCTCCGCCGTGTCGGATACTCCTCCGAGATATTTGAACCATATCTCAGCGTGCTCCTTTTCATTTTCCGAGATCGCGCAAAAGAGCTTGGAGATCTCGACATATCCGTCCTCCTTCGCCTTCTTCTCGAAAAATTTGTACCTTACGTGTGCCTGAGATTCCCCCGAAAGGGCGGTGTGTAGATTCTGCTCTGTCTTTGTACCCGCAAGGCTTTCCTTTGATACGTGATCGAAATTGTTTATCATATTTTTTCCTCCGTTTTGTTTTTATTATTTTTGGCACAGCGGTGTTAAATTATTCAAACTTATTGACAAAAAAGAGGCTTTGTGATATAATAAATAACATAAAATATGTTGCCCTGTTCGGGCGGAACGGAGAAAAAATGAATATAAAGAGAGTTATTGCGCTATTGCTTTGTCTTGTCTTTGTACTTATGGGACTTTGTGCATGCAATAAGACGGGTGACGGTGAGGGAACTACGACAGATGCTTCCACAACGACCGACCTGCCCGTAAAGGATGCGGCTATAATGCTGGCAGATCTTAAGAATTATACTATAGTGAGATCCGAGACCGCAAGCGCGACTGTAATAAACCACATTGTGTATTTTAATCAGGTGATGGAGAAGCTGAACGGCGGCGAGCGTCTCAGAATGAAGGACGACTTCACACGTGAGGGAGTGGCGACCCTGATGCCGGGTGAGTACGAAATAATAGTAGGAGACACCAGACGCGAGGAGAGCGTAGCCTTCAAGGAGAATTTACGCTATTTCGACTACGGCTACACTATGATAGGAAAGAAGATAGTCATATTCGGCTACACCGACGAGACTATAATGAGCGCGATCGACCTTTTTATAAACGACGTAGTAAAGAAGGTCGACGAGAACAGCTCGATATTCTTTGCGTCGTATCAGGCAAAGACGGTAAAGGGAACCTATAAGATGGAGAACTTCACCATCAACGGAAACGACGTAAAGAACTTTACCGTAGTATATCCCAAGAAGGGAACGAACGGGGAAGAGAGTATGGCGAAGGTCCTCTCCGCGTATCTCTCGGAGGCTACCGGATATCTCGTCAAGTGCAGCGACGACAAGGCATACGCATATGCCGAAGGAAACTGTGAGATACTCATAGGCGCGACGAACAGAAACGCGCAGATCCCCGCAGATCTCGGTCCTGAGGAATCCTATATCAAGGCGGACGGAAAGACTCTTCTCGTTGCGGGCGGCGGATACGTAGGCGTATATAACGCGGTAAACAAGCTCAAGGAAATGATAGACGAGAAGCAGGGCACGAACATTGCCTTTACTCTCGAGACTCCCTTCCGTGAGACCATCAAGGTCGATACGATAAAGGCGATGAGCTTTAACGTCTGGGTAAGCCAGAAAAATGCTGCGAGAGACGCAAGAGTTATTCAGATGATAAATACATACGCACCGGACGTTCTCGGTGTTCAGGAAGCGAGCCCGACCTGGATGAATACGCTAAAGAGCAATCTCACCGCATATGCGTGCGTAGGACTCGGCCGTGACGGCGGAAGCAAGGGTGAGCACAGCGCGATATTCTACCTTAAGGATAAATTCACACTTCTCGAGCAGGGAACCAAGTGGCTCTCGGATACCCCCGACGTAGTGTCCAAGTACTCGGAATCCAGCCTTAACAGAATTTTCTCGTATGCCGTTCTCAAGAGAAACAGCGACGGAAAGATATTCGTACACGTAAATACACACTTTGACCACACGAGCGATACCGCACGCGCAAAGCAGGCGGCGGCTCTCGTGAAGGCGGTCGCAGAGCTTGACGCAAAGTACCCGGTTATAATGACGGGAGACTTCAACTGTACGAAGGGCACGGACGCATACAACAGGATAATCAACGCAGGCTTCCTCAATTCCTCTGAGATAGCTACCGTAAAGTACGGAGACGGAACCTTCCACGGCAACAGCGGAAAGAATTCTGTTATCGACTTCTGCTTTGTAAGCAAGGGAGAGATCTCGGTTACAAAATACAGAGTATGTAACGAGAAGATAAACGGCGATTACGCCTCTGACCACCATCCCGTATACGTTGAATTCATTTATTGATCGAACATAAAAGATCCCGACCTACGGAATCCGGAGGTCGGGATCTTTTGTGTTTATTTATCCGTGAGAGCGAATCCCTGATCGTCTGTTCCGTTCGCTCCGCCTCTTGCCGAGGTGAGCCACGCCTCGTAGAGTGAATCAAATGCAGACGCGGACGCGTCGTCACCTACACTCTTCAGAATTTTCGATGCGTACTTATAGACGTTACCGGTGTTGTAGAATACGCAGTGCTTATCCGTGTCACCGTCGGTGAAGGTGAGATTTCCCGCGAGGAATCTTTCCTTTACCTGAGACGCGTCTCCGTCTATGCTTTCGTCTGTTGCCGCCATAATGAAGAGAACGTCAACGTCCGTGTCGTAGCCGTTGTAGGTAGAGGAGGGAAGACCGCAGATGGAAACGTCCGCTCCGAGGTATGCCAGATTCTCGGCAGCCGTTCCGTACGGAACCGTGCCTATATATTTTCCTATCGAGTCGGAGGAGTGGAATGAGATGAGCAGACTGTCAAGGAGAGTGTCGAACACGTATTTTTTGTCCTCTCCGTAACCGACCGTGTATCTGCCTCCCCATTCGCTTGCGCTTCCTATTACCTCTCTCGGATGTCCCTTGAGAATAATATCGTAGTCTTCACCGTAGAGCAGATACGTGAATTTCAATGTGTAGATATAGTTGATATAGAGATTGAACGCCGCTGTCTTTACCTTGTTCTTTATATCCTCGGTGGCATCTGCGGTGTAGCTGTCAGCCTTGTTTATTACGTCGAGGAATAGCTTATAGTCGTTTTCGGTAGCAAAGAGAAGAGCGTTCTTGTATTTTGCGTCGAGCTTTTCGTAGCTTTCGGGAACCGTGTCACCGTCACCGAGTCCGCCTATTCCGTATGCGGGGTCAGACGCAAATACCGGGTAGTAGGAGTGGCGTGCTCCGATAAAGACGAGCTTGCTCTTTGGAGCCTCCCTGTCGGCACGTACAGTACGTGTGAGTGCCGAGTACGTGTCCTCATAGTAATCACCGTACATGAGAACGAGATAGTCTGTGCGTTCCTCCTCGGAAAGCTTTGAGATACCCTCGGATATCTTCTGATACTTGAGATTGAGCTTGTATTCTGTCTCACCCTTTCCCGTGTAGCCGTCAATGCCGAATGCGGAAAGAAGAAGAGTAGTACTCTCTCCTGTTCCCTTGAGGATGCCCTTGACGGTCGCCTCGTCCTGAAGGTAGTAGGTGAAGTTCGGGAGGGAAGCAAGAGCGAAAGCAAGCTTTATGTTGTAAGCAAATACCGGGTCTGCTACGTTGTTGTCTGTTTTCGCCATTACGCCGTCGAAGGAGCTTTCCGCTTCCTTTGCAAGTGCGGAATACGCCTCATACGGCTCGTCGGTGTCAGCGTTTACCGTTTTGCCGTCGATAAAGCTTGATTTCAGAGCTACGTAAGCACCCGTTCCGTCCTCACACATGTATACGTGGAAATTCTCCTTCGGTATACCCGCGTTTGCCGCTATAGCGGCGCATGAGAGAGCGGTTCCGTCCTGAGCATAGAAAACAAAGAATGCGTTTTCGTTTGCTTCGTTCAGCTCCTTTACCTTTGCCGTCATAGCGTCGAGCTTTTCCTGAGAGAGGCCCGAGCTTTCGTTGCTTGCGGTGTCAAAGCCCGCGTTGTGAAAATATTCGAGCTTGTCTATTCCGCTGTAGGTCTTTCCGCGTTCAACTATCGCATACGTTTCGTATCCGCTGTCGATACAGTCTATAGCCGCAAGGACAGGAGGAACCGTGGCGAGGGCGTATACTACGTTGAACACCTTGTCTTCTTTTTCGGGAAGTATCGGCTCGGGCAGCTCCCTCTTGCAGGATACGCACAGTGATAGCGCAAAGGCGATCACGAGCGTGAGCGCAAGTATTTTTTTAATGAGGTCCATTTTCTTTTTTCTCCTTCTTTTTTCGAAAATAGTTTATCAGCCTTGTCCGTAGTACTTGTTCTTTCCGTGTTTTCTGTCAAAGTGACGTCTGAGAAGCTTGTTCTGCATAGGCACGCAGGTAGCGCATGCCGAACGGAGAAGCTCTGTATTCAGTGCCATCTGCGCGACAAATTCGAGGTATACCGAGTTCTGCACAGATTCACCGGCGTTCTTTCCCCACGTGAACGGGCCGTGGGAGTTCACGAGAACGGCACGCATAGAGTCGGGATCTCTGTCCTTGAAGGTCTCTACTATTACCGCGCCCGTGTTGTATTCGTACTCTCCCGCTATCTCCTTTGGCGTGAGTCGTCTCGTGCAGGGTATCTCTCCGTCAAAATAGTCAGCGTGCGTGGTTCCGTAAGCGGAGATGCCCCGCCCCGATTGAGCAAATGACGTAGCGTACATAGAGTGTGTGTGGCATATTCCTCCGACAGAGGGCATATCCGAATATATCTTCACGTGTGTCTTAGTGTCGGACGAGGGGCGGTATTTTCCCTCTACGACGTTTCCGTTAAGGTCGGTCACGACCATGTCCTCGGGGCGAAGAGCGGAGTATTCTATTCCCGAGGGCTTTATTACGACGAGACCGCTTTCTCTGTCTATTCCGCTGACGTTTCCGAAAGTGCCGAAAACGAGTCCGCTGCGCGAGAGAGCCATATTCGCCTCGTAAACCTCAAGCTTTAATTTTTCAAGCATTTTGACTACCTCATTTCTTCTTTAAAAAGAGTCTTTCGTATATAGCGATCATTTCTTCATACGTGAGCACGTAGGGGCTGTTGACGTAGTTCTTTGCACCGCATATGAGATCTACTCTGCGTACTATCTCCTCCTTTGTAAAGGAGAGGTTTACAGAAGCAAGGGCGGTGAGATATTCCTTTAGCACCTTAGGCTTTACGGAAAGAGTGTCGTAGAGAAGAGCAAGTCTTTCGGCTCCCTTTTCGGTCTTTGAGTTATAGTCGATATAATCTGCGGCAAATACCGCGCAGGCACGTCCGTGCGGAATGCCGTCGAGCATCGTGAGACTGTAGCCGAGAGGATGTGGAAATCCCGTTCCGGTAACGCTTATAGCTATTCCCGCCGCACAGGATGCGTAGAGGAGCTTTTCTCTCTGCTCATAGGAATAGCTTTCGGGATATTCGGTGAGAACGTCCCATATGTTCTTTGCCGCATAAAGAGCCATCATCTCGGAGAAGTCTGTCGTCTTCGGCGAGAGGAGAGACTCGAGCGCGTGGTGAAATGCGTCGAGAGCGGTGCTTACCGTATAGCCTTCGGGGAGAGACATCGTGTATGTGGGATCGAGGAACGAGCATACGGGATACGAGCAGCGCGTGTTGAAGGTCTGCTTTCTTTCTCCGTCCGGGAGAGAGAGCACACTGTATGGGTTTGCTTCGCTTCCTGTTCCCGCAGTGGTGGGTATAGCGATTATCGGGAGCCCCTTCTTCAAAGAGGAAACCTTGAATATCTCCTCGGGAGAGATGCCCTCGTTTGTCGCAAACGATGCAATTGCCTTTGCTCCGTCGAGCGCAGAGCCTCCGCCGATGCCGATAACGAAGTCGCATCCCTCGACGCGGGCAAGCTCGCCTCCCTCAAAGCAGGTGAGGAGAGGGGGATTTTCGCTTATTCTATCGAATACGGTGTATTTTGCGCCCACAGAAGAAAGTACGGCGCAAACGTCGTCGAGAGCGCCCGACCTTTTGGCTCCGCTCCTTCCGCAAACGATGATCGCCTTCTTTCCTGCTGCGAGGAGAGAAGGATTCTTTTTCACACAGTCCTTGCCCGAAATTATTCTTGTGGGCATATCGAGATCAAACATATTATCCGTGTCCTTTCATGGTGAAATTATCTTTTTACTTTTTTAGTCTATTATCGCTCCTCCGAGCACCGTGTCGTCCGAGTAGAATACGAGCGATTGCCCCGGGGAGACCGCACGCACGCTCTCGGAAAATTCGACGAGCACCCTTCCCTCGTCGGGAATGAAGAGCTTTCCCGGTACGGGTGGCTGATTGTAGCGTATTTTTGCGCATACGGGCATACCGTCATATACCTCGCCGTCCTCAACGCAGAGAGAAACGTCCGACGCATATACTCTGTTTTTGAAGAGGTCTTTGTTATCCCCGAGGATCACGCGGTTCGAGAGCGCGTCCTTTTCAATAACGTATTTCGGCTCACCGAGGGCTATTCCGAGCCCCTTGCGCTGACCTACCGTGTAATTTATAAGTCCGCAGTGCCGCCCGAGAAGATTTCCGCAGGTATCTGTAAAGTCACCGGGGGGCGGAGTCTTTCCCGTGAATTTTCTTATAAAATCCGCATAGTCTGTCTTTACAAAGCAGATGTCCTGAGAGTCCTTCTTTTTTGCCGTGGGGAGAGAAAGCTGCTCGGCAAGAGCGCGGACGGCTTCCTTTGAAAGCTCTCCTATCGGGAAGCGTATTTTTTTGAGCTTATCCGGAGTGAGTGACCAGAGAAAATAGGTCTGGTCCTTTTTTCTGTCGCCGGCGCACCTTAGATATACGCGTCCGGTGCTTTCGTCCTTGTACGTCCTTGCGTAATGCCCGGTCACGAGCAGGTCACACCCTTCAGCGGCGGCATAGTCGGCAAGCGCGGAGAACTTTATGTGTCTGTTACATTCAACGCAGGGATTCGGCGTTTTGCCCGCGAGATAGGAATCCACGAAATGAGAGATGACGAGCTTCTCAAAATCAGCCTTCATTCTTACCGTCCTGTGCTCGATCCCAAGCAGAGAAGCTACCTCTGCGGCACTTTTTGCCTCATCCTCGGCAATACAGCCGTAGTCGTATTTCTTTTCATCGCTTTCGTCGGGAAGAAGGAGCATGGTGACTCCGAGGCACTCGTATCCCTCTTTCCTTGTGAGCGCGGCGGCAAGTGAGCTGTCGACTCCTCCGCTCATGGCTATAAGCGCTTTCTGCATTATATCACTCCTTCTTTTTGGGTGAATCTGTCGCTTTCACATTGAAGGTCGGCAAAATCTCTCTGCCTCAACACCTCGTATACGGCAATGGCTACCGCGTTCGAAAGGTTCAGACTGCGGAGGTTCTCACGCATCGGAAGACGCACGCAGGTGGAGAGATTCTTTTCGAGTATATCCTCGGGTATCCCTCTGCTTTCCGCACCGAAGCATATGTATGCGTTTTCGGGATAGTCTACGTCGGTATATCTTTTCGGTGCCTTTGTCGAAAAGTAATATACCGTGGGATATCCGTTCTTCTCGTAAAATTCCTCTATCGAATCGTAGTAGGTTATATCAAGCTGATACCAGTAATCGAGGCCGGCATGCTTCAGCTTCTTATCGTCTATGGCAAAGCCCATCGGCTTTATAATGTGCAGTGAAGCCCCGGTGACCGCGCAGGTCCGAGCTATATTTCCCGTGTTCTGTGGTATCTCGGGATTGTGGAGTACTATGTTTATTTTGCCCGACATGTTCGCAAAAAACCGCCTTTATGGATCTATTTTAGAATATTATAATACTTTCTGTACGAAAATTCAATAGTATTTCTAATTGATGGTTCAAAATTTACAAAAAATTGTGGTTTAGTTCTTAAAGTTGTAGTATAATATACTATGTATAAATATTTAATAAATCCTGCGGAGGAACTATGGGACTTTTAGAAAAGATGTTCGGAAGCTACAGCCAGGGACAGATAAAAAAGATAATGGGAAAGGTAAGCGCGGTAGAGGCGCTTGCCGACAAATATAAAGGTATGTCGGACGACGATATGCGAAGGACGAGCGATATCTTAAAGGCGAGACTTGCCGAGGGTGAAACACTCGATGATATTCTTCCCGACGCGTTTGCGGCTGTTGTCGAGGCGGCGGACAGAGTTCTCGGAAAGAGACCCTTCCACGTTCAGATAATAGGCGGTGTTATTCTTCATCAGGGAAGAATAGCCGAAATGAAAACGGGTGAGGGTAAGACTCTCGTCGCTACAATGCCCGCATATCTTAACGCGCTTACCGGAAAGGGCGTTCACGTCGTTACGGTAAACGACTATCTTGCAAGGCGCGACAGCGAGGAGATGGGAAGAGTATACGCATTCCTCGGGCTCACCACCGGCCTTATAGTAAAAGAGATGAGTCACGCAGAGAGAAGACAGAACTATCTCTGCGATATTACCTACGGAACAAACAGTGAGTTCGGCTTCGATTATCTCCGTGACAATATCGCGGTACACAGAACTCAGCTTATACAGAGAGGACATAACTTTGCCATCGTCGACGAGGTCGACTCGATACTTATAGACGAGGCGAGGACCCCTCTTATAATTTCGGGACCCGGAAAGGACAGCTCCGAGCTCTATCTCAAGGCGGACGCCCTTACGAGAACTCTCTCAAAGAAGGTCATAAAAGAAATAAACAACAAGGAAGAAAACACGGGAGACGGCGAATACGACTATATCGTAGACGAGAAGGCGAACAATGCCGTTCTCACCCCCCGCGGAATAAAGAAGGTCGAGTCCTGGTTCGGGATAGAGAACCTCAACGATGCGGATAACGCGAGAATAGCCCACCACATGAATCAGGCTATCCATGCTTACGGCTGTAAGGAGAGAGACGTCGACTACGTTGTAAAGGATAACAAGGTCATCATAGTCGACCAGTTCACCGGAAGACTTATGCCGGGAAGACAGTACTCCAACGG
>SVRJ01000076.1 GCA_015064885.1 Oscillospiraceae bacterium
GCGCACAGCCAAAAATATTACGCAGGAACAGCTTTCGGTTGCGATGAATGTTACTTGTGCGGCAGTCAGCAAATGGGAACGAGGCGAAACTTATCCCGACATTACGCTTCTTCAACCATTGGCTTATTTCTTTGGAGTAACTCTCGATGAGCTTATGGGTTATAACCAAGAAAAGATTCAAGCCGAAATTGACGAGGTAATTACCCTATATAGACAGCATTGGAATGACAAAAAAGGACGTGAGATTATCGTCAAGGCTTACCGCGATTATCCGAATGATTATTGGATCATGCACTATTATATGTGGAATATTGGCGGTGACTTAGCTGACAACGACCCTGCTGTTTTGATTGAACACAAGGACGAATTTCGTAGCATCTGCAAAAAGATATTGGAAGGCTGCACCGAAGAAAGGCTGCGACTTGGTGCATGGAATATGCGTGCGAAAATTCTTCATGCAGAAGGCAAAACGGAAGAAGCGCTGAATATTTACAAAACAAAATTCACCGATTGGTACACCACCAGCGGACAAAAAACCGAGCAGTTGTTTGCAAAAGACACAAGCGAATATTATTTCCACGTTCAAAAGAATATGTATGAGCTTGTCGATTTCGCGGCAGATAAGCTCGGCAGAACTGTGTTTTTCAATCCTTCTATCTCGATGCAGGAAAAAGCTGAACGTGCATTGCAGTACGGTGATCTGATGCTAAATGCATTTGAAGAAACCGGAGAAGCATTCTTTCTTATGCTCGCACGCTCCTTTCTTGGAAGGATGGAGAATGACCTTTACTATCGCGGCGGAACAGACGAACAAGTAATTGCAGTTATGGATAAAGACCTTCATGTGACAAAAAAGACTGAAGATATGCGAACGAAAAACGAAGCATTGAATCGCGCATTTGACCGTTATGGCGAAGCGAAAAGCGGGAACTTTTTCAAATTTAATCTTGATTATCGTGCCAATGCAAAGGGAGGCAGACGTGCCGAGCTTCTTAAAAATCCCGATTACAAAGCAGTTTTAGACAAGTATAAATAATTTTCTCTCGCCCCGCTTCGTGCATGGCTTTTCCATAATTACTGCATATCAAAAAGCCACCACGAAAAACGTGGTGGCTAATTTCAATTTTACCGCTACTTTCGCGGACACTCGGAATTTTTACAAATAACATATTATAGCCGCAAGCCTTTTTGCCGATTCCGCAAGTGAATCTATATATGCAAATTCCTCGGGCGTATGTATTTTTCCTCCGCTGACTCCGAGAGAGTCAACGCACGGTATTCCGAAAACGGTGACGTCTGCGGCGTCTGACCCACCGAGACTTTTCGATACCTCAAGGGTTTCGAGCGAACACTTTTCAAGTGCCGCATTTATTTTGCCCAAGAGCTCGATATTTCTCTCGCAGTACTCCATAGCCGGTCTTCCCTTAGGGTGGTCAACAGTGCACGTACACCCCTCCACGTGAGTTTTTTTCGCCACCTCGTCAACGTAAGAATGTATCCATTCGTACTGTTCGTTGTTTGCAAATCTTACGTTTGCTTTGAATACGCATTTGGCGGGTACTGTATTCGAAACGGTACCTCCGCTTATAACCGAGCAACAGCACGTAAGTCCTTCTTCGTCCTTTATCTTTTCAAGCTCTATTATCTTGTATGCTGCCTCAAGTATCGCGTTAGCACCTGCAGTAGCACATTTTGAGGAATGGGCTTCCTTACCGCAGACCGTAAACGTGAAAGTAATAATTCCCTTTCTTATAAGGCATGCATGTCCTTTTTTCGAGCCTTCGAGGTTAATAAACGCCTCCGAATCCTTTGCTCTGTCGCACATGAATCTTACGGTTCCCTTTTTGCTGTATCTGCTTCCGACTTCCTCGTCGCTTTGAAGGAGCAAATGAACCGGGCGATCCTTATATCCCTCTTGCCAGAGTGCATCCATGGCCATAAAGCCGGCAACGACTCCTCCCTTGCAATCCTCAACTCCCGGCCCGTATATCTTATCTCCTTCTATGCGAACTGCCGGAGTTCCGAAAAGCCCTATGGGATGAACGGTATCAAGATGACCGGAAATAGTGATAGGCTTGCCTTTTGCATCCGGATTCATGGTTATCCTTACGGCGTTTCCCGAAACCTCCTGCTCACATATTTCCACTTCAAAGCCTCTTTCCTTTGCCATTTCTATAAAGTAGTCGCTTACTGCGTCAACGCCTGCTTTATGATCTGTCGGGCTTTCGATATTGCATACGTCCGCCCAGATACCGATGTACTTTTCGTTTAAACTGTCGATCCGATCAAAAAATTTCTTATACATGTTTTTCTCCTCCAAAGTATATTTATACAAATCGTGTCACGACGGAACATTCACCATCTTTTCATGTTTTTTTCAAACTTCTTAACGTAACTCTCTTTAAGCTCGTCAGAGGTGATCGAATAGCAATTCATAACGTCACCGTAATACATAAGTACGTCAGTCATTTCCTCGACAAGCTTTTGGCGAAGCTCGGGCTCTGAGACTGTCTTCTCCGCTCCGTTCTTCTTGATTATATCCACGACCTCGCCTATCTCTCCGATCATCCAAAGAAGCTTATTCTGACCTGTTGCTACGCATATAGGCTCCCATTTGCTTTTATATTTTTCCTGCAGTTTGTTCTGCATATCAAGTATTTCGTTTATTGTGAATTCCATAGTTTTCTCCCAAGTGATAATATTTCAAAGATCGATATCAAAGCTTAGTCTCTTCTTGAACATTTTTCCGCATCAATGGCTAAAACGAGCATAAGTGCGCACACCGCGTCCCTCGGATCGTTTATATCTATCACGTACGTATCCGTCCAGTGCCAAAGCTCCTTTGAAACGCTTGCAACCTTGCTTCCGTTTTCGTTAAAAATAGAATAATCCCACTCAAACCAATCGCCGTCAATGCTCCATCCGTTACAGTCAATATTGAATCTTGGCTTAAAGAAGGTAAGTTCCTTGCTTATTACAGCGAAAGAAGATCAGTAGTAAATACTTCACTGACGCTCTATATCCAAAGAGCTCTTCAGAAAAGCAATGAGTCTTTTTCTGTACTCGCCTATCATTATGTTTTCTTTTACTGTATCGTATTTGTTATTACCCTCATCCACAAAGTAAGTAAGAGTATTTCTGTTGAGTGAAATAGAATCGAGAGGCCATCCCGGGTGTCTTTTATCCGACGGTGTATCTATCATATAGAAAGCACTTGCCCGTGTAGCCTCACCGTTCTCCATAAAGGAATACACCCTTCCGCAATTAAAGACCGCTATACCGTCAAGGTAAAAGGCAAGCGCTCTCCCTCCGAGCGACCTTACGAGATCTGAATAATAGGATATCATTTCTTCCTCACCGAGTCTTTCACATCCGTTCGGAGTCCTTATATTGAGTCCGGGCTGACGTGCATCGTCAAGCGACATGCAATCAAAATAAAGACCGGAATCGTTACATATAACTCTGTCAAAATACTGTCCGTAGTATTTTGCCTTTATTATTGCATTTTCCTCCGGAGTTTTTCCCTGCTCCTGCGGTTCCGCGTCAACGTTTATATCCTTGAGCGTGATAAAATCAATATCACAGTCTGAAAGAAGTGAGGAAAACCTTTTGACCTTTGACGGATTTGTGGTTCCTATCAAAACCTTCATAAGCTTGTCTCCTTTTTTTCGGGTAAAGAAAGCAAAAAGCTCTCAGCCTCTTTTATAAGCATCGGGGTAGTAAGCGGATAGGTAAGGTCTTCCGGAATAATGTCAAACAACCCGATGCATTTTATTTCGCTATCCGGGAGAGTACCTATAGAATCAACGACCGCGGCAAACACTACTCCGTTAGCAGATCCCTCGTCATCATATCCGCAATAATCACAGATCGGATATAGCATTGCGTCGGTAATTCCGCTCTCTTCGAAAAGCTCACGGCTTGCGCAATCGTATGCGCTCTCACCGTTTTCTATATGACCGCCCTGCGTCTCCCAGGTATCCCTCTTCTTATGCTTACTGAGTACCCATTTGCCTTTATAATTTGAGCATATGACAGTAAATTTGTAATCGTCAAGCGAATTTATGGGATATATCTTGCATTTAAGTTTTTTTCGTTTGTCATTCATGATCGTCACCGCAAAAGTTTAAAAAGCAAAAAACCACTACCGAAAAGTAGTGGTTTAAGTGGAGCGGATTACGGGGCTCGAACCCGCCACCTCGACCTTGGCAAGGTCGCGCTCTACCAAATGAGCTAAATCCGCATTATGGTTCCCCATATGGTGCCTCCGGTCGGAATC
>SVRJ01000034.1 GCA_015064885.1 Oscillospiraceae bacterium
TTCACGGACACGTTTACCTCCACAAGCAATATTCCGTAATATTATATCACATATTAGTCCTTTTTTCAACGACTGAAATTAAATGTTTACAAAAACAACTATTTTCTTTTACCTAAATCAATCCGGGGTCGTAGGATAAAAGCAGGTATTCTGCGCATAGTATTCGTTTTCACTGCGAACGACCTTTGAACTGTGCGGCGACAAAAACGAAGTAATAGCGTACATGTCTATCCAGATCTGATTATTTCCGTCCTTTTGACTTGGATCGAATATTATTTGCATCCCAAAATGAAGATGCGGTGTGTCAATATTGTTTGTATCTTCTTTTGTGCTGTATCCCGTCATTCCGAGGTAGCCTATGACCTCTCCGGCGTTCACTATCTTTCCCTCGTAAATATCGTTATAAGGATGACCCTTTCTCAAATGTGCATAATAGTAATATCTCTTTCCGTCAAACGAACGTATTCCTATCCTCCATCCACCGTAAGCATTCCAACCGCACGCCTCAACGTAACCGCTTTCTACCGCAATCACAGGCGTACCCGTACTTCCCAAAAGATCATGCCCGAGATGAACCCGCTTATACCCGAATGAGCGCGATGCTCCGAAGTCATCGTAGTGATTATAATAAAAACCGTTAGCTATTGGAGAGAACACTCTCACTCCGTATTTCTTTTCACCGATAAGCCTTCCTCTTACATCAAGGACGCTGTATTCTCCTACAAACGATCCGAGCACTGCCTCATATGCCTCCAGATAGTATTCAAGCAGTTTTTCATCGGAAACCATCTCCGAAAAAGAGCCGCCGCTTTCATATTTTTTTCTAATTGCTTCAAGCGAGGATCTTTTGTAATTTTTATAGCTTCCTCCGTTGTTCGCAGAGTATATTGCCAATAGCTCATACATTCTGATGTGATGGGACGAACCGTACGTTTCCGTATCTATTATCGCTGCATGTCTCAAAGCCTCAGCCGTCGGTGTAAAGTCTATCCACCGTATATAGCCTTGGGTGGCGGCACATTCTATCATTTCGCTCGCGCTCTCTATCTCCGGATATGAAAGCTCGTATGAAATCAAAGCTGCTATCATAGTTAAAGTGATAAAAACGATTTTTATTCTTTTTTTCATATTTACACTCCGTTCCAAGGTAAAAAAGTGGTGTAAGACATATAAAAATATTAAATTATTTAATCAAATATGACAACTATTTTCGAGAGCTATTGACAAAACGCAAAAAATGTTATATAATATTATGTAATTATATTTTAGGAAAGGCATATTGGTTTGATCTTATGCAGAAATTAAACAGACACCAGGAACGTCGCGAAGTGCTGTTTCTTCTTTTTGAAACACTTTTTAAAGAGGATGAATCTCCGGAGCTTATATATTCGCTTTCCAGGGATGAGCGTCAACTTCCCGAAAGCAATTATATAAAAGACACGTATTTCGGAGTCACAAGCAACGTCAAGGCTATTGACGATCACATCAATGCTCACGCCAAGGGCAGGAGTGCCAGCCAGATGTCAGCCGTTACAAGATCGATCCTCAGACTTGCAGTATACGAAATACTCTACGCAGATGGACTCGAGCCCAGAATTGCAATAAACGAAGCTGTTGAGCTTTCAAAGGAGTTTGAAGACATAAAGGTCAAGGGCTTTATAAACGGAATACTCAACGCCATATATAAGGATTCTTTGGAAAACAGCGAAGAAAAGAACGATGGCTGATAAAAACTACTGTACTGTGGGTTTTGATACAAGCAACTACACGACAAGCGCAGCAGTGTGCTCGCTTGACGGAAACGTATTGCTTAATCTTAAGCTCCCGCTCCCGGTAAAGCCGGGAGAAAGAGGGCTTCGACAGAGTGATGCTGTATATGCTCATGTAAAAAACCAGCCTCAGCTTATGACACTCCTCTCACGTTTTTTGAGGGAAAACCGCCTTACTCCCATTGCAGCAGCATATTCAGCCTCACCAACAACCGGTGAAGCCTCGTTTATGCCTTGCTTTATGTGCGGGAAAGCCTTTGCCGAGACATTTTCCGCAGCTCTCTCGATTCCCGTCTATCCATATACGCACCAGGAAGGGCATATTGCGGCAGCGGTATATTCGGCAACCGGATCTCTTGACATGATGGAGAAAAAAATGCTTGCCTTTCACGTATCCGGAGGAACAACGGATATCTTGCTCTGCACACCCGATAAGCACAGAACGGCTATAACCAGGATCGGTGGAAGCAATGATCTTCATGCGGGTCAGCTTATAGACCGTATAGGCGTTATGATGAATATGCCGTTTCCGTGCGGTGTCCACATTGAAAACGCCGCTCTGGAATACACAGATAATATAAAATCAATAAAGATCTCGGTTGAAGGTCTTAACTGTAATCTATCGGGCGGAGAAAATTCGGCAATCAAGGTTTATAAGGAATACGGCACCTCTGCGTGCGCACGGTTCACTCTCGCTTTTATTGAAAAAACGCTTGATACGCTTTCAAAAAACCTACGTGAAAAATATCCGGATCTTCCGATAGTATATTCAGGAGGAGTAATGAGCAATAAATATATATCCTCCTGCCTCGCCAAAAGAAACAGAACATATTTTGCATCACCGGCATTTTCAGCCGATAATGCGGCAGGTATCGCCCTCCTGGCATGTAAACGCTTCAACCAAGCTTTTGGAGTAAACAAATGAAAATATATTATTCTTCTGCGGCAAAGCCGTCCGCCATGTCGGTCTCACAACTCAATAATTACGTCAAGGATCTTCTTGATGATGACCGCATGCTTTCGGATACTGAGGTCGTGGGAGAAATATCAAATTTCAAGCATTACCTCAGCGGCGGACATATGTATTTTACGCTGAAGGACGAAAAAGCCTCTGTCGCTGCAGTCATGTACAAAAACGCGAATCAGTATCTTTCATTCCTCCCTTCGGACGGTATGAAGGTAAAGGTAAGGGGAAGCGTATCAGTATATCCGCAAAGCGGTAAATATCAGATATACGTACGTGAAATGCTCCCGGACGGAGAAGGCGCACTCTACAAACAGTATGAGCTTCTTAAGGCAAAGCTTTTTTCAGACGGGCTATTTGATGAGGCACATAAAAAGGCTCTTCCGAGAATCCCAATGAAGGTGGGAATAATAACGTCAAAATTCGGCGCCGCTCTTCAGGATATGATAAACGTTTCAAAAAGACGTTTTCCGATTGCCGAGTTGCACGTTTTCCCGTCGGCGGTACAGGGAATATCTGCTCATGAGGAGCTTATACGCGGAATAAAATATTTTAATGAAACCGCATCGGTAGACGTAATAATCATAGGAAGGGGCGGAGGCTCGATCGAAGACCTTTGGGCTTTCAACAATGAAGCGCTCGCCAGAGAGATATTCAACTGTACGGTACCTGTGGTATCCGCGGTAGGACACGAAACCGATTTCACCATATGCGATCTCGTATCAGATATGCGTGCGCCCACCCCATCCGCCGCTGCGGAGCTCATATTTCCGGATATCAGTGAAATAACCCTCTTACTTGAAAATTCAAAAACGGATATGAAAAACATACTGCAATCAAAACTCGAAAATGCAGAAGCAGTTATCGACCGATTCTCAAGTAAAAAAATAAAAGCCCGTATAGAAGGCAAATACAAAAAGCTTGCCGAGGATATAGACTCGACCGAGAAAAATCTTCGTAAAAGCATTTCCGCCAAAGTATCCGCAGAGGAAGAAAAGCTGCGTTACGTAACGTCCGTGCTTGAAGCCAGATCTCCTCTCGCAACTCTTAACCGCGGATATTCGATCATCACGAACCAAAACGAAAGCCTTATAAAAAAGATCTCCGACGTATCAGTGGATATGCCGATAAACATCCGCCTTTCTGACGGAAAGGTAAAAGCCAAAATAACAGAAATCAAAAATCGGGAAACAGAGGAATAACGCATGCCTAAAAAAGAACTTAATTTTGAGCAATCCCTTCAATTGCTTAACGTAATACTTGACTCGCTTGACGATCCCGATATAGGCATCGACGAGTCGCTGAAGCTCTATGAAGAGGGAATCAAGCTTATACGCGCGTGCCGCAAAAAAATAGACAATGCAAAGCAAAAAATAAAGTATATTGACGAAGCTGAGGACTCGGAAAATGAATAATTCTCTTAAAGAAAAAATGGAATTCACCGCATCTCGCACCGAGGATATCCTTAAAGCTTATTTTTCATCCTCTGAGCCCGAAAGGATCGGATACAAAAAAATAGTAGACGCTCAGCTTTACAGTCTGCTTGCAGGCGGAAAAAGAGTGCGTCCGTTTCTTGTTACGGAATTCGCACGCCTTTTCGCAAAGGAAGGCGCTGAGGACTGTTCCGCAGAAGCCTCGCTTCCTCTTGCGGCGGCAATAGAAATGATCCATACATTTTCTCTTATTCACGACGATCTTCCATGCATGGATAACGACGTGCTCAGAAGAGGAAAAAACACCTGCCACGTTGAATTTGACGAAGCTACCGCACTTCTCGCCGGAGACGCGCTCTCTATAGCTGCTTTTGAAATCATAGCGGATTCAGAACTTTCCTTGCCACAGATAAAGCGTGCGGTCAAAGTGCTTTCTTCCGCAGCCGGATGGAAGGGAATGATAGCGGGACAGATCCTTGACCTTAAGGGAGAAACAACTCGCCTTTCTTATGAAGAATTGCACGACCTCCACCTTCTTAAAACAGGAAAGCTCATAGAGTGCGCATGTGCTCTCGGCTGTATTGCGGCAAACGTAGAAGAAAACGACCAAAGATACAAGGACGCTCTCAGCTACGCCTCCGGAATAGGGCTTGCCTTCCAGATAACAGACGATATACTCGATAGAACCGGAAGCACAAAGGAGCTCGGAAAAACCATAGGCAAGGATGAAAACAGCAATAAAACTACCTTCCTTACCTACCGCACTCTTGAAGAGGCAAGATCTGATGCAAAGGAAATAACAAGATCCGCAGTAACCGCAGTAAATAAATACAGCGGGGCAGAGGATCTGGTTGAATTTGCATATTACCTTACTGAAAGAAAAAACTGATATGAGAGCAGACGTACTTTTAGTAAAGCTCGGATATGCTCGCTCACGTGAATCCGCAAAGCAAATGATCGATAGCGGATTTGTAACTGTAAACGGGAAACAAATATCAAAGCCATCCGCCGATATTCCTTACAGTGACTCATGCACCGCGCCCGACGTATCAATAAGCGAAACACCCAAATACGTAAGCCGAGGCGGGTATAAGCTCGAGGGAATAATAAATCTCGGAAAAATAAACGTAAATGACGCCGTATGTATCGATATAGGCGCTTCTACCGGAGGATTCACCGACTGCTTGCTCCAAAACGGTGCCAAACGAGTTTACTGTATTGACTCCGGTTCAAATCAGCTTGCACGCGAAATATACGAGAATGAAAAAACCGTCGTGCACGAAAAAACAAACGCAAAGCTCTTGACTGATGAGCATATTCCCGAAAAGGCCGACGTGATCGTTATGGACGTATCCTTCATATCACAGACACTTATTCACGAAAGAGTCTCGCATTTTCTCAAAGACGGAGGTCTGTTTATATCATTGATAAAGCCTCAATTTGAGCTTTCGCGAAGCGAGATCAAAAAAGGCGGTATAGTTAAAAACAGAAAAGACCGCCAAAGCGCAGCAGTGCGCGTCATAAACTCCTGTATTTCAAACGATCTTTTTCCTCATTTGCTTGCCGATTCATCGATAAAGGGAGGAGACGGAAATATAGAGTATACAGCCATTTTCAAAAAGGGACACAATATAAATTACGATTGGTTAAGCGCGATCGATACTCTGTCCTGAAATTCTACCAAAGGGTGAAGCACAATGAAAACAGCCGCGATTATAACAAATTTCAATATCTACAAAAAAGCCGAGCTTGCACAAACGGTTGCAGAAAAGCTTGTAAGCCGCTCCGTAAACGTTATAGTTGACTCCACAAGCGCAAAAGCAATTGCTCGAAATCTCCCGCACTTTCCGCACCATACGTACGTTCAGCCCGACAAGCTTTGCGCCTCCGCAGATTTTGTCGTCGTGCTCGGAGGAGATGGAACTATTATCGACTCTCTCAAGCGCTCCGCATCGTCAAGAACCCCTGTAATAGGTATAAATATGGGTCGCCTGGGCTTTCTTGCGGAAATAGAGCCTAACGAAATAGACCTGCTTGACAAAGTGATTGACGGTAACTATCATACTGAAGAGCGTGAAATGCTCTTTGTTCAGTTATTTTCAGAATCCGGGAAAAAGCGTTTTGCAGACTTTGCCGCGAACGAAGCCGTCATCTCAAACGGATCTATACCTAAGATAGTAGATCTTAAAATTTACGAAAAAGGAACACACATAACAGACGTAAGAGCAGACGGAATTATTCTTTCTACCCCTACCGGATCAACCGCATACTCACTTTCCGCGGGAGGACCGGTCATCGACCCGCGAGTAAACTGCATATGCCTTACGCCTATATGTCCCCACTCCCTTACTATAAGACCGATCGTCTTTCCTGAAAAGGCAGTCATAGACGTACTGTACCTCCCACAGCGTGAAAACAATCTCTTCCTCACTCTTGACGGAAGAAAGAACATAGAAATGAATTTCGGAGACAGAGTCGCCGTATCAAAGGCAAACAAATCTCCGTTACTCATAAGAATCAAGGAGCATTCGTTCTACACCAAGCTTTCAACTAAATTAAACTGAAACCAAGAGAATTAGCCGTACAGTAAAAGTAAAACGGCGGAACGGAGTTTGAAAATGAAAACAAGAAGACAAAAAGCTCTTATAGACCTTATAAATAACCATGCAATAACTACACAAGAAGAGCTTCTAAGCGGCTTACGCACTCTCGGCTTCGAGGTAACACAGGCTACCGTATCGCGGGATATACGTGAGCTTAAAATATCAAAAATATCTCAAAGCGACGGAACCTTCCGATATGTATCTCCAAAAGACACAAGTACTCACAAGTCCAACACTCTCGCTCTTAACTCCGCCCTCACAGAGTCGATACTTAAAATAGATCACGCATATAACGACGTAGTTATTCACACTCTCCCCGGCTTGGCTCAGGCTATTGCGGCAGCTATCGATTCCATCCATATAGAAGGCGTTCTTGGCTGCGTCGCCGGTGACGATACTATACTTATCATAACAAGAAGTGAGCAGAACGCTGACGACATCTCTGTCAGTCTGTCGGAAATGCTCGTAAAGAGATGACCGTAACAGAGGAAACATCCGATGCTTGATTCGTTATATATAAAGAACGTAGCTCTTATAAAAGAGCTTAACATTGAATTTGATAAAGGCTTTACTGTTTTCACGGGAGAAACGGGTGCCGGTAAGTCTATAATAATAGACAGTATCGGTATGCTTCTCGGAAAAAACGTAAGCAAAGATATGATCCGCAGCGGAGAAGAAGACGCATCTGTGAGCGGAATAATCTCTGATATTGATGATGAAAAAAAGCTTTTTCTCAACGGACTCGGAGTAACGCCCGACTCCGAAAACATCATATATATACAAAAGGATATCTCAAAAAGCACCAGAAGTTCTACTCGCCTGAACTCACGTCCGATACCTTCTTCTCTCCAAAAGGAGATAGCCCCCGTTTTTATAAACATACACGGTCAGAATGAGGGGCAAGAACTTTTCAAAAGCAAAAATCAGATAAATATACTCGATTCGTTTGTAGACCGATCAGATCTTTTTAAAAAATATTCCGAGCTCTATAAGGAGATGCGTGAAATTGAAAAGCTCCTCGCAGATCTTAAAGAAGACGATTCCGAAAAGCTTCGACGCGCGGATATGCTCAGATTTCAAGCGGAAGATATCAAAAGCGCAAAACTGCGCGCGGGAGAAAGCAACGAGCTTGAGGAAAGCAAAAAAAGATTGCTCGCAAACGAGAAGATCAGAAAATATTCAAGCCTCGCATACCGTGCAATATACAACAATGAAAAAGGTATGTCTGCAACCGATATGCTTTCAAAGGCCGCTTCAGCGATAGACTTTCTTACGTCATATTTTCCTTCGCTTCAAGGGTGTGACGAAAAGCTCAACGGAATAATCTCCGAGCTTACCGATATCGCCGAAAGGGTAAAGGAGACTATGCCGGAATATGAAGATGATCCCACAGCTATGCTCGACAGGATCGAAGCAAGGCTCGACCGCATAGAAAAGCTTAAAAGAAAATACGGTGCCGACGAGGAAAGCATTATTGCTTATCTGAAAAGCATAACCGACGAGCTTGAAAGCATGGAAAATTCGGCAGTGTTGATCGAAGAATATACCGCTAAAGTTGCTACCATTCAAAAAGAAGCGTTTGCCGTAGCGCAAAAAATACACGCTCTAAGAGTTGAACGCGCAAAAGATATCTCGGTTAAGATCTGCGACGTTTTAAACTTCCTCGACATGCCTAAAGTAAAATTCGAAATAGCGGTGCACAACACCGGTACACTTACTCATACGGGTTGCGATGAGGTTGAATTCATGATCTCGCCGAACCCCGGAGAGCCGTTACTTCCTATGGAGAAAATAGCATCCGGCGGTGAGCTTTCAAGAATAATGCTTGCAGTAAAAAGCGTTCTTGCGGAAAAGGACCGAGTCCCAACCCTGATATTTGACGAAATAGACACGGGTATCTCGGGAAAAACAAGCAGAAAGATCGGCATTAAATTAAAAGAACTCTCAAAGCACGCTCAGATAATATGCATAACTCACTCCGCGCAAATAGCCTCTCTTGCCGATACCCATTTTAAAATATCAAAGACCGAAATAAACGGAAGAACAGAGACTACGCTGAAGAATCTGTCTCTTGACGAGAGAGTAGACGAGGTAGCAAGGATCCTCGGCGGAATAGAAATAACGGAAACACAGAGAAGGACAGCGCTCGAGCTTATTAAAGGCGCACAATAAAGTAACTCACACCGAAAGGACTTATTAAATATGATTGAAACAAAAAAAAGATTAAGCTCTGATATACTCAGTGCCGCACTGACTGTATACGGCAATTCGGACCTGAATGCGGATACGGTTTTTGAAATGCTGGAATATCCGCCCGATAAAAGCATGGGCGATCTGGCTCTTCCTTGCTTTAAACTCAGCCGAACATTCAGACGCTCACCCGTTGAAATTGCACTTAAGCTTGCTGAAAATATCGATTCGTCGGTTATATCCGAAGCAACCGCTCTCAACGGATATCTGAACTTCAAAATATCAAAAAATTATTTTGCCGGCAAGGTAGTCAGCAGAATTCTTTCCGAAAAAGAAAGATACGGAGGCTCCGACGTTGGCGCCGGCAAAACAGTAGTCCTTGACTACTCGTCTCCTAACGTCGCAAAGCCCTTTCACATCGGACATCTCGGCACTACCGTTATCGGACATTCGCTCAAAAAGCTTCATGAATTTGCCGGATATAAGTGCATAGGTATAAACTACCTTGGCGACTGGGGAACACAGTTCGGAAAGCTTATCGTCGCTTACCGCAAATGGGGAGATAAAAAGCTCATTGAAGACGGAGGTATCGATAAACTCGTTGAGCTCTACGTAAAATTCCATGAGGAGGCCGAAAAGGACGAGTCGCTTAATGATATGGCGCGTGCCGAGTTTCATAAGCTCGAGGCTCAGGATGAAGAAAATATTGCACTTTGGAAATGGTTCCTGAAGATAAGTCTTATCGAATACTCAAAGACCTATAAGCAACTCGGTATAGAGTTTGACAACTACAGCGGTGAAAGCTATTTCTACGGAGATAAAAAGGATCTTCCCATAAAAATTCTCCGCGAGAAGGGACTTTTAAAGGTCGATGACGGGGCTTCTATTGTAGATCTCTCGGAATATAATATGCCTCCTTGCCTTATTCTCAAGAGTGATGGATCATCCATATACGCGATTCGTGATATTGCTTCTGCATTCTGGAGAAAAGAAGAATTTAACTTTGATAAATCAATATACGTAACAAGTGCCGGACAAAGCGTTCACTTTGCTCAATTCTTCAAGGTAATTGAGCTTATGGGAATGGAGTGGGCAGACCGCCTTGTACACGTGCCTTACGGAACGGTAAGTATAAACGGTAGCAAGCTTGCTACAAGAACCGGTAACGTTATCCTTCTCAAGGACCTTTTTGCTATGGCAATAGACAAGGTAGCGGCGGTAATTCTCGAAAAAAACCCCAATCTTGAGAACAAGGAAGAGATCGCAGAAAGTGTCGGTGTCGGCGCAATAGTATTCTACTATCTTTCAAACAATAGAATAAGAGATATAAACTTCATGCTTGAGGACGCTTTGAGCTTTGAAGGAAATACAGGACCCTACGTTCAGTATACGTACGCCAGAACCTGCTCGATACTTTCCAAAGCAAATTCTTTAGTTGAAAACGTATCTCTCAATATTACTTGCGAGGAAGAGAACGAGCTCGTTCAAGTCCTCTCAAGATTCCCCGAAAAGGTAAGCGAAGCAATCGAGCAGTATGAACCCAGCGTTGTTACAAGATATATTCTTGAACTTGCAGGTTCTTTCAACAGATTCTATCATAACTGCAAGATACTCGGCGCAGAAAACGAAGAAACAGTCAACGTGCGTCTTGCACTTACAAAGGCGGTAAATATCACACTCGGAAACGCACTTGAGCTTATCTGCCTCAGAAAAACAGAAAAAATATAATTAATATAAACATAGAGGAGTAAATCATATGTCAGGACATAGCAAATGGAGTAACATCAAACACAAAAAAGAAAAGACCGACGCACAAAAAGCCAAGGTATTCACAAAGATAGGTAAAGAGATCACTATCGCCGTTCGCGAGAGCGGTCCCGATCCCGTTTCCAACACCAAGCTCCGCGACCTTATTCAAAAGGCAAAATCTCTTAACGTTCCCAACGATAATATCGAAAGAACGATAAAAAAGGCTTCCGGTGCTGACGCTGCAAACTACGAGGAAATAATTTACGAGGGCTACGGTCCTTCCGGAGTTGCTGTCATCGTAACTACCGCTACAGATAACAGAAACCGTACCGCAAGCGAAATGAGACATTATTTCGACAAGTTCGGTGGAAACCTCGGTTCAAGCGGATGCGTAAGCTATCTCTTCTCGGATAAGGGACTTATAGTAGTTCTCGGCGAAAACGTTGAGGATGAGGATGCTCTTATGGAATGTGCTCTTGAAGCGGGCGCAGACGACATTCTTTCTGAAGGAGAGGTCTTCGAGATATACACAGATCCCGATGCTCTTTACACGGTAAAGGATGCTATCGAAGCCGCCGGATATGAGATCGAATCCGCCGATATCGACAAGATCCCCTCAAACTACGTTTCTCTTACAGACGAAAACGACATAAAGTATATGAATCTTCTTCTTGAGCACCTCGAAGACAACGATGACGTTCAGGACGTATACCACAACTGGGAAAATTGCGATTGATTCATATAAAAAAGGACCGATAAATTTTCGGTCCTTTTTATTATTATGAATTTAAGATTTCGGGATAACGAGAAGGGAATTATAAACCTTTCTCAGCGAACCGTCAGATGGAGAATTTACGGTTTTATAGGCTCCGCTAAGCTGAACGAGCATACATGAGGATCCGCCTCCGTCAAGATTAACAGCATCTTTTGCTCCATGAGATATCATAAGAAGTGCACATCTGGCAAGAGGAGCGCCGTTCGATACAGAGGCCTGACGGCCGTCAACTACCGCCAAAATTATAGTTCCGTCCTCGGCAACACCCGCAAGTGTTCTGGGATGTGCGGTATCCGAAAATGTAGTTCCGAGATCAAGCTCGTAGGGAACTCCGTTACTTACTATCAGATCCGAAGCGCCGACGGCGGTACGCAGCTTATCCTTGTAGGCTGCATACTGATGGCTCTGTCCGCAAACGAACTCACCGTCATACGTATAGCCGCACCACGGTCTCGATCCGACCACGGCTATCTGCTTTCCCTCCTTTATAGCAAGTCCGCTGGGATGATAATCGCCGGATATTGCAAAGAAGTCTGCATTTACCCCCGCAACAGGTACAACACCGTTAGCCTTTGCGGCATTCATATGAGCGAGAACGTTTTGCTTTGATATTCCGTCCAGAGAATAATCGTATCCGTCGTTTGTGCTTCCCATATAAAGATATGCTTTTTTAGGATCTATTTTAAGTATATATGCCTTATACGGCTTATTGTTTTCGTCAACGTATTTCTGATATATGTATGTAACGCCATCGACTACCGCGGTTTCTTTCTCCTCCTTAAGTATCCACTGAGGAATATCCTTCTCAAACGAATACCCGAGTATTTCGTTATCAGGAAGAGTGATATTTACCGTCTTACCGTTTTTTTCCGTATTGATCTCTGAGATAAATCTCTGAATGGCGGTAACATATACTTTGATATCTGTAGTATCAAGGATCACAGATAAGTTTCCGCCCTCATTTTTATGCGTTACAAAGTAAGAGTTAGTATTAACGTTACTTGCATGAGATCCGTCTTTATCCGCTGCGCCGAGAAAAATTATATTTTTATCATTTGCCTCATCAAGCTCGGATATTTCTTTTACCTTGATATTATATCCGTTGTATTTCGCCAAAGCACTTACAAGAGGAACGGTATACTGAACGTATTTTTTGTCTCTTACGGCTATTACGAAATCCTTAATAGCTATTCCGCTTATATTTACGTCATCAAAGTCATATTCAGCGTTATATCTGTAGTTTGTGCCCACTTTAATCGTAGGATTTTTAACAGACGCCTTTTTACCGTCATATCCGAAAACATCAAGGCAGAATTTTTTCACGGCCTCAAGCGTTGAGTCACTGTTTCCTCCGCAGATGCTTATCACGTTTTCGGAATTTACTGTGTAAACGTAATCATTTTCCTTCAAAGAATCATAAGCCTCATCGGACTGAGGTCTGTTAGTTCTTCCTATAAGTATCTCATATTCATTCGGAACAAGCCCTGCAGACTCTCTGTACCAGTCGTCCGAAAGGAAGAGCTTAAACCCACACGAGTCATCTACCGCATCCCTCAGATAGTTCATTGCTTCAACTATCGTACTGTCTGTTATAAATTCGCTTCTTATTATTTTGAATTTTGCGTTAAGTAAAAACTCTTTTTCTACCGGTGCTGTAGTAGTATCACCGACGGTAGTGGTAATAGCCGTATCCTCAGTATCCTTGGCACATGAAACAAAGGGAACAAGGATCAGTATCAACAACATAAGCGAAAGAATTCTTTTCATTTTACACCTCACTGTTTTAATATTCTGTCAAGAAGAGAAATACATGAATTAGAAAACTCATATGCGTCTTTATAATTATCCGTTTCTTTACTGCAAAGCTCAGCCTCGCGAAGAATATTATACATTATAGGCAATTCGAGAGCAGTCTGGCCGTAAATAAGCTCCTTCAACAGTATGAGCGCATCATGATATTCACCGTTCTGCATCAGTTTAACCGCTTCAATATGCTTTATATACTGAAGCTTTGAGAAAGAAAATATAGTCTCCGGGAGTCCCGTAATATCGGTTTTTCCGTTCAGTGTGTCGATCGCGAGCATATATCTGCAAAACTCATCGTTAATAGATGAAATATCATCGTTCCACGTACGGTTATCGGAGATCTGCTCGGAAAAAAGCATCTTTGATATACTGTTTACATATTTAAAGTATCGGGAAGCAACCGCAATCACCGAACCGTCCGAATATATAGATCTTCCCGCATAAGCTACCGCCTTATCAAGCAAAGCACACATTTCCCGAAGATCGCCTCTGTCAAAAGACTCCTTTGCCACCGAGAGATATGAGTGTGCAAGAATATGATCGACCTCATCATCTTCTGACAATCCGCTGCAAAGATCGATACAAATAGAATAGGCTTCGCGCCCATATGCTTGCCTGATACTGTCTATTAGCGCTATCTTCTGGAGAGATATATCGTTTTCGGTATCGGATATCAGGATTCCCGGGGAAACGTTAAGCTTTTCTGCGATATAAAGCAGCGTGTCGATAGACGGTGCTGCGTATCCGTTTTCGATCGCACTGAGCATATTGCGCGTTATCTTATCACCGCAAAGTTCTTTTTGCGTCATCATTTTCTGCAGACGCAAATTTCTTATTCTTTGGCCAATAATAGTTTTTTCTTTTCTCATATTATTTCTTTCATATTATTTCATTATTTCACTGAAAAATTATTTTATTGTCGGAGGCTTCGCAATCGGAAAGCTCAGGATCTTTCTTCGTAAAAAACAGATAGATCATAGGTATGATGATCAAAAAATTAAAATAGAAGAATCTGAAATCGGGTCCTGTCAGCAACAGCATCGTTCCAAAATTATATGCCATCGGTGCTATAACAATAAACGCTCTTTGAAGCCCGCACTTGCCGATACGCGCAACTGCGGTAAAAAGCATTATAGCATTCAAAATTCCGACAAAGTTGAATAAATATTTTCCGACGACCGATACAACAGAGGAATACAGAGATAACAGCTCGGTCAGAACTGTGCTTTGGGAATATTCCACTCCGTATGGATTATCTATAATGGCACGTGGGATAGTATTATCTCCGCATTCCGCAACTCCCCAAACAAGACAAGTGAGACGCGAAAAAGCTCTGAGTGCTATAGCCGGACTTGAAGCAACCGCTTCGGCAGTATATCCGAGTATCTTGATCGCACCTTCTTCCTCTACTTTATCAAAAACAGATTCGTCGACGGAAAACTTCAAAACGTTGAAATTTCCCGAAGAATGATACTTTTCCCATTCCTCTTTTGTCGCCAGAGAGTCCATAAACGTTATCGCCTCGTCACCGAGAGCCTCACGGTCATACATATAAACGTCGGACAACACTGTAAGGGGAAGACCGAGAGTCTCTATCTGTCTGTGACCCGGTTCCTCTACTCCCGCAAGCTTGAATACAGGACCGCTCAGAAGAAGGGAAGCCAACAGCAGACCTCCCGCTACGGCAATTATATTCTTGCGTGTATTTTTTATAAAAACAAATATTATTACAAGCAACGGGGCAACAAGAAGGATCGAATTATGTCTCATTCCGATGGCAAGAAACAAGAAAATCGCGAAAGAAAATATATTCGTAACTTTTCCGAGCCATTTTCCACCCGTTTCGTATATTCTTATAAGATGTGTAAATATCACTATCGCAAAGATAGTAAGCGCGGTGTCCTTCCATGGATACAGAAGAATGTGTGCCGTATTCGGATTTGAAATAACATATCCCCAAGATATTAATATAAACCACAACGGACATCCGCTTCTTTTCAAAGTGTAAAGAAGATAAGTTATAGCGAGAGAGAAATATATTATCTGCATCATCACCGCCATAGCGATATTATCAAATATAGCGATAGGAAGCGTAAAAAACAACCATGTGTGAAGGACGGGATGCCAATTGTTATACTCTCCGCTGACGACCTGCTCGTACTGTATAAAAGAATCGTTCGAAAAGGACCCGGGATAAAAGGCAATAAACCACAGTAAAAAATACGCAAGCGTCAAACCAAAAACTATGGACGGAAATATAAATCGCTTTTTTGATCTTTCCGTATTGCAAGCACTTTGATAAAGCGTAATGCAGTTTATCCGCGCTAAAATCCATACAATAATAAACACAAACGGAACTATAGCAATTGTAAAAACAACGTGCAAAGATGAAAACAAACGTTCAAAATATGAAAAATGCAACGATACTACTATCTCGGTATATAGGACAAGCAAAACAAAAGTCGCAATAAACCATCCTTTGTCGTACTTTGTATTCAAGGATAAAGTATTCCGATAACCGCTAAAGATTCTTTTTATTTTTTCCATAGCTACTCCGAATGATCATTTACTTATAATATTATTATAAGTGCAACCGACTTTTTTTTCAATAGAAAATAATATTTTGTTGAAATTGTTTTACACTTTATTCAATTTGACGCCTCGTAATAAGATAAAAATCTTTTTTCAAAACCAATATAAACAAAATATCAGACATAGCATGTTTATTTACAAATTGTTCTTTGCCAATTTCAAAATACGTAGTATAATATTCTAATAGTAAATTATATTGGTTTGGGGTACTGATATGGAATTGTTGGAAAACTACATAAAGCAACACGGAAAGTATGCAGACGGCGGGATCGTTATCGTAAACAGCTTCCTTAATCACAGAATGGACATAAATCTCATAGATGCCATCGGAAAGGATTTTTACGACCACTTCAAGGACAGTAAGCCTACTCTTATCCTTACTGTTGAGGCGTCCGGAATAGGTATTGCATGCCTCGCCGCAAGATATTTTAACGTCCCTGTTCTTTTTGCTAAAAAGAGCGCATCCAAAAACGTAAAGGGGGATCTTTACACAGCTGAGGTAAGATCCTTCACCAAAGGCGGTGTCAATAACATTTCTGTCAGCTCAGACTTCATAAGCAGTGATGACAGAGTTCTTATCATAGACGACTTTCTTGCCGAAGGTCAAGCTTCCTTGGGGCTTCTGAATATATGTGAGCAGGCAAAAGCTCATGTCTGCGGAATCGGAATATGCATAGAAAAATATTTCCAAAACGGCGGACACATACTCAGAGAAAAGGGCATCGATCTGCACTCACAGGCAATACTTGACCTTGACGAAAACGGAAATCTCATTTTTAAGCACATATAAGGACAAATTTTATCATGGGAAAATTTATAGTTTTCGAAGGAACAGACGGTAGCGGAAAGAGCACTCAGATCGCAAGTCTCGCCAAAAAGCTTACCGATAACGGCGAAAAAGTATATATTACCGCCGAACCCACGGTATCGCTCAGCGGAGGGATCCTGAGAGATGCACTTGCCGGTATCACACAAAAATCACCGAGCGAGCTCGCCGTGCTTTTTGCATGGGACAGAATAAACCATAACGTAAATAAATATGACGGAATAGAAAAGCTCCTGTCTGAAGGATATACCGTTCTGTGCGACAGATATTACTACTCATCGCTCGCATACCAAGGCAAGGATGCCGGATATGAATGGGTAAAGAGTCTCAATATCGGGTGTAAGGATATACGAAAGCCGGATCTTTGCTTTTTTCTCGACGTTTCTCCAAAGGTATCTATGGAGAGAATAAACTCCGGACGCCAGACAAAAGAGATATATGAAAAAGAGGACCAGCTTACACAGATAAGACAGACCTTTTATAAGGTTATAGATGACCTTAACGACAATATCGTAATTATCAATGCAGAAGAAGATATGATCTCCGTTTCAAACAAGATATACGAAGAATATCAAAAAGCATTCAAAAATACGGTTTTATAAAAATGTTTAAAAAATAAATCGTAAAAACTGTTGACAAAATGGTTAAAATAATGTATAATATATAAGTATGTTTGCGAATGCGAATAGTTGAATTAAACATAAGATTTTGAGGAACGTATGAAACAGGATTTGCTGAAAACCATCGAGATGAATATGTCTACATACTCAAAACGCCAAAAGCAGATCTCCTTATATATTTTGGAGAACTACGATAAGGCTGCATATATGACGGCTTCAAAGCTCGGTTCAGTGGTCAACGTCTCCGAATCAACAGTCGTTCGTTTCGCTACAGAGCTTGGCTTTGACGGATATCCGCAGATGCAAAGCGCGTTGCAGGAGCTCACAAGGACAAGACTTACTTCCTTTCAGAGAGTGGAGATAACCGATTCACTGTTCGGAGATTCCGACGTACTGAAAAAGGTTCTTTTTGCGGATGCTGAAAGAATAAAAGCCACATTTGAAGAGCTTGACCACGACGCTTTTGATACTGCGGTCGAAAAAATATGTTCAGCAAATAAAATATATGTTATAGGAATACGCTCCTCTGCAACTCTTGCAGACTTTCTCGCAAGAAACATGAACGTTATATTCGACAACGTAATTTCGCTCGAAGCAAAGTCGGGAAGCGAAGTATTTGAGCAGATGCTGAGCATCTCCGAGAAAGATGTACTGATAGCAATAAGCTTTCCCAGATATTCAAAGCGTGTTGTCAGAGCCGTAGAATACGCCCATTCCCTCGGGGCAAACGTTATATCTATAACCGACAGCCACGCTTCTCCTATTGCCGATAAAGCCAATCAAACGTTGGTTGCCAGAAGCGATATGATCTCATTTGTAGATTCTCTTGTTGCACCATTGAGTCTTATCAATGCGTTGATAATGGGAATCGCAAGAAAGAAGCGCAATGAGCTTAACGACAGATTGCATAAGCTTGAGCGTTTGTGGGATGAATATGAAGTCTATGATAAAAACCACTCATAATGTAGTAGTCGTAGGCGGCGGTGCGGCGGGTATGTTTGCCGCTATCCATTCAGCAAACAACGGTTCAGAGGTAACACTCATAGACAAGAACTCCCGTCTCGGGAAAAAGCTCGCCATAACGGGTAAGGGAAGATGCAACGTAACAAACAACTGCGATATGCAGACCTTCCTTTCAAACGTACCTACAAATCCAAAGTTTTTGTATGCCGCAATTTCCGCATTCAATACATCGGACACGATGTCTTTCTTTGAGGATCGCGGAGTGAAGCTCAAAACAGAACGCGGAAATCGAGTTTTCCCGGAATCTGATAAAGCTATAGATATAGTTAGGGCCCTCGACAAAGAATGCAGGCAGTCCTGTAACGTTGTAAACTCTAAGGTCACAGAGATACTTACACAAGACGGTCACGTGTACGGAGTAAAAGACTCCGAAGATAAAATTCACGAATGCGACTCTGTTATCATTGCCACCGGAGGATGCTCGTATCCTCTCACCGGCTCGGACGGGAGCGGATACGCACTCGCTTCAAAATGCGGACACACTATAGTAAAACCTACCCCATCACTTGTTCCAATCGAGGCATACGGAAGCCTATGCAAACGTCTTCAGGGTCTTTCTCTTAAGAACGTCGGTATAAAATTCATTGAACGCAGCTCCTCAAAGATCCTGTATTCGGATTTCGGAGAAATGATGTTTACCCATTTCGGCGTTACCGGACCTACTATTCTTTCTGCAACCTCATACATTCGCAGAAGTAATTATTCGGGAATAGAGCTTTCTATAGACCTCAAGCCTGCGCTTGATGAAAAAACACTCGATAAACGTATAATCTCGGATTTTTCGGAAAGGTCTAACAAGGACTTTGTAAATTCGCTTGACGCACTCCTTCCTCTCAAGCTGATAGAACCTTTGATATCTCTCACGGGAATAGATCCCAGAAAGAAGGTCAACGCAATAACAAAGGAAGAACGGCAAAAGCTTATCGGAACAATAAAAAATCTCACGATCCCTTTGAAGGCGCCCAGACCTATTGACGAGGCTATCGTAACGAGCGGCGGTGTTTCCACAAAAGAGATAAACCCTAAAACTATGGAATCAAAGCTGACGAAAGGTCTCTTCTTTGCCGGAGAGATAATTGACGTTGATGCCTACACAGGCGGATTCAATCTTCAGATAGCTTTTTCGACAGCATTTCTCGCCGCACAGAACGCATGATCAAACACTAAAAAATAGGAGTATTTTATGCTTAGAATAGCTATAGACGGCCCGGGCGGAGCGGGAAAGAGCACTCTCGCAAAGGCTTTGGCGAAAAAGCTCGGTATGATATACGTTGACACCGGAGCTCTATACAGAACTGTCGGTCTCTTTGTTGACCGCAACAACGTCGACCCCAAAGACGAGGACGCCGTTACAGAAATAATAAGGGATCTCGAAGTAAAGATCGCTTATGAAAACGGAAATCAAATAATATATATGAATTCCGAAAAAATAACCGATGAGATAAGAACCCCCAAAATGTCTATGTACGCGTCTGCTGTTTCTGCAATTCCTTCGGTAAGGTCGTTTTTGCTTGACACTCAGAGAAAAATAGCCGCAACCGAAAACGTTATTATGGACGGCAGAGACATCGGTACGGTTATACTTCCCGATGCAGAGGTGAAAATATTCCTTACCGCTGACCCAAAAGAACGCGCTCGAAGAAGATACGAGGAGCTTATCGAAAAAGGGAAGAACGTAACATATGAAAGCGTTCTCGAAGAGATGAACACAAGAGACACAAACGACTCACAGAGAAAGATAGCACCGTGCGTTCCCGCAGATGACGCCGTTATGTTCGATAACACCGGACTTACGCTTGAAATGTCTGTTGAACGCGTGATAGAGATAATAGGTAATAAAATACAACTTCTCAGCAAATAATAATCTCCGCTTGTGCGGTGAACGGAGGACTTATGTCAAAAGGGTATAAAATACTTCATTTTCTCCTTGCTTGGATATTCAGAGCAGTATACAGAGTAAAAGTAATATTCCCCGAAAACGAGCCCGATCCCGGAAAGGCTTATATAATGTGCGCAAATCATCTCTCAGCAATGGATCCTATACTTATTTGCGCAGGACTAAAGAAGCTACAGCCCAGATATATGGCTAAGGACTCATTATTTAAGGTTCCCGTAATCTCTTCGCTTATCAAGGCATTCGGCGCATACCCGGTAAACAGAAGCGGAAGCGCTCTCAGTGCAATAAAAAAATCTATGGAGATCCTCGGAAACAACGACTGTATAGGTATCTTTCCGCAGGGACACAGACATCCCGGTATATCTCCGAGAGACACCGAGGTAAAAAACGGAGTCGGTATGATATGCGCAAAAACCGGATCCGATCTCATTCCCATCTGCATCAAACCCAAGAATTATAAATATATGCTTTTCTTCAGAAAAACTTATATAATAATCGGTAAGCCTATAAGCTACAATGAGCTTCCTATCACCGAGGATATGTCTTCATCGGATAAAAATAAAGCTATAACCGAATATGTTTTTGATAAAATATGTTCTCTCGGCGAAAATTATGAAGCATAGAATAAACGATATAATAGTTGCAAAAAATTCGGGCTTTTGCTTCGGCGTTAACCGTGCTTGTGAGTCTCTCACAAAGGCGGTTGAATCTGATATAAAAGACACCGATATTTATACTCTCGGTCATCTGATACACAACGAGATATTCAATAAAAGGATGAGCGACCTCGGTGTCAGAACCATTGAAGGCGATGATATCGATCCGCTTTTCAAGGATCAGCCCGACCGAAAAACAAAAATTTTCATACGCGCACACGGTGTCACAAAGGACTTGTACAGTAAGCTTGAGAACCTCAGCAACACGTATGATTCCTTTTCACACGTTGACTGCACGTGTCCGTACGTAAAAAAGATTCAGGAGATCGCCCAAAGATCATCCGGGGAGAATAATTGCTTTATACTGATCGGTATGGAGAGTCATCCGGAGGTGGTTTCCATATTGAGCTATTTTGAGGGTGAAAAATACGTTTTTTCTTCCCCTGAAAAGCTCAGAGATGCCGTCGCAAGCGGAATTATCCCTTTTGAAAGCAAAAGGATCGTTATGGCATCTCAAACAACAATGAATAAGCAACAGTGGGATGAATGCTCGTCCTATGCGCGTTCTGTTTTCCCGGATCCGCTTATTCACAATACTGTTTGTAGTGTAACGGAAACACGCCAGGCTGAAGCCGCTTCTCTGGCAGAGAGATGTGACTTTATGATAGTTATCGGAGGCAAGAACAGTTCAAATTCCAAAAAGCTTTACAAGATATGTAAAGACAACTGCCCTAAAACTGTTTTTGTTGAAGATGCGTCTGAGCTTGGAAAACAAATTCCGATAATCCACGGAAATGTGGGAATAGTCGCCGGTGCTTCAACACCGGGAGACATAATAAGGGAGGTATTTAAAACCATGAGTGAAATCAAAACAAACTCGGAAAACTTCGATGAGCTTCTGGAAAGCTCATTCAAAACTCTGAATACAGGAGATATAGTAGTCGGCATAGTCACATCCGTAACTAAAGCTGAGATTCAGCTTGACCTCGGCGCCAAGGTTACCGGATTCATCAAAGCAGAACAAGTAAGCGACGATCCCTCTGCCAACCTCGAAGATCTCTTCAAAATCGGTGACGAAGTTGAAGCTTTCGTTATCCGTGTAAGCGATGTTGACGGAGTTGCAACACTCTCCAAGAAGAGAGTAGACGCTGACAGAAACAGACTTCGCATAGTTGCAGCGAAGGATAGCGGCGAAGTTCTTACCGGCAAGGTAATCAACACAGTCAAGGGCGGAGTTATCATCAACACAGACGGCGTGAGCGTTTTCGTTCCCGCTTCTCAGACAGGTGTATCCAAGGATACAGATCTTTCCACGCTTGTAGGTGAAACAGTAAGCTACAAGGTAATCGAGATAAAGGACGGCGGCAAGAGAGCTGTCGGTTCTATCAAGGTTGTTAAGCGTGAAGAAGCTAAGGCTAAGAGAGAAGCTTTCTGGGCTGAGATCGAAGTCGGCAAGCAGTATACAGGCGTTGTTAAGAACCTTACATCCTACGGTGCTTTCGTAGATCTCGGCGGAGTTGACGGAATGGTCCACAACACAGAACTCTCCTGGAAGCACATTAAGTCTCCTGCTGAGGTTGTCAGCGTTGGTGACGTTATCACAGTATTCGTTAAGGAGTTCGACGCTGAAAAGAAGAGAATCTCTCTCGGATACAAGACAGAAGAAGAGAACCCCTGGTACATATTCACCAACAACTACAACGAAGGTGACGTTGTATCCTGCGAGATCGTTAACATAGTTGAATTCGGTGCATTCGCAAGAATAATTGACGGAGTTGACGGTCTTATCAGAATTTCTCAGATAGCTAACAAGAGAATCGAAAAGATCTCTGACCACCTCTCCGTAGGTCAGGTCGTAAACGCTAAGATCAAGGAGATCAACACAGAAAAGCAGAACGTAAGCCTTTCTATCCGCGATCTTCTTACAGAAGAAGCTGAAGCTGCTGAAGAAGCAGAGGCTCCTGTTGAAACAACAGAAGAGTAAGAAGCATCCCCCATCTTAACAGATGGGGGAACACCTTTTAAGGAGATTTTCAATGGAAAATTCTATTCTTTCAAGCATCCGTGAAAATGCTGCCACTGCAATCAACGAGATCATCGAAATATCCGGGATCGGGAAGGGAAACATACTTGTAATAGGTTGTTCCTCAAGTGAAATGATCGGAGGCAAAATAGGCAAAAATTCAAGCCTTGACGCAGCTAAAGCATTGTTTGAAACAGTATATCCGGTTCTGTGCGAAAAGGGAATATATCTTGCCGTACAGTGCTGTGAGCATTTGAACAGAGCTATTATCGTTGAGGAAGAATGCGCTGATAAATACGGCCTTGAAAAGGTATGCGTTGTTCCGCACCCTCACGCAGGAGGCGCATTTGCTACCACTGCATATTATAATTTCAAGAATCCGTGTGCAGTAGAATTTATCAAAGCAGATGCAGGCATAGACGTCGGAGGTACACTTATCGGAATGCACCTTAAGCACGTCGCAGTACCCGTACGTCTCTCGGTGAATAAAATAGGTGAGGCAAACATTCTCGCAGCCAAAACAAGACTCAAATTCATCGGCGGCGAACGTGCAACCTACGTAAAGCAGTAACCTATAAAATATAAAAGCAGACGCTCTATATCGGAGCGCCTGCTTTTTTTATTTTGTAATATCAAATTCGACCTTTCCGCCTGATTCAAGGATCTTCACCTTATCACCGGTCTTAACCGATCCGTCGAGAAGCTTATTGGCAAGGGCATCTTCGATAAGGCGTACTATCGCGCGACGAAGAGGACGCGCACCGTACTGTCTGTCAAAGCCTTCCTTGGCAACGTATTTTATCACGCTTTCATCGAATATAAGCTCTATTCCCATATCTGAGGTCCTTTCCTTGACCTCATTGAGCATGAGAGATGCTATCTTTTCTATAGTGTCTCCTTCAAGCGCTTTGAATACGATTATATCGTCAATTCTGTTGATGAATTCCGGGCGGAAGGTCCTTTTCAAGGCATCCATGGATCGTCTCTCTCCGGCATCATCCTTTTCCTTATTTTCAGTGGTTGTGAATCCGAGGCTCTGCCTCTGTTCATTATATGCGGCTCCCAAATTAGAGGTCATAATTATCACTGTATTGCGAAAATCCACTCGTCTTCCCTGAGAATCGGTGAGAACTCCGTCATCAAGAACCTGCAAAAGGATGTTGAATACGTCCGGATGTGCTTTTTCTATTTCATCGAGAAGGATCACAGAATAAGGCTTTCTTCTTATCTTTTCAGTAAGCTGTCCGCCTTCCTCAAATCCGACGTATCCGGGAGGTGAACCGATAAGCTTGGAAACGCTGTGCTTTTCCATGTACTCTGACATATCAAGACGAACCATACTGTCCTCCTTACCGAAAAGGGAAGAGGCAAGTGCCTTTGTAAGCTCGGTTTTTCCTACGCCCGTAGGTCCGAGGAAAATGAAAGAACCGATAGGTCTTTTCGGGTTTCTGAGGCCGGTTCTGCCTCGTTTTATTGCCTTGGCTACAGAAACACATGCAGCATCCTGACCTATAACACGAGCCATAAGCTCGTTTTCAAGATTCAAAAGCTTTTCTCCCTCGTCAAGAAGTATCTTGCTTACCGGTATGCCCGTCCACTGCATAACTACCTCTGCAATGTCGTTTTCGGTAAGCTCCTCGTCCTTTTGACTTTTTGAGCTTTCCCACTCGGAAGAGAGCTTTTCGAACTCACCTTTAAGCTCATTTTCCTTGTCACGAAGCTCAGCTGCACGCTCAAAATTCTGTGCAACCACAGCCTCCTCTTTTTCTGCCGAAAGTGAATCGATACTTTTTTCGAGTTCCTTCAGCTCCTTTGGAGGAGTAAGCGAGTTTATCTTTACTTTACTTGAAGCTTCATCTATAAGATCAATTGCTTTATCCGGCAGAAACCTATCTGATATATACCTTACAGAGAGCTCTACCGCGGCTCTTATCGCCTCGTCGGTGATCTTTATTCTGTGATGTGCCTCATATTTATCTCTCAGACCCTCAAGTATTTTTATCGCATCCTCGCTTGAAGGCTCACCGATCATAACCGGTTGAAAACGTCTTTCAAGAGCAGCATCCTTTTCTATATATTTACGGTACTCCGAAACGGTAGTTGCACCTATAACCTGAAATTCGCCTCTTGCGAGTGCAGGCTTTATTATATTTGCGGCATCAAGAGCGCCTTCAGCCTCTCCCGCATGAACTATCATGTGTATCTCGTCGATGAAAATAATAATATTATTATTTTTTTTGACCTCATCAAGTATATTCTTCAGTCTCTCTTCAAATTCGCCTCTGTATTTTGATCCCGCTATAAGACTTGCAAGATCAAGAGTAAAAACGATCTTTCCCTTGAGCATATCGGGAACGTCGCCGCTGACTATCTTTTGCGCAAGCCCCTCGGCAACCGCGGTCTTTCCAACTCCCGGCTCTCCGATGAGACACGGATTGTTTTTCGTTCGTCTTGAAAGTATCTGTATTACACGCT
>SVRJ01000035.1 GCA_015064885.1 Oscillospiraceae bacterium
ATGAAATCAAATCCGTCTATATACAACCCTGCGAAGCAGGATTTCATCGCAAACGCGATTTCATCCACCGGAGGTGGATTTCACCCGTCGAAGACGGATTTGACTGCGTGTTCTCCGTTAAGGATAACACGCTTAGCTCCGGGGGGCTTCTTTTTTTTGTGCCCTTTTTCACAATTCTTTTGAACCTCTATCCGATCGAATGCGAGGTATCATTTTACTGTTTTTGTATAATAATAACAGACAAGAGACGACAATATCTGCAATTTACAAAATGTTTACAATTGTTTTTTATAACCCCTTGACAAATGACCTTGTTTGTAGTATAATATAACCATCGTGGGGCGAAATTACGCAAAATTACGCGTCAGATCATAGAAAACCCACACTTTTTCCGTCAAATACTTGCCGACGGATCGATAAAACGGTGAAAGGAGGTCTCGGAGTATATGTTCACAAGTTCGTATAATCACACGATAGATGCAAAGAACAGAGTGTTTATTCCCGCTAAGTTCAGAGAAAAGCTTGGTGATGAGATCGTAATTTCACAGAGTGTAAGAGAGCATTGCCTGAAAATATGCTCGGTGGCGGAATGGGAAAAATATCTCGATCCGATAAAGAAGCTTGACCGTGCACAGTCCGAGTACGTGCTCAGGATCATGAACGGAAGTTCGCTGAGCCTCCCCCTCGACAGTACGGGAAGAGTGCAGCTTACAGCAGATCTTATAGCATATGCAGGTCTTGAGAATAAACAGGTGGTCATAGTAGGCTGCGGAGATTATGCGGAGATATGGAGCGAAGAGGCCTACAGAAGTAAGACGAAGCCCGAGGACATCGAAAGGGCGAGAAATATTCTTGAGAATGCAGGACTTTAAAGGAGCTTGAGTAAAATGGAGAATATCGAATTCGTTCACCGATCGGTCCTTTATAACGAATGCCTCGACTCGCTTTGCATAAAGCCCGGCGGAATATACGTCGACGGAACAGCGGGCGGCGCAGGTCACTCGAGCGGTATAGCAGCAAGACTTGAGGACGGAAAGCTCTACGCATTTGACAGAGATATAGATGCCGTTATGACGGCAACCGAAAGACTTTCGCGCTTCGGTGACAGAGCGGAGGTCATTCACTCGAACTATTTCGATATAAAAAAACAGCTTTCGGACAGAGGAGTGTCGGGAATAGACGGGCTCTTGCTCGATCTCGGAGTTTCCTCATATCAGCTTGATTGCGCCGAAAGGGGATTTTCCTATATGGCGGACGCCCCTCTCGATATGCGAATGGACAGAAGAGATAAGAAAAGCGCATACGACGTTGTCAATTCTTATCCGGAAGCAGATCTTAAAAGAATACTTTATGAATACGGCGAAGAACGCTATGCACCGTCAATAGTTGCCGCTATAGCCAAAGCAAGAAGTGTTGCGCCGATAAAAACAACGTTGGAGTTGTCAGAAATCATCAAAAGCGGGATGCCGGCGTCGGCTAAAAACGGCGCCCACCATCCGGCGAAAAGAAGCTTTCAGGCAATACGCATCGAGGTCAATGGGGAGCTTGAGATCATTGCGGACACGATAAAAGACGCGGTGAGCATCATGAATGAAGGTGGTATAGTTGCTATAATCACCTTCCACTCTCTTGAAGACAGAATAGTCAAGCAGACTTTTGCCGAGTTGGCAAAGGGATGCACCTGCCCAAAGGACTTTCCCGTATGCGTGTGCGGAAAGAAGCCGCTTCTCGAGATCGTCTCGAGAAAGCCAATACTTCCGTCAAAGGAAGAGCTTGAAGAAAATCCGAGGTCAAGAAGCGCAAAGCTCCGCGTAGCGAAAAGAGTAAACGTCCGCTGACCGAGGGATCATATCAAAGGAAGAAAAGAAAAAGGAACAGAGCTTCTCTGTACAAGGTATTTTATAATGTATAGCGGAGAATATTACGATAAGAAAAGAGCCGAGTTCGATTCCGTGTTCAATGAGTTCACGTCAAGAGAGACGTCTATTAAGACGATGGTCCGCAAGGAGCTTGAGGAGCAGGAAGCGCGCGAGGCTCGTTCGTATGAAGAAAACGAATATCTTGAAGAATTCACAGCCATAGCGGATAATATGAAAATAGCTACCGTTGATGACTTTGAAAAATATCTCACTGCGTGCCTCGGCGGAAGGCTCAAGGACGGTGTAAGAATGCTTAAGGAGGATAACTCTGCATTCTTTTCATCCTCGGATGCCGTCGTTCTTGCAGAGGAGCCCAGATCTCTTTGCGATATGTGCGACGGAGAGGGAAGCACGCTTTGGAAGGAAAAAACGATAAAGGTCAATACCTGGAACAGAGTTGACGGCTTTACCGAGACGGAAACGCTTGTACGAACTCCGATAACAGAAAAGCAGCTTGTGCGCATGCTTAAATGGGAAAAGGCATTCCCGAGATATAAGAGAGTTAAGGTGAAGGATAAAAAGCTTCCCATATATTCTATAATATCAGTGCTTATATGTATGGCTGTTCTTATGCTTCCCGTGTTCCTTTCTGTTATCTGTAACGAGGTCGAGGTGCAGAACAAGGAGTACGATGCATATATCAGACAGCTTGGCGAGGAGATCGAAGAGCTCGAGGCTGAGGTATCTCTCAAAAAGGATATGCAGCTCATCGACGAGCTTGCAAGAAACGAGTACGGCATGATAGATGCCGAGCTTTCGCAAATAGAACGCGTTGAAAGCGAAGAGGATACCTTTGTGATTGATAACGTTGAAGAAAAGGAAGAACAAAGCGTATGGGTCACTCTGCTCAGCGCTATAGGAATTATAGACTGACGGTCGGTAATAATAAAGCTCCTTCGGTAATATAATTGGTTTTGAAATCTAAAGAGGAGGCTATTTATGGCCGAAAATAATAAAGTAACTAAAGGAAGCGCTCTTACGGTAGTGGTTGCTGTCTCTGTTGCAGTAGCCATTATCGTGGTGCGACTTTTCTATCTTAGCGTATTTAAATTCGAAGAGTATCAGAAGAAGGTAATAGACCAGCTCATTACCGAGAACAAGGTGAGCGCGGACAGAGGATACATTTACGATACGAATATGAACGTCCTTGCCGCTAATTATACGGTCTACGATATCTCTGTCTCTCCGAGTAAGATCGCAAAGCTCACGAGCGAGGAGAAGCTTTCTGACGTGTGGAACAAATATTATCCCGGAGCTTCTTCTTCAGATATAGGAAAGATAATCGCAAGCTTCCTCGCAACGACGCTCGAACTCGAAGAAGACAGCGTTCTTGCGAAAATAAGCAAACATACAAGTCTCTATGCGAATATACTCAAGGGTGTAGAAGCCGAAAAGGCGGATAAAATACGTGAATTCATAGAAAAACTGGACCTTAGCGACGAGATCTTTGTTAACGCCGCAAGTCACAGATATTATCCGTATGATAATCTTGCATCTCACACACTCGGTTTTGCGGGCTCGGACAATACCGGTCTTTACGGAATCGAGTATTATTACGACGATATACTTTCGGGTACCGACGGTAAGTATATAATAGCAAGAGACGCATACGGAAACGAAATGCCCTTCGAATATGAAAGCTACGTAGAAGCAGTAGACGGATACTCTATCGTATCTACGATAGATATGCGCGTTCAGGCGGTGCTTGAAAAGTATATCAAGGAAGCATCCGAGACCTTCGGCACGACAAACGGAGTCAGCGGAATAGTTATGGATATAAATACGGGTGCGATACTTGCCATGGCAAGCTACCCGGATTTTAACCTCAACGATCCGTTTACCCTCAGCGAGTATTATCAGAAGATGCTCGATGGGTCGGGACTTGAGGAGGGAAGCAAGGAATACAGCCAAAAGCTTACTTCTCTGAGACAGGAAATGTGGAAGAACAAGTCGGTCAATACAGTATATATGCCCGGTTCCACCTTTAAGATAATAACAGTTTCGATGACCCTTGAAGAAAAGCTTGCAGCACTCAACGAATCCTTTAACTGCAGAGGCTTTCATATGGTTCCCGGTTACGGAAGACCGATCAAATGCCACGTTACTTACGGACACGGCACCTTGACTCTTCGCCAGGGACTTCAAAAGTCGTGTAACCCGGTTATGATGACTCTTGCCGAAAGGATAGGCGGAGATACCTTCTACGAGTATTTCAAAAACTTCGGTTATCTCGAAAAAACGGGTATAGACCTTCCCGGTGAGGAAACGGGCGTTTTCTACTCGCAGAATAATTTCGGTCCGGTCGATCTTGCCTGTGCGTCCTTCGGTCAGAACTTCGGTATATCCATGCTTCAGCATATAGTAGCTATAAGTGCAGCGGCAAACGGAGGAAATCTCGTTGTTCCTCACGTGGTTGACCGAATAATAGATTCAGACGGAAACGTTATAAAGGAAACTGAAACGGTAATAAAGAGAAACGTAGTAAGTGCGGAAACAAGTAAAAACATCTGCGATATACTCGCCGAGGCTGCCGCAAACGCTCAGTCTTCGACAAATGCGTACATTCCCGGTTACAGAGTTGCCACAAAAACGGGAACTACAGAGAAAACGGATAAGAGAGACGAAACGGGCGCAGCAACCCTCAGAATAGGCTCATGCGTTACGTTTGCTCCCGCAGACGATCCGCAGTATATTATTCTTATAGTTAATGATGAGCCCAGACTCGGAAGTCAGTGGGGAAGCGTAAATGCCGCTCCGTATGCGGGAATGGTATTTGAAGAGGTGCTTCCGCTCCTCGGTGTTGAGCCGGTATATACTGAGGAAGAGCTTGAGCAGCTTACCGTAACTGTAGGTAACTACGTAGGCAGGACTCGTGAACGCGCTGAAAAGCTTATCGCATCCCTCGGATGCAAGGTGGAGATAATAGGCGACGGTGACAAGGTTACCGCCCAGACTCCCGCAAAGGGATCTACGTTTACAAAGGGAAGCGGAAAAATAACGCTTTACCTCGGAACAGAAGCTGATGAAACAGAATATACTGTTCCTAACGTTGTCGGAATGAATCTTACCTCGGCAAATCAGCTTATAATAAATTCCGGATTTAACGTAAAGATAAACGGTGTTAAGAACTATGGACTCGGAAGTGAGCTTACCGTTATTTCACAGTCTCCGGCGGCGGGAACAAAGCTTAAGGCCGGCAGTGTTGTTACGATAACCTCCGTAAACGTAAACGAACAAGAATAAGATCAAATATTTAAGAGCATAAGTTGCGGCTCGGGAAGTGTAAACAGTTATACCTTGGAGGAATATAATTTGTTACTTTTCGAGCTTGCAAAATATGCGGGGCTTACCTCTGCCAACGGTTATGACAAGCAAATTCAAATCAGAGGAATAAAAGCCGAATCCGACAGAGTGCTTGACGGAGACGTTTTTTTCGCTCTTGAAGGAATACGCGCAGACGGACACAGCTTCGTTGCCGAAGCGGTCGGAAACGGTGCCTGCGCAATTGTCGCTTCGAAAGGAAGAGAAAAAGAGTTTTTAAAGCTCGGCGTTCCTGTCTTTACCGCGGATAATACGCGAATGGCATATTCGTATGCTCTGGATGCATATAACGAATTTCCGTCAAAAGAGCTTAAAATAATAGCCGTTACGGGTACGAACGGAAAAACGAGCGTATCCTTTATACTTCATAGCATCCTTCTTGCAATCGATGAAAAATGCGGTCTTATAGGCACGGTAGGGTGCTTTGTCGGAAAAGAGAAGATCATCTCAAAAAGCTCCGACCCGCTTGCTAATATGACCACTCCCGATCCCGAGCAGCTCTACGATTTGCTTCGTAAAATGAAAAGGCTTGGTTCAAAATACGTCATAATGGAAGCAAGCTCACATGCCTCGGCATTAAAAAAGCTTGCACCATTGCACTTTGTTGCGTCTGTATTTACAAATCTCAGTAGCGAGCATCTTGACTTTCACGGAAGTATGGAGGAATATTTCTCAGCAAAGCTCGACGTGCTCAAAGCGTCGGAACGCTCGGTAATAAACTCGGATACCGAATACAGCGGAAGGATATCCTCTGCGCTTGGCAGAAGGAAAACGACTTTTGTATCGCTGAAAAATAAAAAAAGTGATTATTTTGCCGACGGTATATCCTTCGACGGCTCGTCATCTACCGAATTTACTCTTTATGAGTATGGGGTGCCGTATAATATCAGAATAGGGCTTACCGGCTTATTCAACGTAGAAAACGTTTTACACGCTATCGCCTGCGCGCGTATGCTCGGCGTTGATATGCATACCTGCATTTTATCTGTCGGGAGATTTTGCGGTGTTCCGGGAAGAATGCAGCGGCTGTTGCTCGATGAGCACGTGCCATTTTCAGTATTTATAGATTATGCACATACACCTGATGCACTCGAAAAGGTGCTCTTGACTCTTCGCGCCACACTTAAAGAAAAAGGGCGTCTAATCACCCTTTTCGGTTGCGGCGGAGACAGAGATAAAAGTAAAAGACCGGTTATGGCTGCTGTCGCCGAGGCATACTCGGATATCGTGACGGTTACGTCGGATAATTCAAGAAGCGAGGACAGAGAGCGCATAATAGCAGATGTGATATCGGGGTTTTCAAAAGATTTTAACAGATATACGGTTATAACTGACAGAAAAAAGGCAATAGAATATTCTATAGGGCTTTGCCGTGAAGGGGACGTTCTTCTTCTTGCAGGTAAGGGACACGAGAAATATGAAATAGATAAGATCGGTAGACACCCGTTCGACGAAGAAAAGATCGTCGGAGAGTGCGTGAGAAAATATAAAAAAGAGGACTTCGGAGAGTGATTTTTAATGAAAACATTTTTAAACGGGATCACACTTGAGACCTTTGCCTCCTTTATGAGCGGAAAGGTATATATGAATGAAGCTGACCGAAAAAAGCAGCTTTCTTATATCTGTACCGACTCGCGTGAGGTAGAGGAGTCGTCTGTCTTTGTTGCTATAGTTGGCGAAAGGACAGACGGTCATAAATATATAGATACTGCGACAGAAAAGGGCGCCGCTCTTATCATATGCGAGCACATGCCCGAAAAAACCGATCCTGCCTGCGCTTACGTCGTTTCAAGTAACAGTGAAAAGGAGCTCCTTTTTGCCGCTCACGAGTACAGAAAACGCTGCTGCGGATCGCTCAGAGCCGTAGCTGTTACGGGAAGCGTGGGAAAGACTACGGCAAAGGAAATAATATATTCCGCTCTGTCAAAAAAGCTTGACGTATATAAAACGGACGGAAACTTCAACAGCGTGATCGGAATGCCGATATCCCTTCTCGGAATGGAAAGCGACCGCAAGTATGCCGTTTATGAGATGGGAATGAGCGCTCTCGGTGAGATACATTCTATGTCCTCGGCACTCGAGCCGTATATAGGAGTTATTACTAACGTCGGTCACTCGCATCTTGAATATCTTAAGACAAGAGAGAATATACTTAAAGCAAAGCTTGAGATAACGGACGGTATACCCGATAACGGATATCTTATCGTAAATGCCGACGACGAGATGCTTTCAGCGGTAGACTATTCAAAGTATAGCTTTAAAACCGTAAAATGCTCGATAGAGGATAAAAACGCAGATCTTTATGCATATAATATCCGATTTACCGACAGAAACAGTATGATCTTTGATTATAACTGCGGATCGGATACGTATACCGATATAGAGATAGCGGGCGTGGGAGTACATCTTGTAAGAACAGCTCTGTGTGCGATAGCCGCAGGAACTCTTCTCGGACTTTCTGCCGCTGAGTGTACAGAGGGCTTTGCAAATTACAAAAACGCTTCAATGAGACAGAATATCATAGACGTCGGAGGCATAACCGTTATTGAGGATTGCTATAACGCCGCTCCAGAGTCAATGCGCGCGGCGATAGATACTCTGATAAGGCTAAAAGGAAAAGATGGCCGAGCCAAAGCAATAGCCGTGCTCGGAGATATGAAGGAGCTCGGTGAGAGCACGGATGCACTTCACTTTTCTCTCGGTGAGTATGCGGCAAGAGCCGGTACGGATACCGTTATAACCTTCGGAGAGCTTGCAAAAAATATTGCAGACGGTGCGATATCCGCCGGAATGCATAAGGATTCGGTCATTTCCCTTGATGATATCGGGGAAGAGGAGACCTCCGATCTTCTCGGAAAGATCCTGAAGCGCGGAGACGTTATCCTTGTAAAAGCAAGCCGCTCTATGAGAGGCGAAAGGGTAATAGAGCTGCTGAAGAAGCTTTACTTAGAAAGCTAAAATAACTTTTACAGTATAGATCACAGAAAGGAAGCCGACACAGGCGAGGATATTTGTATGACGGGAAATATGTATGCTTTGTTTATAATTTCGACACTTTTGGTGTTCGGTCTCAGCGTTCTTATGCTGAAATACACGATTCCGGTATTAAAGAGTAAAAAAGTAGGACAGAAGATACTCGATATAGGCCCCAGATGGCACAAGAGTAAAGAAGGAACCCCCACTATGGGAGGTATCTGCTTTATAATTCCTACTCTTGCGGTGTCGCTCGGAATCTTCATCTACGCATATTTTTCGGGTGAATCAAGAAATCTTATTCCGTTTGCACTTACCCTCCTTCTCGGTGTTATGAATGCGCTGATCGGTTTTGTAGACGACTACACAAAGCTGATCAAAAAGCAGAATCAGGGACTTAAAGCATATCAGAAGTTTTTACTCCAGGTGTTTGCCGCCAGCTTCTATATACTTATGATGACAGTATCGGGTAATATGTCTACAGAGCTTTTCATTCCTTACTTCGGTGTAAAAATAGAGCTCGGACTTCTTTATTATTTCTTTGCGATCGTTCTTATCTGCGGATTCGTGAACAGCACCAACCTCACCGATGGAATAGACGGACTTTGCTCAAGCGTAAGCGTTGTCGTAGCGGCCTTCTTTGCGGTAGCAAGCTTTGTTCTTAAGGACGTTTCGAGCGCACTTTCCTCTGCGGTGGTCATAGGCGGATGCCTCGGATTTCTCGTATATAATTTCCATCCCGCTAAAATATTCATGGGAGATACGGGTTCGCTCTATCTCGGCGGAATATTTATGGGAATAGCGTTTACTCTCGATAATCCCCTCATAGTAGTGATAGCGGGATTTGTATTCATATTTGAAACTGTTTCGGTAATGCTTCAGGTAGCTTCCTTCAAGCTTACGGGTAAGAGAATATTCAAGATGGCTCCCGTACATCATCATTTTGAAAGATGCGGATGGGGAGAAATCAAGATAGTATCCGTATTTTCCGCAGTGAGCCTGCTCCTTTGCGTTGCGGCTTGGTTCGGACTCTGATCGTTTGAAGCAAAAGAGCAGTAAAAAAATCATTTTAATGAGGCGAAGAAATGAAGTTGTCAGGTAAGATAAAAGAGGCTCTCAAAAGCAGAAGAGAGACCCGAAGAGAAAATAAAATGATCGAAAACCCCAACGACTTCTATAAGGTCACCAAGGGTGCTCGTGAGATGAATAAGCAAAGATCGTACGATGCGCTCAGCAGGGAATACCTTGATGCGGTATCGAATCCGAAGGAGGTCGTCCTTCACAGCATTGACCCCGTTACTCTTGTTCTCTTCGTTATTCTTACTGCATTTGCTTTCATCGTGTCGCTCAGTGCGACGAACTCGTATGCCGATACCTTTTATGATAATAAATTTTATTTCGTATTCCAGAACGTAAAATTTCTCGCCATAGGTATAATACTTGTATTCGGCGCTATATACTGCACCAAATATATGCGCACGTTTGCAATCGCAACTATAATAGCCTATCCGGTAACGATAGCACTTCTGATATTGGTTCTGGTAGCGGGAACGTCTGCGGGCGGCGCTCAGAGATGGATAGAGATAGCAGGAATATCGATCCAACCCTCCGAGATAGCTAAAACGACGCTTGTACTCATCATGGCGTTCTTTATGTCTGTAAATCAAGAAAAAATAGTCGATAGAAAAAATAAGCTCCGCTCACTGATGTACGGACTTGTGATGCCGTTTCTCTTTATTGCGGTGTTCTGCCTTTTCGTTTACCTTGAGAAGCATAATTCGGGTATGATAATACTTGCCGCTATAGGTGTATGCGTTATGTTTATAGGCGGAACAAATAAAAAGTGGCTCGTGCTTATTGCGGTAGTGGGAGCGGCTGCACTTCTCGGTCTTGTTCTTATAACCGGTCACGGTGTGGACAGAATAACGAGCTGGTGGGAGATGCTGTTCGACTCGGACGTTGAGATAAACGACGCAAACTGGCAGACTACGCAAGGGCTTTATGCGATAAGCTCGGGAGGTCTTTTCGGTCTCGGCCCCGGTCAGAGCCGCCTCAAATACGGGTACGTATCACAGCCTCAAAACGACTTTATCTACCCAATAATATGCGAGGAGCTCGGATTTGTCGGTGGCGTTGCGGTCATCATTCTGTTCTTTGCGATCTTCCTCCGCATGATGAAGCTCGGAACAAACGCAAACAATATGTTCGTATCTATAGCTATATGCGGTCTTGCAATGAAGCTTATCATACAGGTGCTTCTTAATATAGCGGTGGTTACCGCGATCATACCGAATACGGGAATATCTCTTCCTATGTTCAGTGCGGGCGGCTCTGCTATGGTAATACAGATGCTTGAATTCGGAATAGTACTCGGACTGTCGAGATACTGTGACGTCAAATAAAAAATTGGAGTTGTTTTATGAGAGTTTTGCTTAGCGGCGGAGGAACGGGAGGACATATAAATCCCGCACTCGCAATAGCCGATATTATAAGATCAAAGTACCCCGACAGTGAGATAGCGTTTGTAGGCACACCGTACGGTATGGAGAATAAGCTCATACCGCGAGAGGGATATAAGCTTTATCACGTTAACGTAAAGGGCATATCACGCTCGCTTTCGCTTTCAAATATAAAGGCACTTTCACTTGCACTGAGCTCACCGAGAGCGGCAAAGAAAATAATAAAAGAGTTTAAGCCCGATATAGTGATAGGTACGGGCGGATACGTTTGCTGGCCGATACTTGTAGCAGCGTCTAAGATGAATATTCCGTGTGCCGTTCACGAGGCAAACGCAATACCCGGTGCCGCCGTAAAAAGGCTTCAGAAATACTGCGACGTTATATTTACCAATTTCGAGGAGAGCGAAAGATACCTCGGACACGCAAAGAAGATAGTAAACGTAGGAAATCCTATAAGAAATAACGTAAGATATGATTATAGGAGTGCAAGAAAAGAGCTCGACGTCGAAGGGAAATATAAATACGTTATTCTTTCGTTTGGCGGAAGCCTCGGCGCTCAGATGATAAACGACGGTATGCTGCATCTTTTCGACTCTTACGTCAGAAACCATCCGGAGGTGCTTGCGGTACATTCGGCAGGAAGCAGATTCTATTCCGAAATGACCGAAAAAGCAAAAGGTCTCGGACTTGATAAATGTGAAAACGTACGAATACTCGAATACATTTACGATATGCCTAAGTGGATGGCAGCCGCAGATCTCGTTGTCAGCCGCGCAGGCGCCATGACTATATCCGAGATCGCTCTTAACAGAAAGGCGGCGGTAATAATTCCGTCTCCCAACGTCACGAACAATCATCAGCTTAAAAACGCCAAGGTGCTATCGGACAGAGGAGCCGGTATCCTCATAGAAGAGAGTCAGAATATGAACGAGCATCTTGAAAGCGCAGTAAGAGAGCTTTTCGCTGACGCAAGAATGAGAAAAGAAATGTCGGATGCGTGCTATAACGTGGCTCACGAAAACGTTAATGAAGAGATCCTTCGCGAAATAGAGCTGCTTGTCAAAAAATAAAGAAGGTCAAAAGGACTAATTATGAATAACGGTCAGGAAGATAATCGGGATATATATCTCTACGGTGACGATGGAAAAAGCGCAGAGCCCACACCGATACTAACGGGAAAGAAGAAGTTTGGCTCAGCCAAAACTATAAGCGCAATCCTTATAACGGTTGCTATCGCGCTGCTTATAATAATATTCGTTTTGGTCAATAACGGATACGTGGTAAAGAATATTGTCCTCAACGGTGAGTCACCTTATTCCGAAGAAAAAATAAACGAGCTGCTTAACGGCTATTTTTCAGAGCGGGGAAACAGATCCTATTTCTATATAAATACCGATGAGCTCTCCGAAATGATGAAAAAGGAGCTCCCATATATAAAGGAGTTGAAGATCGAAAAAAAGGCACCCGATACTCTTATTCTCACGGTAGAAGGGGAGAGCGCCGAAGCGTATATAGAATATCTCGGTGAGTACTATTTGCTGAATGCAGACATGAAGGTGCTTGAGAAAGCCTCTCATGAGCCGATAAGGACGCGCCTCATTAAGCTTGATATAGACCTTCCGAAGGAGATAATCGTAGGATCGCAGATGGTCTTTCCCGAGGCAAGCAGGATGGATCCGGAGACGTATGTCAGAATATATACCGCACTTAGCGACTCCGGTCTGAGAGAGCGCGTTCAGTATCTTGATATCAGAAACAAATTCGATCTTTATATGCGAACCAAGGAGGGTATCGACGTAAAGATAGGAAGCGTAAAGGATATAGAGGAGAAATTCTCGACTCTTTCAAAGTGGCTGAGCGACAATCCCGGGGAGATAAAGTCTACTCTCAATATAGATATCAGTGTGCTGAAGAAAATATATATTTCATACGATTGAGATCTTTCGGACTTTAAATGTAAAAAAAATAAATATATTTATTAAACATTTGCAAAAGCCTATTGCAAAAGGTCTTAAAATATAGTATTATATTAAGTAGATAAATTTTCTTTCTAAAGTATAGTTAAAAAAACGGAGGAATAAAAAACTATGAGCTTTGAACATGAAGAAGTATACGACAGCGGTGTTGTTATAAAGGTTATCGGCGTTGGCGGCGGCGGTAATAACGCAATAAACCGCATGATAAATTCCAATATAAAGGGCGTAGAATTTATTGCTATCAATACAGACGGTCAGGCCCTTAAGAAGTCCAGCGCAGGAACACAGATCGCTATCGGCGAAAAGATAACAAAGGGACAGGGCGCAGGCTCGGATCCCACTGTAGGCGCTAAGGCAGCTGAAGAGAACATCGAGGACATCAGAAGCGCAGTTGCAGGCGCACATATGGTATTCCTTACAGCCGGAATGGGCGGCGGAACAGGCACAGGTGCTGCTCCCGTAGTTGCTCAGGTGGCAAAGGAAATGGGCATACTTACAGTTGCTATCGTTACAAAGCCCTTTATGTTTGAAGGTGCAAGAAGAATGAAGCAGGCTGAAAACGGAATCGCCGCTCTCGGCGAGTACGTTGACTCGCTTATCGTTATACCCAACGAAAGACTCAGAATGATTTCTGACAGCAAGATCACTCTTGCTAATGCTTTCGAGAAGGCCGACTCTGTCCTCAGCGACGGTGTTCGTTCTATCTCCGAGCTTATCAGCGTTCCCCAGTTTGTAAACCTTGACTTCGCTGACGTAACGACAGTTATGCATGAGGCAGGCTACGCACACATGGGCGTAGGTTATGCTGCAGGTAAGGACAAGGCAGAGGCAGCTGCTAAGATGGCTATCTCCAGCCCGCTCCTCGAGACAAGCATCAAGGGTGCAAAGGGTATCCTTATAAGCATCACAGCTTCTCCCGACGTTGGACTTGACGATATCGAGCTCGCTTCCTCTCTCGTAGCTGAAGAAGCAAGTGATGACGCTAACATCATCTGGGGATTTGCATTTGACGAATCTCTTGAGGATGAGATGAAGATCACTCTTATTGCAACAGGCTTTGCAAAGACGGCTCCCGTCAATAAGCCCGAGGTAAAGAAGAATGATCCTGCGGCAGTAAAGGCTGTAGCGGCAAACGAAGCTAAGGAAGAGAAGGCTAAGGATAAAGAAGACCTTATGAACCTTTTCCGCAGAGGTTAATTTGATTATATTTGAGCCGCAGTCTTAATATGATTTTGAGACTGCGGCCTTTTTTTGAGGTTATCACTATGAATATGTATGATATTATGGCCGATCTCAGATCGGACAGCGTAAAAAATATAATTCTGGATACAGACGCATATAACGAGATAGACGATCAGTATGCAATAGCCTACGCCATGCTTTCGGGAGATAAGGTAGATCTTCTTTCTATCAATGCGGCTCCCTTTCTGAACAGCAGATCCACATCCGCCGCTGACGGAATGGAAAAAAGCTATAACGAGATATTTAATATAAGATCTCTCGTTAATAAGGATTCGACTGTGCCCGTATATCGCGGCTCGCTTGAGTTTATGAAGGATAAAAAGATCCCCGTTGAAAGCGAAGCGTGTGAAAATATTATCAAAACGGTCACTGAAAGCGAAAATTTTGTCTACGTGGTCGCTATAGGCGCTATTACGAACGTTGCCTCGGCAATAGCTAAGTGTCCCGATATATGCAAAAAAATGTGCGTCGTGTGGCTCGGCGGTCACGCGCTCCATTTTCCTGACGTTAATGAGTTCAATCTCAAGCAGGACGTGAAGGCGGCTCAGATAGTGTTTGATTCGGGCGTTCCGCTTCTCGTAGTTCCCTGTAACGGAGTGTGCACCGAGTTCAGAACCACGGTTCCCGAGCTTGAGTACTATCTCCGCGGAAAGAATGACCTTTGCGATTATCTTGTGGATATCACAGCGGCATATAACAGAACGGGTGCTCAGGCATGGTCAAAGGTAATATGGGACGTTACCGCTGTGGCAGCCCTTGTTTATCCCGAGTCTCTCGACATGGTGGTAATGCCGAGACCTTACCTCACAAATGACTGCAGATATGCGGTCGATAATTCAAGACCTCATTTTATATATGTCAGACGTATAAACAGAGACAAGCTCTTTGCCGATCTCTTTACTAAACTTGCAAATAAATAATTTAAAAGGAGTACATAAGAATGAATGGATCATGGCTCGGACTTGAGAAAAAGTCTATAATAGTTACAGGCGGTGCCTCCGGTATCGGATACGCTATCGCTCAGGAGCTTCTTTGGGACGGCGCTTACGTTACCGTTTGCGACCTCGGCGAGAAGGCTCCCGAATTTGAGGTAGGGGAAGGAAAATACCTCTACGTAAGAACCGACGTTTCAAGTAAAGCAAGCGTTGACGCTATGATAGAAAAGGTCGTTGATACTTTCGGTACGATAGACGTTCTTGTTAATAATGCAGGTATCAATATTCCGAGACTTCTCGTTGACCCCGCGGGAAAAGAGGAGCTCACAGAGGAGATCTGGGATAAGGTAATGAACGTTAACGTTAAGGGAGTATATTTCTGCTCGCAGGCTGCTGTTCGCGTAATGGAAAAGCAGGGCAAGGGAGTAGTTATCAATATGTCCTCGGAGAGCGGTCTTGAAGGCTCTGAGGGCCAGAGCGTATATGCGGCTACCAAGAATGCTGTAAACGCTCTTACACGCTCATGGGCAAAAGAGCTCGGCAGAAGAGGCATTCGTGTTGTAGGTATCGCTCCCGGTATCCTTGAAGCTACAGGCCTCCGCACACTTGCATATGAGAGCGCACTCTCCTATACAAGAGGAATCACCGTAGAGCAGCTCAGAGAAGGCTACTCTAAGACAAGCACTATCCCTCTCGGACGCTCCGGAAAGCTCGCTGAGGTCGCTAACCTTACAGCATTCCTCGCTTCTGACAGAGCAGGCTATATCCACGGCGTTACCATCAATATCGCAGGCGGTAAGACAAGAGGCTGATCTGCATATAAAAGAAAAGCACCCCAAACGCTTTTGGCGTTTCGAGGGTGCTTTTTTTATTTACACAAAGCGAGGTTTTTTATAAGATCATCCGTTCAATAAATTTTGCAACTCCGTCATCGTCATTGCTGTCCGTAATATAATCTGCAACCGCCCTTACCTCTTCGATTGCATTTGAGACGGCAATTCCGATTCCGCATGCTTTTATGGGCATAACGTCGTCGTTGTCGTCTCCGAAATAGGCGACTTCTTTTTCTGATATTTTCATTTTGTTAAGTACTGCCTTCACACCGTTCCATTTTGTCGCACGCTTGTCCATGATCTGTATAAGAAAACCGCCCGCAACAGTGTAGTAGGTATTCTCGGGAATAGAGCCATTGACGATCCCTTCAGTCATATCATCATCGATGCCTACTATTATTTTAAGTACCTTTTCTGCTTTGGCTACCGACCCGAGATCGCTCGACAGAGTTGTTTCATAGTTCTCAATAGGCTTGTTAGAATAAGCCCTGTCTCCCGTTTCAAGAGTCAGGCGAAGATCTTGGTAACGAGTCATCTCACTAAAAAAAAGCTCGGCACTGTCTTTTTGTATTGGGTACTCTTTGCACTCCCCGTTACATATGATCCTCGCACCGTTTGATACGACTGCGGCGTCAAAATCAATTGCGTCGAAAAGATCCTTTGTCGCACGTAAAGGCCTCGCGGTAGCTACTATGAGTGATATACCGATCCTCTTGCATTCCGAAAGGATTTCTGCCGTATAAGAAGACAGGGTCTTATCAGTATGCAGAAGCGTTTTGTCCAGATCTACGATTATGGCCTTGATGCTTATTTTGCTTTTCATTTACGTCTCCGTTTTTACAGATCTATTTTGCTTTAGTATAATAATATCGGCAGAGAAAAAGCTCTGCCGATATTGTATTAAGAAAACTTATTCGTCCTTCTTTTTCTCTTTTTTGCTTGCGAGCTCTGAATAAGCGGTAAGAGCGAATATGATTATAAGATAACCGATAAAGACACCGAGCACGTCAAATGCGTAGTAAACCAGTATCCATATAAGGTCTGCAACGTCAGTAGGTGCTCCGACAACAAAAACGTCGTATATAAGTCTTCCCACTACGGTCGGTACAGCAATGATGACCGATGCCGTAAGCGCAGATATCATGAGCGGGTTCTTTTTATCAAAAAGCGAAGAGAAGGGAAGCATGTCAGATTCCGCATACTCAACACCGAGAGAGCGAGAAGCCTTTCTCTTCTGATTTTCTATATCTATTGCCGTACGTATCATTCTGCGTGATATACAGTAGAGAATAATGATCTGTGCAGCTTCGATAGCAGTATAAACGCATACAGAGAATATCTGTGTTGACTGTACGGACCCAAAGCCGTTGAGGATAATGTCAAAAATAAAGTTTGAAAGATACTTTAACACTATACCGATTACGGATATGAGGAGCACGCCGTAATTCTTTTTCTTTGGCGAGATATAATTTGAATATATTATAGCAGAGAATATAAGTGCGTAGAATGCAAATTCAAGAGCACTCTTGAAAAGCTCTATTATGCCCGGCCACATAGTGTTTTTTGTCAGAATGTCTGTGGATACCGACGAATATATGGGGTTCAGGACAAGAGATACTGCTACTACTATAATAATGTAGTAAACGGCTACGAGAATATTAACGTGTTTGGTCGTTTTCATTTGTAAGTCCTTTCAAACGGTGAATCTTTTTTGCCGTGCGGCATATTATAAAATAAGGAGGGAGGCTTACGTGCAGCCTTTTTAATTATGAAAAACAAACAACAGCTCAGCTACACGGAATATGAAAATAGAATAGATTCGCTTCGAAAAAGCGAGAAAATCAGTGCTGAAAGCATCGGAAAAAGTATAATGGGCAGACATATTCAAAAGCTTGAGATCGGCCTTGGTGAGAAGAAAATCCTGCTTCTCGGCGGTGTTTGCGGAGACAGTGAGTCTGCAGACACGCTTTTAAGCTTTGCTGAAGAATTTGCGGCATCCTGCGGTGAACGAAAACGAATGTGCGGAACAAATCCGTCGTACGTAAGTCTATACAGAAAGCTTGTGATATATCCGTTGCTGAATCCCGACGCACTCGAGTACAGACGTATAGGCTTGTCGGAGGATAATCCGATAAGAGACCGTCTTTTGGCGATGAATCTATTTAGTGAGGATTTTTCGGAATGGAAAGCAAACGGACGCGGAGTGTCTCTCGAAAGAAATTCACCGATAGGCTTTGAGAAAAGAAAAGCGTATGAGAATGCGAGAGAGATATTCAACGGAAGCCCATGTCAGTTCAGCGGAAATACTCCGGAAAGCGAGCCCGAACTGTGTGCACTTATAAACGATATTCTTAAATACGAGAAGATAAAGGCACTCGTCCAGATATCAAAGGGAAAAGACGGTATCTACACTCCCGTCCCGTCACGTACGGAAGGGAAGGATCCCACACTTAAAAGTATGTTACGTATATGTGGGATGAGACGCGCTTCTGATACCGAGGAGGATAACGGTATAGTAGATCTTCTATCTGAAAAATACGGTGTTTGCGCATATAAGATATCAAGTGAGCGATGTGACCTGAAGAATCTTCGCGATCTGCTCTATACACTTCCGGTTATACTGTGACTCAGATATCGAAGCTCTCTTGTGAGGGGCCGTTACCCTTCATAATATCCTTGGGAGGAGTAATTCCCAGATGATTGTAAGCCGCGAGGGTCACACAGCGCCCTCTCGGAGTTCTTGCGAGGAAGCCTATCTGCATGAGATAAGGCTCATACACGTCTTCGAGGGTTATTGATTCTTCTCCGACCGTAGCAGAGAGCGTGTCGAGACCCACGGGTCCGCCACCGTAGAATTTTATAATAGACGTGAGCATCTTTCTGTCCGTATTATCCAGTCCGAGATCGTCTATGTCGAGTTTGCTAAGCGCGAAACCGGCTATTTTGTCGTTTATTGCGCTCTCGTTGTATACCTGCGCAAAATCGCGCACTCTCTTGAGAAGTCTGTTGGCTATACGAGGCGTTCCTCTAGAGCGACGTGCGATCTCGTATGCACCGTCATCTGTTATATCGTATCCGAGGATATCAGCGCTTCTCTTTACGATGAGCGCAAGCTCCTCGGGAGTGTAAAGCTCAAGCTTGAAGAGAACACCGAATCTGTCGCGAAGAGGAGTGGTCAGCTGTCCTGCGCGTGTGGTGGCTCCTATGAGAGTGAAATGAGGAAGATCTATACGTATGCTTCTCGCACTCGGTCCCTTGCCGATGATGATATCGAGAGCGTTGTCCTCCATTGCCGGATACAGAATTTCCTCAACTGTTTTCGGAAGCCTGTGTATCTCGTCAATAAAGAGAACGTCACCCTCAGAGAGATTTGTAAGAAGCGCGGCAAGGTCGCCTTGCTTTTCTATGGCGGGGCCGCTCGTTATGCGAAGATTTACGTTAAGCTCGGCGGCAATTATTCCCGCGAGCGTGGTCTTTCCGAGACCCGGAGGGCCGTAGAGAAGACAATGGTCAAGCGCGTCTCCGCGCATTTTTGCAGCTTGTATATAGATATTGAGATTTTCCTTTACCTTGTCCTGACCTATGTAGTCGGTCAATGCCTTTGGTCTGAGTGACAGCTCTGTTTCACCGTCGCTCTGTGAGGAATAAGAGGAGGAAAGTATCCTGCTTTCAAATTCAAATTCATCGTTCATTACCGTTGTGTCCTCCTTTTTAAGTGATCAGCAATCAGAACAGCTTTTTTAAAGCAGCCTTTATTATGTTGTCTACAGACATATTCGGATCGGCATCCTTTAGAGCCTTCAGTATCTCGGGTCTTGAATATCCGAGCGCGGCGAGAGCCTCTGCAGCCTCCGTGAGAGCTCCCTTAGCTGAGGAAACGGAGGTATCCGGAGATGACGTCTCCGAACGTGAAACGTCTGATACTCCGATGAATGAGAGCTTGTCCTTTAGTTCAAGTATAAGTCTTGCCGCTGTCTTTGAGCCTATTCCGTTTGCAGAGGCGATAGATTTTTTGTCTTCGTTTGCCACCGCAAGCGCAAGCTTTTCGGGTGATAGTGTGGAAAGTATAGACATAGCTGCCTTCGGTCCGATTCCGGATACCGAGGTGAGGAGTCTGAAGGTATCGAGCTCCTCCTTGTCTCTGAATCCGAAGAGCTCCACACCGTCCTCTCTTACCGAAAAATGCGTGTAAAGAAGAACGGTAGGTGCTTCCTTTACAGAGCGGAAGGGAGGGAGTGCCTCCCTCGTTTTTCCGCTTATGCTCAGCTTATAAGCAACTCCGCCTACGTCGAGGACCGCATAAGTTACGTCTGCCTCGACAAGCTTTCCGTTTATATAATAGAACATATATCAGTTTTCTCCTAAATCGTCGTCTTTTTCTGCTTTTGTCTCTGAGACCTCATCCGTCTTTTCTATCTCTTCGGTCTCACTGATAGGTTCGCTTGGATTTTCGGTTGAGTTTTCTTCATCTTCGTCAAAGTCGACGTTATCGCCGATCTTATCCGAACCGTCTGCATCTACGCCTATAGTCTTTCCGTTCTTCCCGAAGATAAGAGCGAAAACGTATTTTTCAAATATTATTATAAGGAAGAACAGTATGATAGAAACGATCGTTACCGAAAGACCGAGTGAGAAAGCCTTGGGCATATATCTTATGTCTATAGTGTGAGTGCCTTCTCCCACGTTGAAGCCTATGAGCGAATCAAGAGCCTCAAAGTATTCGATCTCCTCACCGTCTACAGTTATATGCCATCCCTTGTCGTAGGGAATCGTAAGAAGCATCGTCTGGTTTACAGACTCTACAGTAAGAGTACCCGTAAGATGTGTTTCGGTATGCTCGTCGTCAAGCACGATCTGAGTTTTTGCAAGACGTGCCATAACGTCTTTGAAGACCTCCATGTTCAAGGAGTATATCATGGGGATATCATCCTTTACGTAGAGAACGTCGTTCTTAAGCTCTATCTCAAGCTCGATATCGCCCATATTCTGAGTTCCGAAGGAGATTATTCTCCAGTTCTCACCGTCGAAGAAGGTTCCCTTGCTTACCGTGTTTACCTTGAGCTTTGCTTCTCTCTGATAGTCACTGGGGAGATAGAAGAAGAGCTCCTGAGTTTCAGGGTTAGAGAATTTGTAGGTTACGCTACAGGTAGCATCTCCGGAGGGAGATATCTTCTGGTGACCTGCAATGTATCCGAGAGTACCGTTCTTCACGGTAGCGGACGAGGTACCGCTTTCTACTATCTCCTCGAGGGGAACGAATACCTCTATAAGATCCTCCTCACCGAGCATTGCGGTGACGAGAGCGTTCATTCTGTCAAAGGGATTGCTGTATGGATCCTTTTCGCTGTATTCGGTGTCGGGGATCATTATAAAGTCGTTTATCTGCTCTGAAACTCCGTATCCGATAGAAAGGTGATATGGGTTATAGTAGGCGGTGAAGCCGTCAAGCGTATACGCCTCTTCATAATAATCCGAAAGATCGCTCTTTGAAATGATGTATTTAAGACCGAGAAGTGAGTCGTTCAGAGGGGTGCCGCCCATGTATTTTGTCCAGTGTGAGCGTGCGGTATATCCCATTCCCGCAAGGAAAGCGATAGTATCTCTGTTTAGAGTGGACGTTGAGCAAGAGAGACCGCGGATTCCGAGTGCAAGATTGTCGTTCGTTTTTCTGTGTTCGGTCTTTTCCATGCGGTAGAAGGTCTTGTCGTTTTCCTGAACGAGATCGACTATAGGACGTATTTCCTCGAAGAAATCGTTATATGCAGAATATTTTGTATAGATAACGTCATCTCCGAAATCAACGCAGGTCATAAGTCCCGAGCAATAGGTCTCAAGACATACTACTATTGCAAGGACAAGCGTCACCGTGTTCTTGAAATAGCTCTTTTTACCTATTATGAGTATCGCCATGTATACCGCGATACAGAAAAGCGAGAGCCATACAGTTTCTATGTCGTGTATGTTTTCGTATTCCATAGCCTGCAGGATGATAAGGATTACCGACCAGAATACACCGGACGCCACTATAGCTTTTTTGCTTATCTTTCTGAGGTCTCCAAACGCCTTGTACGCGAGAACGAGGAGGAAGAAGCAAAGCATAAATGAGTATCTGTAGTTAAGCCAGTTGGGGCGCTGGAATCCGTGCCATATAATATCTATCGTGCTTGCAATAAAGCTGAGAACAAAGAAGCCTATGAATATCGCAGACGCGCATCTCTCACGGAGAGAGAATTTCTTTGAGATAAAGTAGCAGGGAAGAAGAATTACGGTTATAAGACCGCAGTATACGAAGGGCCATCCCTCAGGGCGAACGGTATCGTAGGAGCAGGGATAGAACTTTGAAAGCAGGTCGAGAAAATCAAACTGCTGAGAAAGTGCGTAGTTTGGATTTGAAAACTCATTTTTACCGAACTGGAGAGAATAGTAGGCGGATGCCACTATCACCATAGATACTCCTACGCCTATGAGAGAGAATATTGCGATCCTGATAAAGGATTTGAGGAAGTGTGATCTCTCGTTTTGCGGATTGTTTCTTCCGTTTTCGTTGTGAGCAAAATAGTAGTACATAAAGTATGCCGCAGTATAGATGCATACCATGTAGCCTATATAGAAGTTACTCATAAGAGTTGTTGCGAGAGATACCACGAAGAGCTTGTACTTTCCGTTCTTTATAAGCTGCTCTATTCCCAGAGTAAGAAGCGGAAGCCACGCGAGAGCATCTATCCACATGTTATTGTTCTGGTGAACGACTGCGTATGCGCAAAGAGCGTAGAGAGTTGAGAATATCACTACGGCAGTTTTGTTTACTCTCTTTGAAGTCTTATGGAGATAATATCCCATGCTTGCTCCGCAGAGACCTGTCTTGAGAAGGAAGATGAGAAGCAGTGCCTCGAGAATACGGTTCTTGGGGAAGAGCGCAACGATATAAGAAAGAGGACTTGCAATGTAATATGCGTATATTCCCATGTATTCTCCGCCCAGAGAACGCCCCCATGAATAAAGCAGGGACGCGTCTCCGTAGACGAATGCTCTGAGCGATTCGTAGAAGGAGACGTACTGACCGTTAAGGTCAAGAACGAGGACGCTTCCGTCACCGAAGGGGTGTATTCCCATAGCAAGATAGATGAGATACATCAAAGCAAACGGAATAAAGAACGCATATGCAAGATAAAAGTAAGGGCTCTTTTTCAGCCTTTCATAATAAGCACGGAGCTTTCCTCCTCTCGTGTTGAGCACGGATATATCCGGAAGAAGCTCGGTGTCGATTGATGACGTATTTGACGTGTTTAAGATATCGTTGTTCATATCAGTTTTCCTTTCTGCTTTCTCTCATTTTGCAGTATCCTCTGCGGATTCTATCTTCTTTATCATTCTTTCAAATTTGATCCTGTCGACAGTCAGCTCGTGACCGCATGTGCGGCACTTTATCCGTACGTCGCTGCCTACCCTCAGGATCAAAAAGGAATATGATGAGCACGGATGAGGTTTTTTGAGTATGGCGGTATCACCGCAATTGAATTTGGGGGTATCCAAAATATTCCTCCGAAATAAAGCATATATAATTATTATACCATATATTTATAAAGTAAGTTATCGTTAAAAGTAAATATTGTGGGAAAATTGATTTAAATTTTTGATTTCGGATAAAAACTTCGCAATTGTGTTGACAAACGTACAAAAATATGATAAAATAATATATTGATAAAATAAGCATTTTTATATGAAAGGAGCAGCGGATATGCCGGGAAAAGACGTATACGAAAATGATTTTTGGGATCTCGGAAAGCTTCTCGCCGAAAAGAGAGCGAAATTTCCCGAAGAGGGGAAGATATCCGCAGCTCCCCCTCCCGAGGCATGCAGACCCGAACCCGAAAGAAAAATAACGCTCACCAAAATAACCGACGGATATAAGGATCCTGACGCGGGTAAAAATATTTATTATTCCGCCCAAAGGATCGCTCCCGTATCTGTGGCGGACGTTAGCGACACTGTTTTGGCACAAAGTCAAAGCCGACTCATACTCGACGTGAAGCTTACGAGGGCGGGCGGTTCGCCGAGGACCTTTACGCGTAATGCCGAAAAATATTGGGATGCGGATGCGCCAAATACACCGTTTGTCGATTTTTACGCATACTCACCAACGTATGCGAATTTCAATATGCAAACCTTCAAATACTATCTCTGGTGGAGGTCAAATTTCAGACGAGGAACGGTAATCAAGATCTCGTGGCCGTATCTTTCGGTATATATTTCTGAGCTTATAAACTGCCCGCACCTTGTCTCTGAAAACGAGTGCATCAAAAGACTTTGGCAGTTGTTTGAGGCATACGCGGATGTGAATTCTCAGTATTATCTCAGCGACGTGCTCTTAAAGCTTCCAGAAATAATCTGCGACTATTCATTGATACATTCGATTGGGATCCCACCGTCTGTGAGTGAGGAGACCCTCCTGCTTGCAGTTAAAAACGCAAGGCTCCGAGAGGTTTTCTTTGAAAGCGGAAACGATGAGCTTTTCTGTAAGCTTCTTATATCCTCTTGCTCCGAATATGAGTTTGCAAAAAGTAAGTTCGCATCAGACATAGTAAACGAGGAAAATGAAAAATATATAAAACTCGCCATTCTCGAATGTATAGAGAAGGCAAAAAACGATGGCCTCGACCATCCTCTTGCGGGCAACATAAAGGAGGTCACGACTGTAAGCAGACACTCCTATTCGAATTACGTGTATATCGACCCGGAGTATCTTTACGTGATAACCGTAAAGTATTGCTCGGTGAACAGATCCTATACTCTCAGAAACAGTATATCGGGTATCGTAAAACAATGCGAGAATAATCTTCGTGCTCTTAGCGGAATAAAGCCGAGACTCAAGGTCTTTTCGCTTGAGCCGATATTCAGAGATACTGTTGACAGATATTTTGAGAAGGTATTTCCGCCCGAAAAAAGAAAAAAGACCGTAAAGCGCGTAAAACCGGAGGAAATACCCGAATACGAAAAATACTATGAGCCGGAAAAAGCGCATGAGTTCTCGCTCGACAATGCCAGAAGGATAGAGGAGAAGTCCTGGAATGTAGTCGAAAAGCTGGTTGAAGCGATGGAAAGCGATTCCGCCCCGACCGAAGAAAAGAGCCTGCCCGATGCTACAAAGAAAACGGA
>SVRJ01000036.1 GCA_015064885.1 Oscillospiraceae bacterium
TACCGCCCCTTTTAAAACCCCGTCTTAGGGAGGAGGGCTTCTCTCCGTTCAAATAAATTTGAACGTTCGCTTCGCAACCTCCCCCTAAGAACCCCCTCCAAAAAGGGGGTCACCCACTTAGGTGGACTTTTGTCAAACGATAAAGCTCTCCGATATTGGTGAAGACTTGCCGACCCTTCGGGCGGAAGTGATTGTTGTGCCGTGAGGCATAATAAAAAAATTTACGGTACAAGACCGCCCGTAGGGCGGAATAGTCATAAAGCCTCGCATGTTGACAAACACTTCCGCCGAAGGCCGGCCCGCAAAACAATAAGTAAGCCGCTATAAAGCAAACGATTTAAGTATACCCCACCGCCCTGCACATCACTACCTCACCCAAAGACGCCAACCAATATTTCAGGGGGAATCCAAAGGGGGAGTTTGGCGAAGCCCTCCCCCTTTGGCGGGGTTTCAAAAAGGGGCAGAGCCCCTTTTTTGTAAGGGACGAGGTCGCGCAGCGATCCTCGATGGATCTTCGCGTAGCGAAGTCCCGTGCAGCAGGGGGTTTCACAACCCCCTCGCCGAGGGTGTGGGGCGGGGAGCCCTGCAGAGAAATGGAGTTTTATTTTATAAAATTCTTTTGGGGTGCGAGGTTGCTTGCAACCTCGATGCACTTCGGCTTGCCGAACGTGCCGGATTCCAAGAGGGCGTTCCGTAACGCCCACTTACCGCGTGCGGGCGGGTGCCCGCAAAAAGAAAGGAGTTTTATTTCATAAAATCCTTTCGGGGTGCAGGGCAGAGCCCCGCGTTTAAAAGAGCGTGATACCCTTTTTAGAGTATCACGCCAAAATAAAAGCTTTTATTTAAGAGTTATTGTAAGCGTCGTTTCGCTTCCGTCTCTGTAAACTACCGCAGTAACCTTATCCCCCGCCTTCTTCTGCTTGAGAATATCGCGAACTACCTCAATATCGTCTATCGGCTTTCCGTCAAACAAAACTATAATATCTCCCGCCTTTATAATTCCGTCTGCCGACGAGCCTGCCGCTACCTCTGATACGTAGAAGCCGTCTGCCGGTGACTTTTCGTTGGTGGAGGGGTTGAGCACTCCCTTTTTTACTATAGTTCCGGTAACTCCGAGAGAGGGCGTCTTGCTTGCTACGCTTCCTCCGTAGGATTCTCCGCCCGTCTTCAGCACCTCTATAATATCCATAGCCGGTGTTATCGGAATGGCAAAGCCGAGTCCGTCGTAATTTATTCCCGCGCCCGATTCAACGAGCTTGAGCGTGGTTATTCCTATGACCTTTCCGTCCATATCGAGAAGTGCGCCTCCGCTGTTTCCGGGGTTTATGTTCGCGTTGGTCTGGAGGAGGGTCATCGTTTTTTCTATTCTTCCGTCAGAGTCGAATATCTCTATCTCTCTGTTTACCGCGGATACTATTCCTTCGGTGGTGGTTGCCGTATAGCCTGCAGGACAGCCTATTGCCACGACGCTCTCACCTACGAGGAGATCCTCGGACGAGCCTATCTCGGCAGGAATGAGAGGAGAAGAGGGAGTGACCTTTATTACCGCAAGGTCTGCCACCTCGTCTGCTCCGCAGAGTGTTGCCTCGTATTCTGTCTTGTCGTTGAATATAGCCGTTATCTTAACCGCGTCCTCTATTACGTGCGCGTTTGTGATGATATATCCGTCAGCGGTGAGCACTATTCCGGTTGCCGTTCCGCCTCCGTTCTGAGTTTCTACGTCTATGAATACTATACTCGGGTCGAGCTTCTCGGATATTTCGGGAATGCTGAGGCTTCCCGACGTCTTTCCGTCCTCTCTGACGTAAATTATCTTTTCCTCATAGACCACCTTCTCGGGTCTGTAGAGTGCGTTTCCGAAGACGAGAGCCAAAATGAGGGCTACTATCGCCGCCGAGAATGCCGCCGACATGACCGCTGTGAACACGAGCGCGCCTCTGCCGTTGCTCTTTTTCTGAGCCTTTCTGTCTCTCGCGGACTGCTCGATATAGCTCCATCTCGCGTATTCGCTCTCACCCGAGACCGGAGAATATTCACGTCTTGCGACCGTATATTCGGTAGGGCTTTCCTGCTTCTGTGTGCTTTCGGTATCTATGCTGTCCTTTGGAGTTTCGTCCGCTTCGGTATCCTCAAGCGAGGCTGTCTGCGTATCCTCCTTTATCTCATCTGCTTCGTTTACTGTTTCGGTGTCCTTTACGTCCTCGGCTTTTTCTTCCTCGGTGCTAACACCGTTTATATCCTTTTCGTTTTCGTTCATTATGCTGTTCCTTTCGCTGAGAGGTTATTTGTGCGGGCGGGAGGGCTTATCGAGAGTAAAGCTGAATCTGCACCAGCTTCCCTCCACGCTGTCCACCTTTATACGCTGGTTGTGGGCGTCGAGTATCGTCTTTGCTATATACATACCGAGTCCGACTCCCTGTTTATCCATCTGTCTCGTTGAATCCGCCTTAAAGAATCTGTCAAATACGAATGCCTTCATCTCCTTTGAGATGCCTATTCCCTCGTTATAGACGGATATCACCTTCTTTTCGGCAAGGTCGAAGGAATCCTCCCTCTCGCGTATCTCCTCGGGAGTTTCGTCTCTTACCGATATTTTTATGAGACCGCCGTGATTTGAAAACTTTATGGCGTTCTGCACTATATTATAGAGCACCTGATGTATAGAGTCCTTGTCTCCTATTACGGGGATCACGTCCTCGTCTATATCAAGCTCCGCGTCAAGCTCCTTCTTTGCTCCCTCGGGCTCGAGAGAGATCATGACGAGCCTTATCAGCTCACAGACGTCGAATTCCTTCATATTGAACTGACGCTTTCCGCTCTGCAGTCTGGTGACGTCGAGCATTGCGGTAACGAGTCTGTTGAGTCTGTTTATTTCTTCGGTAATATTTACGAGTGTGGTATTCACCTCGCTCTGAGGAATAACGCCTGCTATGATGCATTCGATAAGTCCCTTTATAGTGGTCATGGGGGTACGCAGGTCGTGGGATACCGAGGCGATGAAGTTGTTTCTGCTGTCGTCGTAATTTTTAAGAGACTCCGCCATATTGTTGAAGGCGTCGGCAAGCTCGGCTATCTCGTCGCTTCTCCTCAGGTGCAGTCTCGGTGAAAAATCACCCTCGGCAAATCTGCTCGCGCAGTCTGATATCAGCCTGAGGTCTCTCGACGTCTTATAGGTGAGCACGAAATAGACGAGCGCACCGAAGAAGAAGAACCATATCAGGGCTATCATAAGCTTTCCTGTAAGCTCCGAGGTAAAGGAATCCTCCGAGCTCTCTGTCATGCACACCACTACGTATGCATACGGCGAGGCGTCCCTTCCGTTTATCACGCTCGTATACGCGTCTGTGCGCGAGGAGGTGAGGCCCTCTATTCCCTTTTCGAATACCGTATTCTTTTTTTCCGTGCCTCCGTTACCGGTAAGAGCCGAGGTCGGTATATTTATTCCGGGTGCTTCGACAAGGCCTGTCGGTGCGTCCGCGTATGCGTATACCTCTCCGTCGGGCGCGCAGAGGAGAATGATAATGTTATCCGACGAGGACGCTATCGCATGGAGAGTCATGCTTATATTCGTTCTATCCTCAGCTATAAGGGCAAAAATATCCGACGGCTGATAGGTGTTTATCTTATCCGAAAGATATTCGGTTACCGATACGCTTATGCTTTCGGTCGTCTCGAGGCGTTCCTTCATATAATGGTCGCTTATTGCCCTGTTGCTGAAGGCAAACACCATCAGAAGGACGAGCGCGGCGCAGATGATAAAGGTTATATAGTATTTAAATCCTACACTTCTCATTTATTCTACCAAAAAAATCAGTTGTGTTCCTGCGCGGGAGTATTCGTCTCGCTTTGCGCAGAGTCTTAAAAAAGGCTGCCGCACGGTAAAATGCGACAGCCAAAATCCCGGATATCAGCCGAGAAGCTCAAACTTGTATCCTACACCCCAAACGGTCTTGAGGACCCACTTGTCGCTGATGCCTTCAAGCTTTTCTCTGAGTCTCTTTACGTGAACGTCAACAGTTCTCGAGTCTCCGAGGTAATCGAAGCCCCATACCTTGTCAAGAAGCTGGTCTCTTGTAAACACTCTGTTATAGTTTGAAGCGAGGAAGTAGAGAAGCTCGAGTTCCTTCGGGGGGATATCCACAGCCTTGCCGCGGAGCTTAAGCTCATACTTCTGCTTGCTGATCTCTATGTTCTCGAATTTGATTATCTCTTCTTCGCCCATTTCCGAATGGCTGTTGCATCTGCGGAGGACCGCCTTGATGCGTGCCGCAAGCTCGTTGAGGTCAAACGGCTTTACTACGAAGTCGTCAGCACCGAGCTCAAGGCATACTACCTTGTCGAATACCTCTCCCTTTGCCGTTATCATAATGATAGGTCTGGAGGAGAACTTTCTGATGTCCGAGCATATATCCTTACCCGAGCGTCCGGGAAGCATTATATCGAGAAGAACGAGATCGGGATCGTTCTTTTTAAACATCTCTATAGCGTCGGGGCCGTTGTTTGCGACCATAGTCTCATAACCTTCTTTTGTGAGATACTTCTCGAGCATATCGCATATGCTCTGTTCATCGTCTACGATAAGTATTTTTGTATAAAGCGAGTATTTTTCTTCCATGTTTCTTCGTGCTCCTTTTTATGTTTTTGATAACGCAAGACGTATGCGTATAGCTTTTTCCTATTTTACGACAGAATTTTACCATACTATAAAGGTAAATATGTGATGAAAATGTGAAATATAAAGCAATGTTTATGTTTTTTAGTTCATAAATCACCCTCTGTATAATATTATAACACATTTATAACGATTTGTACAGTACTTTTTTAAAAATTTTTTTCGAAATGTGATATTTTTTTAAAAAATAATTTTATTCTTAAAAAATATTACTAATAATGCTGTAATAATGCTTGAAATATTCACAAAAATACGCTATAATATTAGGTGGATATAATGAAGAAGTGTGCCGTTTGGCATATTCTTCAATTTTGTTATTTTTGAAAGGAAACACAAGCTATGAAAATGGGAATCGTAGGTCTTCCCAACGTCGGAAAGAGCACACTTTTTAACGCCCTCACGAATGCGGGCGCCCAGTCGGCGAACTATCCCTTCTGCACGATAGAGCCGAACGTAGGTATGGTATCAGTTCCCGACAGGAGACTCGACACTCTCGCGGAGATGTACTCTCCCGAAAAATACACTCCCGCGACGATAGAGTTCGTTGACATCGCAGGCCTCGTAAAAGGAGCGAGCGCGGGTGAAGGACTCGGAAACAAGTTCCTCTCTCACATAAGAGAGGTAGACGCTATAGTGCACGTGGTAAGGTGCTTTGACGACGGCGATATAATTCACGTCGAGGGAAGCGTAGATCCCGTGCGCGACGTTGAAACGATAAATATGGAGCTCATATTCTCTGACGTCGAGATGCTCGAGAGACGCGCTGACAGAGTGAGAAAGGCTATGAAGGGCGACAAGACTCTCGCAGGCGAGCTCGACCTTTGCGAGAGAGTGATAAAGTTCCTCGAGGAGGGAAAGTGCGCGAGGGGCTTCGACTTTACCGACGAAGAGCTTGAGCTTATCTCACAGTCTCCCCTCCTTACCTTAAAGCCTGTCATATATGCGGCTAACGTTTCCGAGGACGATATTGCGGATCCGTCCGGATGCGTCTACTACAACCGTCTGAAGGAGCTTGCAGACTCGGAAAAGAGCGGTATCATCTCTGTTTGCGCCGCTATGGAGGCTGAGTTTGCAGAGCTTGAGCCCGAGGAAAGAGATGAATTCCTTGCGGACGCGGGACTTTCGGAGAGCGGACTTGTCAGACTTATAAACGAGAGCTATTCTCTTCTCGGTCTTATCAGCTTCCTTACAGCCGGACCGAAGGAGGTAAGGGCATGGACTATAACAAAGGGAATGACTGCTCCAAAGGCTGCGGGAAAGATACACTCTGACTTTGAGAGAGGCTTTATACGCGCGGAGATAGTTTCGTTTGACGATCTCGTTCGCCTCGGTTCTGTGAATGCGGCAAGAGAAGCCGGACTTTACAGAAGCGAGGGCAAGGAATACGTTATGAAGGACGGAGACGTGGTCCTCTTCAGATTCAACGTATAACTCTTTTTTCTGCCGCGGAATATTCACCCGCGGAAAACAAAATATCAATGAAAGGAACTTATTTAAAAATGGAAACGGTAAAAATAAAGATCAACGTAAAGGATCTCGGAAGCATGGAGGCAGAGCTCTACCCCGAGTACGCGCCCGCTACGGTAGCAAACTTTGTAAAGCTCGCGAAGGAAGGCTTCTATGAAGGACTTATATTCCACAGAGTTATCAGAGGCTTTATGATCCAGGGCGGCGGAATGAAGCCCACCTTCGAGCAGAAGGAATGCAAGAGCATAAAGGGTGAATTCAGAGCAAACGGATTTTCGGGAAACACCCTGAAGCACACGAGAGGCGTTCTCTCTATGGCAAGAACGATGGACCCGAACTCGGCATCCAGCCAGTTCTTCGTAATGCATGCAGACGCTCCTCACCTCGACGGTCAGTATGCGGCATTCGGAAAGCTCACGGACGGATATGACGTTCTCGACAAGATAGCGACAGTCAGAACGACCTCCTTCTACTACTACAGCGACGTTCCCGCAGAGACGGTAGAGATAGAGTCTGTAGAGGTCCTTTGAGACAGAGCGAAGCTCTTTTAAAAAACGAAGGCTAAAAAAGAAGAAAAGAAGAAAGAAGAAGCAAGTAAATAAAATATAAAGGAGAGAAAAAAATGCTTAAGGCTGAAAGAATTTCGGTAATGAATATCGAAAACGCAGTAAGAGGCGCGAGAAATCCTCTGAACAGCTGGGACAGATCCGATTCCCATTACGACGAGAACGGAAATTATATCCTCGGAGAGAACGATCTTTCACTCTGCATGCGTCTTGCCAAGTCGGGAAGCGACCACAGAAAGTATCTGCGTCAGATATTCGTATCCATAGACATCACCGCTCCTCTCTACTGGTGGAAGGAATTTGACACGTACAAGGTAGGCACTGTCGCAAACTCCTGCTCCACTATGCACAAGATACATTCAAAGCCGTTTGAGCTTGACGATTTTTCGCACGAGAGAATGGACGAGGGCTCGGTAGAGGTGCTCAAGGTGCTTATAGACCATCTTGAAAAGGAGAGGCAGAAATTCTGCGAGAACAAGGAGGACAGGACTCCCTGGCACAACATGATACAGCTTCTCCCCACGTCCTACAATCAGATGAGGACGGTAACTCTCAACTATGAGAATCTCATCAACATCTACTATGCGAGAAAGAATCACAAGCTCGCGGAGTGGCACGTTCTTTGCGACGCGATAGCTCAGCTTCCGTATGCAAAGGAGCTTATAATGACAAAGGAATAAAAAATAGCGCGCTTCAAAAAAGAAGCGCGCTTTTTGCCAAAACCCTAAAGGGGATTTAAAAAAAGCTGAGCCTTTTTTATTTTATATTAAAGATCTTTACAAGCTCTTTTGCCACACCGTCCTCTTTGCAGGTGTATTCCGTGACCTTATTTGCAAAAGATTCCGCGAACGAGCCTTTGAGGGCGTAGCCGTTCTTATTTGCCGTGAGCATAAGTCTGTCGTTCCACTGATCTCCGAATGTGATTATATTTTCTTCGGGGATAGAGAGGTGCTTTGCCGCCTTTCTTATTGCGTGCCACTTATTACACTCCTTATGGGCAAGATAGAGGCGTGTTTTCATTTCACCGACAACTCCGTTCCAATCGACTCTTTCACAGTGATAGTCGGGGTAGCGCGTATTGAGATACTCGCATATTTCGTCCGCTTTATCCACGCTTGGGAATATAGTCATTCTCGCAAAGGGCAGGGAGGGCATTTTCTCACTCAAGGGAGAATGTATATGCTTCGTCGTTTGCTTTATATGCTCGGTATAGGAGGAATATTTATCGCGCTCGACGTCTGCCGTAACTATAAGCTCTCTCTGCTCGGAAATGACGTTATAGATATTTTCTTTTCCTATCTCTTGCGTAAAGTAATCGAATATCTCGTCGGTCATATTCTCTGTGATGAGGATAGGGGGATAGACGTCCTCCTTTTTGTTAAAGTCGTAGAGGTAGGCTCCGTTTATCATGGCGACAGGAGCTTTCGGGTGTATTTTATCGACTACCCAATCCACGAGGTGGAGAGGGCGTGCGGTGGCGGGCATTATGAAGTTGCCCATTTCCTGTACTCTTTTCATTATTTCGACCGTATAGTCGGAAAGGCAGACGAGCTTTCTTACTATGGTATCATCGAGGTCAAATGCTATAAGATAATTTTCCATACAAACCTTTCTTTTTAAACGCGGGGGTACCCCGCGTTTTATTTATGCACTGAACTGAGAATTATAGAGTGATGCGTAGAAGCCGCCGCTTCTGAGAAGCGAATTATGATCTCCGCTCTCTATTACGACTCCGTCCTTTATTACGAGAATGACGTCCGCATTCTGTATCGTGGAAAGTCTGTGCGCTATAACGAAGCTGGTCTTTCCCTGTCTGAGCTTATTCATAGCCGCCTGTATCTGCTGCTCTGTACGGGAGTCTACGTTTGAGGTCGCCTCGTCAAGTATAAGCATATGAGAATCGGCAAGCATAGCGCGTGCTATCGTGATAAGCTGCTTTTGACCCTTTGATATATTTATACCGTCGTCCGAGAGCACTGTATTATATCCGTCGGGGAGTGCTTCTATATAGTGGTGTATTTTTGCCGCCTTTGCAGCTGCGATTACCTCATCCTCTGTCGCTCCCTCGCGTCCGTAGGCGATATTTTCATATATAGTGGAGTTAAAGAGCCACGTATCCTGGAGCACCATCGTAAACGCCCCTCTGAGAGATTCTCTCGTCACGCTTCTTATCTCGTGTCCGTCTATATATATCTCGCCCTCGTTCACGTCGTAGAAGCGCATGAGGAGATTTATTATAGTAGTTTTTCCCGAGCCTGTAGGTCCTACTATTGCGACAGTCTGTCCGGGCTTTACCTTAAGGTTCAGGTCTTTTATTATAGTCTTTCCCTCTACGTATCCGAAGGTCACGTTCTTTATTTCGACCTCACCCTTTACGTCTGTGAGCACGTACGCGTCCTTTGCGTCCTCAAGCTCTGGCTCTGTTTCGAGGACCTTAAAAACACGCTCTGCGGCGGACATTGCCGAATGGAGCTCGTTCATTATATTACCGAACTCGTTTATAGGTCCTGAGAACTTTCTTGAATACTGTGTGAATTCGTTAAGCTTTTCTATACTCATATGGAGGAGTGAAGCGGCACCGACCGCTCCGCCTATAGAATACATATACAGTATTCCTCCGAAGAGGGTGACGAGTGATATCGAGATATTATTGATAAGAGACATCGAGGGTCCCATTACAGAGCCCTGGTACTCCGCATTGTAGTAAGCCTCGCAGGTGAGGTCGTTGAGTCGGTCGAATTCTCCTACTACGGCATTCTCACTGCTGTAAGCCTTTATCGTCTTATGTCCCGAGAGCATTTCCTCCGCGTATCCGTTCAGCTCACCGAGTCTCTGGGAGCGGAGTCTGAACAGAGGTCTTACCTTCTTTGAGCGGTATTTTGCAAAGAATATAGATATAGGCACTGTTATGGCGAATATGAATATAAGAGGTATCGACACACGGCACATCATAACGAACGAGAACACCACCGTATAAGAGGAGGTTATTATCTGAAGAAGGTCGTGTGAGAGCGAGGCGTTGACGGTATCTATATCGTACGACATCCTGCTTATTATATCACCCGTCTGGTGGGTGTCGAAGTATCCTACCGGCAGAGAGATCAGCTTTCCGAAGAGCTGTTTTCTCATTCTGTACGTGATCTTCTTACTGATGAATATCATCATTATGCTGAGTGCATAGGACATTATCGCGCTGACAAGATAGAGGACGACCATTAATATGACCTTTTCCACTATATTGTCAATGGCGTCATCCCATGAGATGAGTCCGTTTGCTCCCTTTTCTATCTCACCTATAGCCGCACTCGAGAGGCGCGGTCCGAAGAGGGCGAGGGTGCTTGAGACTATCATCATTACGAGTGCTATCAAAAGGTAGGGAAGCTCTCTCCAGAGGTACATTCCCATTTTGAGGAGGACGTGACTTCTCTCTTCCTTTGAAAGCTTTTCGGCATTTGCCGACATTCTTCCCCTTCCGGGGCCCATTCCGGGTCCGTTCATACTCTGCGTCCTCCCTTCTTCATTTTTTCAATTTTTCCTTTACGGGCGGTGAGGCTGTTGTTTTTTATCATCTTCATCATTCTACCTCTCCTCCCATCTGAGACATACTTATTTCCTTATATATTTCGCAGGTCTCGATAAGCTCGTCGTGAGTTCCGTATGCTATGGGCATGCCCTCGTCGAGGACGAGTATTCTGTCACACTGCATTACGGAGGATACTCTCTGCGCGACTATAAATACGGTAGATGAGTTCATTTCCGAGAATATAGCCTTTCTCAGCGCGGCATCCGTCTTATAGTCGAGAGCTGACGAGGAGTCGTCGAGTATGAGAATATCCGGATCTCCCGAAAGCGCGCGTGAGACGAGAATTCTCTGCCTCTGGCCTCCGCTGAGGTTTGTTCCCTTTGAGTTGAGAACGAAATCGAATCCGCCCTCCTTGTCCTCTATAAAGTCTCTTGCCTGGGCGAGTCTGCTTCCCTTCTCTATCTGCTCACGTGAAAGCTCTCTGTCAAATCTGATATTGTCCTCTATGCTTCCGTTTCTGATAAAATCGTTCTGCAGGGCGACACCGAACATCTTGTGAAGTGTCTCCTTATCGTAGGTCCTTATATCCCTTCCGTCTATGTATATTCCTCCGCTGTCGACGTCATAGAAGCGCATGAGCAGGTATATGAGAGTGGATTTTCCGCTTCCGGTAGCACCGATTATACCCAGCTTTTCGCCTCTTTTAAGGGCAAACGACACGTTATCTATATTGTTTATCTTTCCGTTATAAGAGAAGCTTACGTCCTTGAATTCAACGTGGTACTCTCTGCTGCGGCAGGGGTAGTCTTCTATTTTTTCGGCAAGGAGGCTCTCGGGTGTCTCTATGACCTCCGCCACTCTGTTTGCGGAGGCGGACGCCTTTGAATACATAACGAATATTCTGGTGACCGCCATCATAGACGTGCTTATCATGGTGAAGAACTGAATAAAAGAGATTATAGCTCCCGGCTCCATCTGCTTACCCATTACGCGGTAGGCACCGAAGAATATAACGAGTGTGGTTCCTATATTGAGGACCGCATTCATTATAGGGTTGACGCTGGCCATAGTCATGGAGGCTATTTTTTCGCTCTTTACGTGCTCCTTGTTCGCGTCGTCGAATCTGCGCTTTTCGTAGTCGTATTTTGTAAGTGCCTTTATAACTCTTATTCCGACTGCGTTTTCTCTGAGGACGCCTATCATCTTATCCAGCTTCTTCTGTGTTGCGGTGAAGAGAGGAACGCCCTTCTTGGAAATAAAGAATACAGAGCATGCGATTATCGGGAGGAGGACCACCATAACGAGTGTAAGCACGGGGTCCATAAACACGGTTACGAATATACCTCCGAAGAGGAGAATAGGTGCTCTTATACCCATTCTGAGTATCATACCGGTAAACTGGTGGATATTATAAGTATCCGAGGTTATTCTCGATTCAAGGCTCGGAACGGTAAATCTGTCCGCGTCCGCCGCCGAGAGTCTTATCGTGGTATTGAAAAGATCGTGTCTTATACCGAGCGTGCTTTTTCTCGCGACGAGGCTGGCAAGTCTGTTTGCGTTGATATGGAGGAGAAATGCGGCGACAGATATAAGTATCATCGCTATTCCCCAGAGTATCATCATAGTAAGGCTTCCCGTGGGTGCGACGTTATCTATAATGTGCTCGAGTATAAGCGGAAGCGCAAGCTCTGCGAGAGTGGCGATCGTTTTCAGAGTTATTCCCCACAGTGCCACCTTCTTGTGCATCAGCATATGCTTTATAATATATTTCATTCTCCCTCGCTCCTTCCGTTATAGTATTCGGAGGCTCTGAGCTCGAGCTTTCCGAGCATTCTCACAAAGTCGTCTCTTTCCGACTCGTCGAGCGCGGAGAGAAAATAGGTATTACAGTCGTTTATTACTTGATTTATAGCCTTATACACCTCGTGTGCTTTATCTGTGGGGTAGACGTGAGTGACTCTCTTATCGGTTTTACTCTGCTCGCGTCTTATATATCCCCCATCTTCAAGGGTGCACAGGTTTCTCGCGACGCTGCTCTTATTGATATAGTTTATTTTGGCAAGCGCCTCCTGGGATATACCCGGGTTTTCACACACCGTCCTTATATAGGTATGGTGATGCCCGGCTATTCCAAATTCTCCGAGCTTGTCTCCTATATACATAAGGGTACAGCGGGTGATGATACCGAGATATTTTGACAGGTTTATCATCCTTATCTCCTCGTTTTTTGAATTTTTGTTGCCTACAAAACCGTTTCGGCTGCAACCGTCTCGGTTGCAACAGTTTCGCTTGCAACTAATTTATATTATTATAGCACACCGAGGTGTATTTGTCAATAAGGTAGATAAAATTTATATATATTTTTATCGCGGGGGTACCCGCGACCCAAAAGGATTTTATGAAATAAAACTCCTTTCTTTTTTGCGGGTGCCGACCCGCACGGGGCAAAGGGCGTTACGGAACGCCCCCTTAACTCCCGCCGCCAAAGGCTCTGCCTTTGGAAACCGCCAAGGGCGGAGGGATTCGCACCGCTTTGCAAGCAAAGCAATGCTCACAACCTCCCCCTTGGATCCCCCTCCAAAAAGGGGGTCTCCTACTTAGATGAACTTTATGCCAAACGATAACACTTTCCGATATTGGTGGAGACTTGCCGACCCTTCGGGCGGAAGTGTTTGTTATGCCGCGAGGCGTAAAAAAAAGATTTTTGCGGCTTCGACCGCCCGTAGGGCGGAAGTGTTTATTATGCCACGAGGCGTAAAAAAAGATTTTTGCGGTTTCGACCGCCCGTAGGGCGGAATAGTCATAAAGCCTCGCATGTTGACAAACACTTCCGCCGAAGGTCGGCCCGTCAAAGAAAAAATAAGCCGCTATAAAAACAAAAGATTTAAGATAACCCCACCGCCCTGCACTGCACTACTACACCAAAAGACGCCAACCCACATTTAGGGGGTTTCCAAAGGGGGATTGCGAGCGTGCACGCTCCCCCTTTGGCGGGGTTTCAAAAAGGGGCAGAGCCCCTTTTTTGACGGGAGCGCGGAGGGGGTTTCACAACCCCCTCGCCCGGGTGCAGGGCGGGGAGCCCTGCGGAGAAATGGAGTTTTATTTTATAAACCCCTTTCGGGGGCGCGGGGTGTCCCCGCGTTTAAAGCCCCTTTAGGGGTTAGGGTCGGAATTCGCAAAAAAAGGCGCGGCACTATAGGCGTGCTGTCCTTATCGGAGAATTTATAATAGGGGTATGGGCATAGCCCGATGCATTTGTTAAACAAATGCGATACTTGCGATAAAAACAGAAGAGAGAACGAAATGGAAAACCATTCTGTTCTCTCTTTTTCTGCTTTAATGAAATCGTAGCAAGCTACGATGAAATCTTCGCTTCGTTCAGATGAAATCCAAGGTTATCACCTTGGATGAAATCAAATCCGTCTTTCTTCACCCTGCGAAGCAGGATTTCATCGCGTAAGCGATTTCATCCACCGCAGGTGGATTTCATCCGTCGAAGACGGATTTGACTGCGTGATACTCCGTTAAGAGTATCACGCATACCGCGCCGCGCACTTTTTTTATTTATTCTTATTCACCTTCAACAGGTGTTTCGTCATCAGAGGGAGGAACAGTCTCGATGAATTCGGGCTCTGTTGTCTCTGCAAATCTCTCGAAGTTATCGAGCATCGTATCTCTGAAGTCTGCAAATCCGAGCCAATCGAACTTAACCTTGCTGAGCTCATCGCTTACGAGTCTTGCCTGCTGGTTGAATATGATGGGCATTACGGGCATATCGTTCATGAGGATCTCTTCTGCTTCCTTGAGGAGAGCGTATCTTGCAGTGTAATCCTTCTGAGCAAATGCCTCTTCGATCTTTGCGTTATATGCTTCGGAGTTGTAGCCGGAGATGTGAGTCGGGATGTCGTACTCATAGTCGCCGTCAAGGCTCTCTTCGGTATTGAGTGCGGAGAAGTCGATTCCCTGTCCTGTGAATCCTACTGCGAACGGAGCGAGAACGCCGAATGCGTCGATGCTCTGTGCAACGAGGTCAACTGCGAGGACCTCAAAGGATCTGATCTCCTTTTCGCTTTCGGGATGACGGTAGAAATATGTTTCATTGAATACGTCATCACAGATATCCTGCTGAGGATCTTCTCCGTAGTACTCGTCGTTATTGACGATAGGAGCTATTTCCTTAGCGGTTACGTTGAAGCCGAGTCCTGCCCAAGCAGCGACTACCGCTTCAGCTATTGCCTTGTGGACCTCCTTGCCCGATCTGTAGGATACCTCGAAGGTATACTCGGAGGGATTTACGCCTGCCTCTGCGAGGAGAGACTGTGCCTTTGCAAGGTCTGCGCTTCCGTTTATGAGTGCGGGAGCTGTATCTCTGTACTGAACGTTCGGAGTATTCGTTTCAAATACACCGTGAGGAACTATACCGGTAGCGGGCTTTGCATATACTATCTGAGCAGCGATAGCGTTTCTGTCTACCGCGCAGGAGAGAGCCTGTCTTACTCTTGCGTCAGCAAAGAGAGCTACTCCCTCTTCGCTTCCCGCCTTCTTTATAAGAGCCTCTGTATTGAATATGTAGCTGTGAGAGGAAGCGGAATCATAGAGAGTTACGCTCGACTGCATCTCAGCTCTTCTGGAGAGTGCTATATAGTTAAGGAAGAAAAGAGTTCCGCCGTTGTAGAGGTCGATCTGCTCTTCGGGTGTGCTTTCATAGGTAACCTTTATCTTATAAGGAGATACGGATACGTCAATGTCGTCTTCAAGCTTATCGCGGTAGTAGTAGGAGTTTCTTTCAAGAACGAGCTCCCTATTGATGTTTTCTTCATCTATACGGGGGTCCATACCGTAGTCTGTGGAACGGATGATGAAGGGACCCGAGCAAACGATGGTAGCACTCTTCTTAGCCCAGTCGCTGTTCTTTGCAACTATGTCCTCACGGAGGGGAACGAGAGCATAGCTTGTGAGGTTATAGAGGAACATATTGATATCGATATCCTGCTCGAATACGATCTGAACCTCAAGCTGGTCTACAGAGTAAACGCCGAGAGTATCTATAGAGCTGTCACCGTTCTTTACGGCACGTGCATTCTTTATATCGTAAAGAAGCGCTGCAGCCTCGTTGGAATTTTCGGGGTCCATAATTCTCTTCCAAGCGTAAACGAGGTCGTTGGAGGAAACGTAGGTACCGTCGCTCCAGTTTGTCTCGTTGAGCTTAAGTGTAAGAGTATATTCCTTGTTGAGCTCGTCTACCTCGTACTTGTAGTCCTTTACAAGTGCCTTTTCAAGCTTGCCCTTTGCGTTTATTTTGAAAAGGGGCTCAAAAAGGAGAGATACTATTTTGAGAGCCGATTCGTTGTTGAATGCATAAAGCGGGTCGAAATCATATACCATCTCGTTGAGATACATATTGATGATAGGACCAACGTAGTTTTCGTCCCGATTCTTACAGGAAGCAAGCGCCGGTAAAAGCATGAGGGCGCAAAGAACGAGTGCAATTATCTTCTTAGACATTGTAGGTGTAAACCTCCTTTATGGGTAAACATAATCCGCACCGTGGCGGTGATTCTGTAATATTATATCATACATTCGGGAAATATTCAAGCATAAAATTATTAGTAAGAATATTTTTGGAGACTTGCACAATACTAATACCGTCTAATTGTGCAACTTAACGAATTTAGATGGATAATAATTTACAATAAATTTTAATTTAATTTATATTTGAATTTTTCCATTCACTTAATAAAAAAATCGGAGATAAAAAATATGAAAATAAAAGATATGGCAAAAAGATACCGCATAAGCGACATGTGGTGCGAGGCGGGAAGCGAGGAGAGGGCATACGTTACCGAGAGCGAGCGGATAGGAAAAATATCTGTTCTGCGCGGTATGAGTAAGCACGGCTCTCACGTGACTCTGAGGACGGGGGAGATATGCTACATGACGGAAGAGGAATACGACGAGTGTGCGAGGGTGGCTTCGGATGAGATAATGAGGATGGCAAAGACCTCTCTTTACAGAATGAGGGATAAGGACAGGACGGTGCTTGCCTTCTGCATAGGAAACAGAAATATAACGAGCGACGCACAGGCACCTCTCTGTGCCGAGCTTCTCGACGCTACCTTTCATTTAAAAGAGAATGCCCCCGAGCTTTATTCCTTTATGGGAGGATATCGGCTTGCGGTGATATCGCCCGGAACAGAGGGTCAGAGCGGAGTTCAGCCGTCGGATATGCTATCCTGCGTATGTAAAAGAATAAAGCCCGACGTTATAATTGCGATAGACGCTCTTGCCGCGGGGAGTGACGAATATATAGGAAGGTCGGTTCAGATATCCTCAGCCGGGATAACTCCGGGAAAAGGAACGGGAAACGAAAAGAAAAGAATATCAGGTGAGGAGACGGGTACCTTTACCGTAGGGATAGGGATACCGACGGTTATAAGCAGCAGCACCCTTATATACAACGCGCTCGAGAAGGCTGAGGCGGAGGATATTTCACCCGAGCTTTACGATATACTCGAAAATAACAGGTCGTTTTACGTTTCGCCGAAGAATATAGATCAGGTCACGCATTCTGCGTCAGAGATACTTTCAAGGACGGTGAGGAGCTTTTGTGACATGCTGTCAAGGGCATAAAAAATGTTTTCAACGCGGGGTTTCTCCCCGCGTTGAAACCCCCTTTAGGGGTTTGGGGTAAAAATAAATGTAAACTTTTGTGTATATATTTTAAAATATTATAAGAATATATTGTATTTTAAAAAATAATATGTTATAATATTATTATATATATTGCAAACGCAAAATAAGAAGAAAGGAAAAACAGTGTATGGGAATAGAGACCGAAATTATTGAGTTTTGGGAAAAGCTCAAGGACATCGTATTTGCCTCCCAGCAAAGAACGACCACCAATTATTTCTTTTCAAAAACCAACGTGGTAGAATTCGATATATCCGAAAATCGCCTCATCGTCGTCTGTACCGCAAAGTACGTCTACGATACGTTTCTTTCTAAAAAAGAAGAGATAGAAAAGGCGTATTACAATAAATTCAACTTTACCCTCCACCTCGAGCTGCTCGACGACTCGGTACCGGTGGATGCAAAGGTATATACCGACAGGATAGACAGAGAAGACAGGGAGGAGGCCGAGAGAAAGGCCGAGGAAAGACGCAGAGCAAACGAAGACCTGCGCAGAAGCCACCCCGAGTATTTCAGAGACAACGAGAAGAGAAACGATTTTTCTTCCCCCTCCCCCGAAAATGAAAATAAGGATATACCCGAGACATTGGAAGAAGATGATGACGACGCGTCCGGCTTCTACGACTACAGAGAATTCGAGTCGGGAGGCAAAAAATACCGCATAGGCTCTACGATGTCGCCCTTCAAGCCCGAATACACGTTTGATACCTATCTTGAGGGAGAATCAAATAAATTCGCCAAGGCGGCGTGCATAGCGGTCGCCACAAAGCCTGCCGCAGGCTACAATCCCCTTTTCATTCACGGTGCGAGCGGTCTGGGTAAGACTCACCTGCTATACGCTATCACATCGAAAATAAGAGAGCTGTACCCCGAAAAAAAGGTAATGTACATAACGAGTGAGCAGTTCACAAACCAGATGGTCAAGTGCCTCTCTCTTAACGCAATGCACGAATTCCGCGAGCTGTACAGAACGCGCGATATACTCCTTATCGACGATATTCAGTTTATTGAAGGAAAGCCCTCTACCCAGGAGGAGGTATTCCACACGATAAACTCTATGCTCGAGTCGGGATGTCAGATGATATTCACCTCGGACAGATCTCCGAATGAGATGAAGGAGCTCCCGAACAGACTCCGCACGAGATTCGAGTGGGGACTTATAGCGGATATTCAGCCGCCCGATCTTGAGCTCCGTATAGCTATATTCAAGAGCAAGGCGGAAAGCAAGGGACTTATTATAAACGAGGACGTTATCCTCTTCCTTGCCGAAAACCTCAGATCCAACGTAAGACAGATAGAGGGCGCGATAAACAGATTTGCCGCACGCTCATTCATCATGGGTATGAACGGCGTTATAGATATGGAATACGCGAAAAAATGCCTCCCCGACCTCCTTGGTGAGGATGAACCGATATCGGTTACCGTGGATAAGATATTTGCCGCAGTTTACGAAAAATACGGCATCTCAAAGGAGCAGCTCGTCTCCTCTGTCAGAACAAAGGATATAGCGTACGCGAGAAAGATAGCCATATTCCTCATAAAGAAGAAGGCCGGACTTTCGGTAACCTCTATTTCTCATATGTTCGGAAGAGATCACAGCACTATAACCGCTTCTCTTAACGATATAGCGGCAAAGCAGATGCTCGACGCGAGAGTTATGGGCGATCTCAACGAGTTTTACGGGAAGCTTAAAATAACAAGATAGATCACTTGCCGAAGGCAAATATAACTGCGAAGCAATACCACTTGCCGAAGGCAAATATAACTGCGAAGCAACGCCCCACGATTAAAAAAGGAAGGACAGATCAAATGTCGGAAGAAATCAAAAACGTCAATGCAGAGCAGAGCTATGACGAAAGTCAGATACAGGTCCTTGAAGGCCTCGAGGCCGTAAGAAAAAGACCGGGTATGTATATAGGCTCTACAAGTCTTCGAGGTCTTCACCATCTCGTTTACGAAATAGTGGATAACTCGATAGACGAGGCTATGGCGGGAAAATGTCACAGAATAGAAGTCATAATTCACAAGGATAATTCGGTCTCGGTCAGAGACGACGGCCGCGGTATCCCCTCGGGTATACACCCGAAAATGGGCATTCCCACCCTCGAAGTGGTATATACCGTACTCCACGCGGGAGGAAAATTCGGAGGCGCGGGATATAAATTTTCGGGCGGTCTGCACGGTGTGGGCGCATCCGTCGTTAACGCCCTCTCGGAATGGGTGGAGATAGACAACGCCCATGAGGGAAGAAGATACACCGAAAGATTCGAGCGCGGTGCGGTAGTCCGCCCGTTCAAGGACGAGGGAGAAACGGATGCTCACGGCCTTTACGTGAGATTCAAGCCCGACCCCGAGATATTCGACGAGACGGTGTTCGATTACGATACCCTCCTCGCGAGATTCCGTGAGCAGGCGTTCCTCAACGCGGGTATAAACATAGCGATAAGAGACGAAAGATGCGAGCCTGTGCGCGAGGACGATATGGAGTATGAGGGCGGTATATCCTCTTTCGTTCAGTTCCTTACAGAGGGAAAGCACGAAACTCCTCTCCACAGCGACGTTATATATATGAAGAGCGAAAAGGACGATTACATCGCCGAGGTAGCCCTCCAGTATAACGAAAGCTATAACGAGGTCCTCCTTACCTTCGCAAACAATATCCACACGACAGAGGGCGGTACGCATGAGGAGGGCTTCAAGCGTGCGCTCACAAAGGTAATAAACGATTACGCAAGAAAGAACGGTATCCTCAAGGAGTCGGATAAGAGCCTCTCGGGCGACGACGTAAGAGAGGGTATATGCGCGGTGGTCTCTGTAAAGCTCACCGAAACACAGTTCGAGGGTCAGACCAAAACAAAGCTCGGTAACTCGGGAATGAGACAGTTTGTTGACAACCTGGTTACAAAGAAGCTGGCGGAATTCTTTGAGGAAAATCCCTCGGTCGCAAAGGCTATAACAGAAAAATCAATACTCGCCGCAAGAGCGAGAGAGGCTGCGAGAAAGGAACGCGAGCTCACAAGAAGAAAGGGCCTTCTCGGAGGCTCCTCACTCCCTGGTAAGCTTGCCGACTGTCAGGAAAAGAGCGCGGCTCTCACAGAGCTCTTCCTCGTAGAGGGAGATTCCGCGGGAGGCAGCGCAAAGACCGGACGTAACTCCAAGTTCCAGGCGATCCTTCCCCTCCGCGGTAAGGTCCTCAACGTAGAAAAGAGCAGACTCGATAAGATATATTCGAACCCCTCGCTCATTCCTATAATACAGGCTCTCGGATGCGGTATAGGTGAAGAATTCGATATAGAAAAGCTCCGCTACGGAAAGATAATAATCATGGCCGACGCGGACGTAGACGGATCTCATATAAGACTCCTGCTCCTCACCTTCTTCTTCAGACATATGAGAAAGCTTATAGAAAACGGACATATCTATATAGCTCAGCCTCCCCTCTATAAGATAAAGAAGGGCAAGGTGGAAAGATACGCCTTCTCGGATGCCGAAAGAGATATGGTGATAGAGGAGCTGGGCGGAAACGTCGAGGCGGAAAGATATAAGGGTCTCGGAGAAATGGACGCCGACCAGCTTGCGGAGACGACTATGGACCCCGAGCACAGAACCATTCTCAAGGTAACTATAGACAACGCAATAGAATGCGATAACCTCTTCTCTATCCTCATGGGAGAAAAGGTAGACCCGAGACGTAAGTTCATCGAGGATAACGCTAAATTTGCGGAAAACCTCGATATATGATAAAAAAGCTTTTTTCGGTGCTTTTACTCTTTTTGGGATATTCTCTTTAAACGAGTTTTCAACATAGGCAGGTTGAAAACTTTTGACGCAAAACGCCGCCTTTTCGGTGTTTTTATGGGGTTGTGGACGGCATGCGCCTACTTATCAACATTTTCAACCCCTCTACTACTTATACTGTTTATATTTTATATTTATTTCACACTTTATACTGCCGACAGAGAGATGAAAATTTTTCAACGGAGGCAAAATTACGGTGGACCTATACAAATTCAAAAAAGAAAGGTATGGTTACAACTATGAAACTCGTATTCAACAAAAACTCTATGGCAGCTCAGATAGCTCCGCTTATGGGCTCTACGGTAAACAAGCTCGATATTCCTTCTATAGGCGGTATTCTCTTTGAAGCAAAGGACGGAGAATGCACCATGACCACATACGACCTCCAGAAGGGCCTTAAAATAAAGGCTAACGCCGAGGTGCTCGAGGAGGGCTCGTGCGTTATCAACGCGCAGAGATTCTATTCCGCGGTGCGCGCGTTCTCTGACGATACTGTAACTCTCACTGTCGGTGACGATAAGCAGGCTACTCTCAAGTGCGGAAAGAGCCGCCTCCAGATGAACTCTATGCCCGGAAGCGATTTTCCCGAGATACCCGCCCTCACAAGTAAGATAAACTTCCTTATTCCTCAGGGAGTTCTCAAAAAGCTTATAAACAAGGTATCCTACGCTATGGCGGCAAACGACCACAGAAACGTTCTCAACGGCTGCTACGTAAGAATAAACAAGGATAAGCTCATGCTCGTTGCCTGCGACGGATTCAAGATCGCAAAGTGCGAGGCTGATAAGAGCTGCAAGCATATGGACGAGGATGAGCTGATACACAGACTCTCCTTCATCATCCCGAACAAGACGGTGTTCGAGCTCGTTCGTCTGCTTGAGGACGGCGAGGAGGATATATCCATATTCCTTACAAAGAGACATATCGTATTTACAAACGGTGAGTACAGCTTCTTCTCAAGACTTGTAGACGGTGAATATATAGACTTTGATAAGCTCTTCTCGGGAAGCTACAAGATATTCTGCAAGGTTGACAGAAAGGGCTTCCTTGATATACTTGAGAGATCTCTCATAGTAACAGAGGAAAGAATAGCAGGCTTCAACAAGACTCACATCACTCTCGACATAAACAGAGATAACGGCGGTATATCTGTTTCCGCTCTCAATGCGCAGAGCGCTATTTACGACGATATAGAATGCGATATAGACGGCGGTGACCTCGTTATCAACTTCAATAACAAGTTCCTCACCGAAACTCTCCGCTCTGTTGAGACGGATAAGGTAAAGATATCTCTCAACACTTATCTCTCCGCAGCTCTTATCGAGCCTGTAAAGGACGAAAACGTCGAGAACGCCGAGAACGAAGAGATAGAAGAGAATGCGGACGGTGAAGAAAAGGTAAAGAGAGAGGAAAACGACATATTCCTTCTCCTCCCCGTAAGAACAAGATAAAAAGAGTCAGAATAATAACCAAGCCCGAGGGTGCGTATAGCGACAAATGTATTGCAAAAGGATAAAAGTAAAAGAATACAGAAATATTGAGAGCGCGGAGATAGAACTCTGCGACCGAATAAATATTCTCTACGGTCAGAACGGAAGCGGAAAAACGAATATAGCCGAGGCCTTGTATTATTTTGCTATCGCGAAATCCTTCAGGGCGGCGAGCGACAGACCCGTAGTCAGAAACGGGGACGCGCAGTGTGCACTTATAGAGGCTGATTTTATCAGAAAAAACAGCCTCTACGGCAGCGAAAGAGTGGACAGTGCGAGCATAGTTATAAACCGCAGAGGCAAGAACGCATACGAGATAAACGGTATGCCGTATACAAGCTCGGGCTTTATGGGAAACTTCAAGGCGGTGCTTTATACCCCCGAGACGATAGAGCTTGTAAAGGGCGCGCCCGCAGACAGAAGAAGATTCCTCGATATCGCGCTCTGTCAGTTCGATCCCGACTATCTCGAATGCCTGAAAAAATATAACTTCGCCGTAAAGGAAAGAGGAGAATGCGTACATAACTACAACCTCATAAGAGCGGGAAAGGCTCTCCCCTCGGATCCGGATATGAACAGAGAGAGGCTGTACAGTCTTATAGGCGTATATACCGATATGATATGCAAATACGGTGCGTACGTGATATATATGAGAGCTAACTATATAAACAAGCTTTCGACTCATTTCTCTGATTTCTTCAGATACGTTTACGGCAGAGACGGCTTTGATATAACGCTGAGATATATGCCCGCCATAAGAGAGGGCGCGGATATTGACAGGGCACTTCCCTTTTCCTACGTCAGGCGAGAGCTTATAAGATCGGTAAGAGAGACCTACGACTCGGATATAGAGAGAGGTATATTCCCCTACGGGCCGGCAAAGGACGACCTTATCATAATGAGAGGAGATCACCTCGCAAAGGACTGCACGAGCCAGGGCCAGCAGAAGGTGATCGCCATAGCTCTGAAAACCGCCGAGGGACTTATATACAAGGAGGAGCAGGGAGATCTTCCCTTCTTCATACTCGACGATATAATGAGCGAGCTCGACAGAACCACTCAGCTCAGACTCACCGAAATGTTCTCAAAATATCAGACCCTCATAACCTCGGCAGATTCGGGCTACGTCGGTTCTTCTATGAAGCTTCTTTCACAGATAGGCAGACCGAGGCTAATAGAGGTCAACGAGGGAAAATTCAAGGTCAGAAAGGATTTTTTCTGATGTTTCTCAGAATAAACAAATATAAAACGGTAAAAACAGAGGATATCATAGGAATTTTCGATGCTGACAGCGCTACTATGGGAGCAGACAGCAGAAAATTTCTTTCAAGATACGAAAAGGAAGGCAGGCTTCTTTCCTGCGGAGGGGATATTCCGAAATCCTTCGTGCTCTACAGTGACCCGAGGGATAAAAAGAACAAGGCGGCTTTTATGAAGTTTTCCTCCTCCTCGGTGAAAAATAAGATAGATGCCGAGGAAAAGCTCTTCCTCTCTTGACCTTAAAGCACCTTTTTGAATCTAAGGACAAAAACATGGTATACAAGATAGCATCCATACATCCGGGAACAGATGAATTCCGCTACTATAACAGCAAAGAGGACGCAAAAGAAGACGTATCATGCGTCAGAATAGAAAGAAGACCCGGAAGCAAGGGCGCAAACTGCGCTATTGCTCTTTCGAAAAAGGGCGCGCGCGTCGATTACTTTACCGTCGGAAAGGGTGCGTACGGCTGTGATTCTTTTCTCTCGGATGAAAAAATAAGGATAATAAGAACTGTGACCTCAGCGCAAGAGCGCATAAACGTGAAGCTGATATATCCGTGCGGCGAGATAAACGGTATGATAGAGAAAAACGGAAAAATGGACGCCCTTTCACCGGATGAAAAGCAGAGATTTTTCGATTCCTTGACCGCTTCCGCAGGCGTGGGAGATAAAATGACAGAACGTTTATATTTA
>SVRJ01000037.1 GCA_015064885.1 Oscillospiraceae bacterium
AATCATCCCGAAGGGATGTATGTTATCAAGCCGACGAAAAAATACACGCTTGCGCGTGATGCCATGCGCGACTTCGTCGCAATTACATACAACGCGCAAGCGCGTTGATTACATGCCAAGCCTCCTTTGTCGGCTTGGATAAAAAATCAAGCAACCCGATCGGGTTGCTTGATTTTTTGGAGGCGTCACCCAGATTTGAACTGGGGAATAAAGGTTTTGCAGACCTCTGCCTTACCACTTGGCTATGACGCCGAAAACCGTACAAGGATATTTCCGTATACGGCTTTGGGTTTTTGGAGCGGATTACGGGGCTCGAACCCGCCACCTCGACCTTGGCAAGGTCGCGCTCTACCAAATGAGCTAAATCCGCATTATGGTTCCCCATATGGTGCCTCCGGTCGGAATCGAACCAACGACACGGGGATTTTCAGTCCCCTGCTCTACCAACTGAGCTACAGAGGCATATCACTATGGGGAACTTTTTTATGCTGTCGTGTTGGCGACCCGGATGGGACTCGAACCCACGACCTCTAGCGTGACAGGCTAGCGTTCTAACCAACTGAACTACCGGGCCTGGTGGGAACAATAGGGCTCGAACCTATGACCCTCTGCTTGTAAGGCAGATGCTCTCCCAACTGAGCTATGCTCCCTTTTGCCGACAGCTTTTATATTATACCACAAACCTTTCCGTTTGTCAAGTACTTTTTTGAAAGTTTTTTATTTTTTTTTGATTTTTTCTTTTTGTCTCGAAAGAAGTGCCAATTTTTCGTTTCTGTGCATGTATACGCTCATAGGAAGACCCATCAAAGCCACTATAGAAAGCATTGAAGAACCGCCGCTGCTCATAAATGGAAGTGTTATTCCTATTACGGGCAACGTGGCAAGTGCCATACCGATATTTTCTCCCATCTGGGCGACAAGGACGGCGATAACTCCCGCACACACGTACGATCCAAGCTTGTCTCTTGATTTTCTTGCAAGAATTATAAGTCGCACTACTATTACGAATACAAGACCGATATAGAAAAATGCGCCTATCATTCCGAACTGCTCGCAGAAGGTGGCAAAAACAAAGTCGGAGCTTGATACGGGAACATCCATATAGAGTTCTCCGTTTCCGAATCCTTTTCCGAAAAGACCTCCGGAAGCTATGCATTTACGGCTGAGCAGAGCCTGCATACCAAAACCGAGAGGGTCACTTTCGGGATTAAAGCCTACAAGTATTCTCTTCTGCTGATATTCGGCAAGGTGCGGCCAGATATACGGAAAGACAATAACCACCGCACCGATAACTCCGGCAAAATAAAGAAGACTGAGTCCCGCACAAAAAAGCATCACGGCAATTATAGCCATATAAACGAGCGCAACCCCGAGATCTCCCGAAACGAGCACAAGTCCTACTACTATCATTGCGTGTATAGCAAGCGGTATTACGGTAGAAAATTTGTTGATCTTATGGTCTACCTTCGAAAGATGTCTGGCAAAGGTAGCAATAAACGTGATCTTGACAAACTCTGACGGTTGTATCGTTACTCCTATTCCGGGGATAGTTATCCAGCTCTGATTTGAACCGACTGCAATTCCGAAAAATATTGTAACCGAAAGCAATATAACGCTTCCTGCAAAAAGAAGAATATAGAGTCTGTTTATATATTCGTCATAGTCAAGCATCGCTAAAAAAATACATGCAAACAAGCCTACGGCAAACGCAGCCGTCTGCGTTATCGCAACAGAAATACCGAAGTGCTCTGCTCCGCCGTACAGCGTAATTATGCTCATCAACGCCAAAATAACGGAAGGAATCAATATCCATTTATCGAGGCTCTGTATTTTCTGTTTAAAGGTACGGACATAAGCCTTCACGGTATCGATCTCCTTCCGTTTCTTTTTCAGTTGTTAAAATTAATATGCTTTACCCCAATATACGAGCTTGGTTGCGGGCTTTCCGCAGCAAACACACTTATCGCCTATCGCTTCCTCGCCAAAGGGCATGCATCTCGAGGAAAGGTCTGCCTTTTCCTTGATAGCGAGCTCGCACTCAAGATCTCCGCACCACATAGCCTTGACGTATCCGGACTTTGTATTTGCGATCTCGATAAGCTCGTCCATATTCTCTGCCGTAAAGGTTCTTGCCTTTTTATTCTGAAGAGCACTTTCGTAAAGAGATTTCGAAATATCAGCGAGGAGCTGAGGAATTACCGTTTCAAGCTCGTCAAGCTTTGCAAAGATCTTTTCTCTCGTGTCTCTGCGAACGAGCACGCACGTACCGTTCTGAATATCTCTGGGACCGAGCTCAAGACGGAGCGGAACGCCCTTCATCTCATATTCGGAGAACTTCCATCCGGGAGAGTTGTCAGTAACGTCTATCTTTGCTCTTACAAAGCCGCGAAGTCTGTCATATACCTCTGTAGCGGCCTCGATAACGCCTTCCTTATGCTGCTGAACGGGAATGACCACTACCTGTATAGGAGCAACCGCGGGCGGGAGAACAAGTCCGTTATCGTCGCCGTGTGTCATTATTATAGCTCCTATCATTCTTGTAGAAACGCCCCAAGAGGTCTGGTGACAATACTGTATCTTATTGTCCTTATCGGTGAATTTGATGTCAAACGCCTTTGCAAAGCCATCGCCGAAATAGTGAGACGTTCCGCCCTGAAGAGCCTTACCGTCGTGCATAAGAGCCTCTACTGTGTAGGTAGCCTCTGCTCCCGCAAACTTTTCTTTATCCGTCTTTTTACCTCTTACTACCGGTATTGCGAGATCATTTTCATAGAAGTCAGCATAGGTTTCGAGCATTCTGAGTGTCTCTGCCTCGGCATCCTCCTTGGTTGCGTGCATGGTATGACCTTCCTGCCAGAGAAATTCTCTTGAGCGGAGGAAGGGGCGTGTTGTCTTTTCCCATCTTACAACGCTGCACCACTGATTATAGAGTTTGGGAAGATCTCTGTAGGAGTGGATTATGTCTTTATAGTGGTCGCAGAAAAGAGTTTCGGAGGTGGGGCGTACGCACATACGCTCTGCGAGAGGCTCACTTCCTCCGTGAGTTACCCATGCAACCTCGGGAGCAAATCCCGCAACGTGCTCCTTCTCCTTGTTGAGAAGAGATTCGGGTATAAACATAGGCATATATATATTTTCATGTCCGCTCTCCTTGAATCGCTTATCAAGGATGCTCTGTATGTTTTCCCATATAGCGTATCCGTACGGTCTGATTATCATGCATCCCTTAACACCGGAGTAATCGATCAGATCTGCTTTTTTTACAACGTCGGTATACCATTGTGCGAAGTCAACGTCCATCGACGTTATATCCTTCACAAGCTTTGTATTGTCTTTTGCCATGTCAATATTCCTTTCGGTAAATATAAAAATACATAATTATTATACTACAAACAGCATAAAAAGTCAATAACTAATTTGAATTTTCCAAATATAAAATGCTTTATTCAAAAAAGGTGTTGACAAAATGACTATAATAAAATAAATAGACTTATTTTTTTACTGCAAATCTCCGAAATTATAAAAAACATTTGATTTACCCCTTGAATATTTTTTCGTTTTGTAGTATAATATAAGGTGAGTGGGAAGATGTTCCCTAAAGTAAGTAAATAAAATAACGGAGGATTTTTACTATGTCAGTAAAAGTTGCAATTAACGGTTTCGGCCGCATCGGACGTCTCGCTTTCAGACAGATGTTCGGAGCTGAGGGTTATGAAGTAGTTGCTATCAACGACCTCACAAGCCCCAAGATGCTCGCTCACCTTCTTAAGTACGATTCCGCACAGGGCAGATACGCTCTTGCAGATACAGTATCCGCAGGCGAAGACAGCATCACAGTTAACGGTAAGACAATCAAGATCTACGCTGAAAAGGACGCTAACAACTGTCCTTGGGGCGAGCTCGAGGTAGACGTTGTTCTCGAGTGCACAGGTTTCTATACTTCCAAAGAAAAGTCCATGGCTCACATCAACGCAGGTGCTAAGAAGGTTGTTATTTCCGCTCCCGCAGGAAACGACCTCAAGACAGTTGTTTTCAGCGTAAACGAGAAGACTCTTTCCGCTGATGACCAGATCATCTCTGCTGCTTCTTGTACAACAAACTGCCTTGCTCCCATGGCTAAGGCTCTTAACGATTACGCTCCTATCCAGAGCGGTATCATGACAACAGTTCACGCTTACACAGGCGACCAGATGGTTCTTGACGGTCCTCACAGAAAGGGTGACCTCCGCCGTGCACGTGCTGCTGCAGCTAACATCGTTCCCAACTCTACAGGTGCTGCTAAGGCTATCGGTCTTGTTATTCCCGAGCTCAACGGTAAGCTTATCGGTTCTGCTCAGAGAGTTCCCGTTCCTACAGGCTCCACAACTATCCTCGTTGCAGTTGTTAAGGGTGAAAACGTAACTAAGGAAGGCATCAACGCAGCTATGAAGGCAGCTTCTTCCGCATCCTTCGGTTACACAGAAGAAGAACTCGTTTCCTCTGATATCGTTGGTATCACATACGGTTCTCTCTTCGACGCTACACAGACAATGGTTACAAAGGTAGCTGACGACACATACCAGGTTCAGGTTGTTTCTTGGTATGACAACGAAAACTCCTACACAAGCCAGATGGTTAGAACCATTAAGTACTTCGCAGAGCTTTAATTTAAATTAAAATTCTGAATCTGAGTCTCCGTATCGATCGATACGGAGACTCTTTTTTATTTTCTTTTCACATTCATGCATAAATCGGCAAAAGTTAAAATATACTGAAGCAATAACGCACGGAGGGTTAAATTATGTTTGTTTATTCAATGAAGGCCTCAACGCTTAAGTTCTTCGGTATAGTATCCTTTGCGATGATAACGCTCATCGTTTTACTTGCTTTTATAGAGCCATATGAGCCGGTAAACGCCGAGGGAAATGAAAATGCGGTATCAATAAGCTACGGAAAAATAAAGGGCGCCGAGGATGTTAAAAGCTTTCTTGCACAATTCGGCTGGAATACGTCTGCCGAACCCGTGGAGACCAAAAACGTTATCGTGCCAAAGCAATTTGACAGGGTCCTTTCCGAATATAATGAGATACAAAGGGCTCAAGGTCTGAATCTTGAAAAGTATAAAGGAAAAAGCATCACAAGGTATACCTTTGTTGTGGAAAATTATCCGGACTATGAATCGACCGTATACGCTAACGTTCTTGTATATAAAAACAAGGTCGTCGGCGGTGATATTTGTGCTGCCGATAACAAAGGCTTCATACACGGATTTGAAATGGGTGAATGACAGGTACATCCGCGGCACTTTACGGTGCTGCGGTGTTTTTTTATAAACCGAAAATATTCATCAAAACCGTATTGACTTATGACTGCATTTATGATAAAATTATTATAGCATCAGATGAAAGGAAATCTGCATACTGCAGAAAGGCTTTATATGTTATACAAAAAGAATCTAAGTGAAAAGCTCGATCTTGGACTTTTCGAGTCCCCCACATCCGAATACAGGGGCGCGCCGTTCTGGGCATGGAACTGCAAGCTTGAAAAAGCAGAACTCTTAAAACAAATAGAGGAGCTCAAGGAAATGGGCTTCGGCGGATACCACATGCACGTAAGAAGCGGTATGGCTACCGAATATCTCTCTGACGAGTTTATGGATCTTATAAAGGCTTGCGTTGAAAAAGGCAAGCAGGAGGATATGCTTTCCTGGCTTTACGATGAGGACAGATGGCCCAGCGGATTTGCCGGAGGAATAGTAACGAAAAACCCGAAATACCGTATGCATTATATTCTCATAACTCCCACTCCGTACGGAAGCGGTGCCGAGCTTTATACCGCGCATGCGGCTTCAACCGGAAAAAGTCGCTCGGAGAACGGAACATTTATCGCAAAGTTTGATGTAAAGCTTGACGAAAACGGATATCTTGAGGAATACAGACTCCTTGATGAAAATGAAGATGGTAAGAATACCGTCTGGTACGTTTATCTTGAGACTCCGCTTGAAACACCGAGATTTAACAATCAAACCTACGTAGACACGCTTTCAAGCGAGGCTATCGCTGAATTTATAAAGGTCACCTACGAAAGATATAAGGATTCTCTCGGTGAGGATCTCGGAAATGCAGCACCCGCCATTTTCACGGACGAGCCTCAGTTTCTCTCAAAGGCTATCCCTACCTCTCCATTTGCAACAAACGATATAGTACTTCCCTTCACCACAGATTTCGACGACACTTATTTTGAAACATACGGAGATCATATAATTCCGCATATTCCCGAGATAGTATGGGATCTTCCGGACGGAAGAGCGAGCGTTGCAAGATACAGGTACCACGACCACATCTGTCAGCGCTTCACAGAAGCGTTCTGCGACCAGTGCGGAAAGTGGTGCGAGGAAAACGGTCTTATGCTCACCGGACATATGATGAACGAGCCTACTCTCAACTCGCAGACAAGGTCTGTCGGAGAGGCTATGCGCTCTTACCGTAACTTCCAGCTTCCCGGAATAGATATGCTCCACTCTGCCCGTGAGTTCAATACGGCAAAGCAGGCTCAGTCCGCAGTCCACCAATACGGACGTGAGGGTATGATGAGCGAGCTCTACGGAGTCACTAACTGGGATTTTGATTTCCGCGAGCACAAGATAAACGGAGACTGGCAGGCCGCATTGGGTGTAACGCTTCGAGTTCCTCATCTTTCGCTCGTTTCAATGGAGGGCGAGGCCAAGCGTGACTATCCCGCCTCAATAAACTATCAGTCACCGTGGTATAAGGAATACAAATATATAGAAGACCATTTTGCCAGAGTAGCTACCGCGCTCACACGAGGCACTCCCAAGGTCCGCATAGGCGTTATACATCCTATCGAAAGCTACTGGCTCGCATACGGTCCGCTCCGTACGTCGGCTATGAAGGCGGAACAGCTTGACACGAATTTCGCAACTCTTACCAAGTGGCTTTTGACCGGTTGCATGGATTTTGACTTTATATCCGAATCTCTCCTTCCGGAGCTTTGCGAAAAGGGCTCCAATCCTCTCTGCGTCGGAAAGATGAAATATGACGTTGTCCTTGTTCCCTCTTGCCATACACTTAGAAGCTCTACACTTGATAGGCTCAAAGCATTTGCTGCCGACGGCGGAAAGATAATAATAGTCGGAGATGCTCCCGGATTCATCGACGCTGTTGAATCGGATGAAGGAAAGAAGCTGTCAGATATATCCGAAACAATAGGCTTTAACAGATATGACGTATTCACCGCTCTAAGCAAATACAGATATTTCACTGTCTACAATGACAACTACACAGTATATCAGGGATTTGTAAGTACACTTCGTGAGGATGGCGACGGAATGTGGCTCTTCCTTGCTCAGGCTGAGGACAAACCGAACCACGATATCGTAAAGCCGAGAAACGTAATAATCGAATTTAACGGAGAGCATGACGTTAAGCTCTATGACACTCTAAGCGGAACGGTATCAAACGTAAAATACGAGCATAAGAACGGAAAGACTCTTATATATGCAAGCGTAAATATGCACGACAGTCTTCTCTACAGACTCGATCCCGTAAACCGAAACGTTGCTTCAAATTCTTCCGCACAAATAAACACCTTTGCTCAGCTTCCGAGAACATCATCGGCAAAATATATTCTTGACGAACCTAACGCACTCTTGATAGACTGTGCCGAATACGCTCTTGACGACGAAGAATTTTCGCCCGCAGAATATATTCTTGCGCTTGACAGCAAGCTCAGAGGCAGAATGGGATGGCCGGAGATATCAGGAAGATTTGCTCAGCCATGGTGTGTAAAGCCTGATCCCATCACACACAAGATACGCCTCAGATTCACCTTCCAGAGTAAGATCGAATATAACGAGCCGCTTCTTGCGATAGAGAATCCGCAAAATGCTTCTATCACCTTCAACGGAAGATCGGTAGACAATACTCCGGTTGGATACTATACAGACAGGTCTATAAAGACCGTACGTCTTCCCGCTATTGTGAAAGGGGAAAACACTCTTCTCGTAACTATTCCCTTTGGAAACAGAACGATGACAGAAAATATGTTCATTCTCGGCAATTTCGGAGTTGAACTGTACGGAGCAAACAGAGTGATCACAACTCTGCCCGAAACTCTCTCCTACTCAAGCATAACAAGCCAGCTGCTCCCCCACTACGGTGGAAAAATAGACTACATTCTTGACGTAGAAAGCACCTCAGACACTCTCAAAGTAGAGGTTCCTCAGTTCAGAGCGGCTTGCGTTAAGGTTGCTGTAGACGGTAGTCAAGAGAAAAATATTTCACTTGCTCCCTATTGCGCTATCTTTGACGGTCTGACTCCCGGAAAGCATACGGTAAAGATCTCGGCATTTATTTCGAGGCAGAATGCTTTCGGACACATCCATCATGCTGACAAGAAAGAGATATTCTGCTCTCCCGGTTCATTCAGAACCAAGGGTAATCTCTTTACATACGAATACAGAGTATGGGATGAAGGCATTATTTCCGCACCCGTGATCTGTGAAAAAACAAACTGAGACAAAAAACCGCAGGATCTTTCCTGCGGTTTTTATACAATATTATACGAAACTCAAAGCCCGAAACCACCGTCAACACCGATACACTGTCCGGTGATAAAGGATGCATTATCAGAGGCAAGAAAAAGTACAAGGCCTGCTACGTCCTCAGCCTTTCCGAGTCTGCATACGGGCGTTTCGTCTATAAGGGCACGAACGTCTTCTTCTGTGAAATGAGAATTCATACGGGTATCTATAACTCCCGGCTCCACACAGTTGACCGTTATCCCGGACGGGCCGAGCTCTTTTGCCAGAGCCATTGAAAAACCGCGCATAGCGGCCTTTGACGCTGAGTATGCAACCTCACACGAGGCACCGCATCTTCCCCACACAGATCCGATATTTATGACTCTTCCCTCCTGCCTTCTTACCATATCCGGAACAATTGCTCGAGTAAGAAAAAACGCTGAAGAAAGATTGGTGTTCATAAGGCGATTCCATTCGCTGTCGGTCATATCCGTAAGCAGGCCAACGTATGATATGCCTGCATTGTTTATCAATATATCCACGTGACCGAGTCTGTATTTCACCTCTTCAACAGCTCTTTCAGCGTTCTCAGATAGGGACAGATCGCATTTTATCGGATACGCACCGTATCTTTCGGCAAGCTTTGATGCGGAAGCATCATCACTTTTATATATAAATGCCGTACTGTATCCGGCCTCGCAAAACTCTTTTACAAGGCATGCACCTATTCCGTTTGCGCCACCGCTTATAAGAACGTTTTTCAAGTTTTTCAATAAGATCGCCTCCGTAATATCAAAGTAAAATTAAGAGCGATAAAGCCATACGGCTCTAACGCTCTGACTGTATTTTCAGCTGAAGCGCAGCATTACTTACTGCTGCTCAAGAAAATCAACGATATCTCTTACAGTAACAAACTTGTGAACGTCCTCGTCAACAATTTCAATATCGAATTTTTCTTCGCACTGAACCGCAAGCTCAGCAAGCTCGAGAGAATTTATACCGAGGTCATTCTTGATCTCTGCGTCAAGGGTAATCACTTCTTCTTCGATAGAATACTCTTCCATAAGAAGTTCTTTGAGTTTTTCAAACATTTTGATTCCTCCATAAGTTAAAATACTTTAGTTCTTTTATTTTGGCTCTCCGAACTGCTTCGGAAAAGCAGCAAGGGCATACATCATTACAACGCACACTGCTGTATGCTTTATTATACATCATTTCTGACGATTTGTCAAGTAAATTTTTTGATTTGAACACAAAAAAATCATTATTCATACAAAAAGCACTGTGATTTTGATTTTTTTATGGTATATTATACACAAGTCACAGATGACATGGAAAACTTTTTTGCAAAACAGGTCTGAAAACTATTTACAAACGCTGAAAGTTATGATATAATAAACGTACAAAGCTTAACTCATGAATCTTTACAAAAAAATTTACCAAGAAGGGTTTAGATACATATATGAGCAGAGACGCAACTATTATTATTTTTGATAAATATCATGGAATCAGGCGAATGATGCTTAACTGTCTTTATACTTTGACAGACAACATACTCTATTCTGATAACGAGGACGCTCTCCGCTCTATTGCAAAAAAGCATACTGTAGACCTTTTTGTATTTAACGTTTATCCTGATTCTCCCGAAGCGTACCTTATCTGCAGGAACCTAAGGTTCAAAAGCGGCACTCCGGCAATATTTATAACCCCCAAGCAGGAACCAATACTTAAAATAAACGCATATAAATGCGGAGGAGACGTTGTCTTTTCGGAAGATTGCGACGAAGATGAATTTCTTGCCGCTTCCGAAAGGATCATTCAAAAACAACAGATAAGCCCGCTACGCGAGCCGGTTCGAGGATCTCTCGGATGCGGAAGGCTTATTGTAAATACAGAAAGCCTTTCCGCTCTTGTAGACGGTGTTTCAGCCGATCTTACCACAAAGGAAGCTCTGATACTTCTCTTCCTCATGAAGCGGGCAAATCAAATCGTACCCGGACGTGAAATATACGAATCGATATGGGAGGATGAATACAACCCCGATTCATGCGTTCTGCGTACTCACATATGTAACCTGAAAAACAAGATCGGGACCGACTCGACCGACGATTACGACATAGTAGCAGTAAGAGGCGCCGGATACTCTTTCGTCACAACGTAAAACAAAAAAATGCGTACCGCAATGTGTGATGTTCTTATCGGAGAAATCGCAATATTATAGATTTGCTCCGCAATAAACAAATAATTAGCCCCGACAGATTAAAAAAGATCTATCGGGGATATTTTTATTTTTGAGTGTATGGATTCCAATAGGTATATCTAAAACGGTATCCCTCTGCGGAAACTTTTTTATATACCGCTTTTATTACCATTTTGATTTTTTCATCAGAGATTTCTTCTTTTCTTTTTTTCTCAGAAAATAACGTGTGCCAACATTCCCATTGGATATCGTTAGCAATTATTTCGGATACATCGGGAATCATACTGCGAAGGATATCTTGTATTCGGCAGAGATTCCTATTCATAGTTTTGTTATCCTCTTCAGCATCAATTATCTTATAAGGCACATCTTTAAAAGGTTTCAAAAGATGTTCGTCGTGTGCGCAAATATATGTATAACTTCCATCCCAAACAGAGATTTCCAAGAAAGCTAAAGGGTGTTGCGGATTAATATGGTTTGCCATATAATTAGGGTTTTCAAGTTCAGGGAGAGAATATTTCTCAATATCCTGTCTGCTATAGTCCTTTGGTATAGCAGAAAAGACACCCCAAATGAATTGCATATCTCTTAAATAGATATCATTCTTGAGTTCTTCATCAGTCAGTATGAGTGATTGTTTTTCCCATTTCTCACACCCCTCCCAACCAGTGGTATCATAACATTCTAAATTCGATATTAACCAATTATGAGGAGATAAAAATTCACTTTTCTCTAAAATAGATTTGAGTTGACTACATGAATCAATAAATAAAGCTGACATCAAAACACCTCCTAAAAATACACTTTTCGTTTTATCGCCAATTTCGCCGTTGTATTACAAAGGCACAGGGCAAGCCCATACCCCTAAGGTTGCGCGCATCCAAAGGCTCTCCCTTTGGACTCCCGCGATAGCGGGTGAGAGGGCGTTTTATTCCATAATCTAACCCTCTCCGTCGGCTACGCCGCCACCTCTCCCAAAGGGAGAGGCTTTTTGTTAGCCCCATTATAACACAAATCGGCAGAGAAAACAAGTTCTCTGCCGAAATTTTGTGCTTACAAATTCTCCGTTAAGAGTATCACGCCAATCGGTACGCATTTGTTTTTATTTTCTTCCCTCAATGAAGTAAGCAGCTTCCATATCGGCTACGCTAAGGGCGAATGCAAGAGGAAACATCTCAAGTGCTTTTCCGACCGTTCCGGGATCGTCATTTGTAGAAAATCCCATATGATATCTTATAGCAAAAGCCTCGTCTCTTGTAAGACGCATAAAGCCGGAGATTATATATACCGATTTTTCTCCGTGTCCGTACGGAAGAGTATCGTTTATCGTGTATGACGGAACCGATTTCCACACCCCGTTTTCTTTGACGTTTCTTGTTCCGGGAACGTAGAAATTGATCTTGCAAAGATCGTGAAGAAGAGCGGCTATCGCTATACTTTCGTCCGAATATTCTATTCCGTAAAGATCCTTCATTCTCGGACGCGCAAGAATATCGACCAGACATGAGTATACGTTGAGGCTGTGCTCACAGAGCCCACCCTCGTACGCTCCGTGATATCTTGTAGATGCGGGTGCTGTAAAGAAATCGCTTTGATCGGTAAGATACGCAAGGAGCTTATCAGAGCCCTCTCTTGTTATATATTTTTTATACGTCTGTGTAAATTGTTCTTGTAAGGTCATATAAAATCTCCTTAAATTTTTATTCAATCGTGGAAATGTACACCGCGTGCAATCAATTTCTTTTTATTATGTCTGTAGCATAAAATATACGCAACGGTAAGAACAACAAACGTTACCGTCCAAGATATGGGGTATACTATATAGAGCATAGAAACCGTGTTATATCTGGGGAATACGTTCAGTATCCATATAATCCTGAACAGGCATGATCCGAAGAAGGTTATAACAGTAGAAAACAATGAATAGCCTATCGATCTGAGCATTGCCGTTCCTATTTCCATAAGTCCGCAGAGGAAATACGGCAAACCGACGTAGAGGAGTCTGTATTTTGCAATATCAAGTATTTCTCTGTCCGAATTGAAGATACCTACAAGCTGATCCGAGAAAACGTATGAGAGAATACCAAGCGTAAATCCTATAGAAACTGCCAAAAGAACACCGAGAGCAAAAACCTTTTTGAGGCGCTTTGTATTCCGTGCGCCGTAGTTTTGAGACGCAAAGGTGAGAACAACGTGATAGAACGAATTGAGAATATTATAGAGATACGCGTCTACTTGATTTGCTGCGGCATTAGCGTTTACAAACAGTGTGCCGAGAGAATTGTATCCGCTCTGCAAAAGTACGTTTGAAAGCGAGAAAAGAGTTCCTTGGATTCCTGCGGGTATTCCTATCTTAAGGAATTTAACAAGAGTACTCTTGTCGATACCGAGCTTTAAAAAATCAAGGCGGCAAGCATCATTAAGTTTCATCAAATATATTATTGAGAGCACGGCGGAAATCGTCTGCGACGCAATAGTGGCAATCGCAACACCCTCTGTATTCATATTGAATCCAACAACGAACACCACATTGAGGATAACGTTCACAACGCCTCCGACGGAAGAGAAAATGAGAGGTCTCACAGTATCACCGCGTGAGCGCATAATTCCCGCACAGAAGTTGTACATTATATTGGGAACAGACCCGAGAAAATATATACGCACGTAGAGAGAAGCTCCTGCCATATGCTCGGGGCGTGTATTCATAAGCTTGAGCAGCTCGGGAGCAAGAAAAAATCCTATAAACGACACCGCAACTCCGAGGATAAGCGCCATCATGACCGACGTGTGTATGGTTTTTGATACTCTGTCATCATCTTTAGATCCTATTGCATGGGAAAGAGTAACGCAAACACCTGCACCGAGTCCTATAAAAAGTCCGATTATAAGACTTATAAGCGATCCCGTACAACCTATTGCTCCCTGGGCATTCGGATCGGCGCAGAAATTTCCGATAACGAACATATCGGCAGAGTTATAAAGCAACTGCAATATATTTGTGAGCATTATCGGAATGGCATAGCGTATCATATTCCCAAGAAGCTTTCCCTCAAGAATATTGATCTCTTTTTTCTTTCCCGTCAAACTAAGCATCGTAAGATATCCTCCAAACAAGAGACGCGCAAATTATGCATACGCACAAATTATACCACACTTTTCTAAAGAATGCAAGAGAAAAAAATATCTTTTTTATATTTTACAAAATAGCAACCAAATCCGCCTAAAAAATTAATTTGTAAAAAAAAATCACCTATATTGATAATTTTCAGAACTCACTATAGACAAACGCTAATTTATATGATATAATAACTTTGATTATATATATTTCCGGAGGACATATGAAAACCGAATCAGAAATACTCATTCATCCGGACGAGCTCACGGTAAAACGAATCGAATCATGTGCCGCTCTTTCTGTTGATACTATTGGCATACATCCCACCGGAGGCAAAACTGCAAAGGATTCGCTTGCCGCTCTCGTTGAGCTTACAAAAACAGAACACTTCAGGTCACTTATTGACTATGCGCATTCTCTCGGCATAAAAATCGAGTACGAGATGCACGCTGCCTCATTTCTGCTTGACAGGAAGCTGTTCACTTCCCATCCCGAGTATTTCAGAGAGGATGAGGATCATAACAGAAATCCCGACGTTAACCTTTGTGTCAGTAACCAATATGCACTTGAAATAATAGAAAAGGAATCCGAAAAGCTTGCACGCGCTCTTTACGGAAGCTCGGACAGATTTTATTTTTGGCTTGACGACGTCAGAAAAAAGAAATGCAACTGTGAAAAATGCAGAGAGCTTTCTCTCTCTGATCAGCAGCTTATCTTTCAGAATGCGGTGCTTCGGGGCGTTCGCAGGGCGATACCTAATGCAAAGGTCGCGTATCTCGCATACACAGACTGCATATACGTTCCTACAAAGGTAGTACCGGATGAAGGAATATTCCTCGAATATGCTCCGTTCGAAAAATACGTTTCAAAGCAGAACGCAGAGCTTGTAAAAAAGGAACGCGAGCTGATACTCCCGCTTCTCTCTTTCTTTGGAAATAATGATGCTAAGGTGCTCGAATACTGGCTTGATAATTCGCTCTTCTCCGGATGGAAAAAGCCTCCGGTCAAATTTGAGGCAGACAGAGAAGCCATACTCTGTGACGTTTGCGACTACAAGCGCATCGGATTTGAGTATATATCTACGTTCGCGTGCTTCCTCGGAGATGATTACGAGGCGCTTTACGGTGAAGCTGATATATCTCCGTTTACCGACAGCTTAAAATAAAATATTTTAAGGAGTTTTATTATGATATATATATTTTTAGCAGACGGATTTGAAGAGGTAGAGGCACTTGCTCCTCTCGACCTTCTCAGACGTGCCGGTGCTGATGTAAATACCGTAGGAATAGGCGGAAACGTTATATGCGGCGCTCACGGCATCAAGGTATATACAGATATGCTTGACAGCGAGCTTACCGATCACTCAGCCGAAATGATCATACTTCCCGGCGGAATGCCCGGAACACTCAATCTCGCAAGCTCGAAAACCGTATCTCTCGCTATAGAATGCGCATTAAAAAACAACTCGTATATCGCCGCAATATGTGCAGCTCCTTCCATCCTCGGAGACCGCGGTCTTCTGTGCGGTAAAAAGGCTGTTTGCTTCCCCGGATTTGAAGACTCAATGAAGGGCGCAGAGATCTTAAACTGCGGTGTTGTAAAGGACGGAAATATAATCACTGCTGCCGGCATGGGGGTTGCATTTGAATTCGGACTTGCACTTGTCTCCTGTCTTTACGGAAAAGAAAAAGCTGATGAGCTGTTTGATTCCACGCAGGCAAAAAGGCGCTGAGCATGTATCTACACACAAAAAAAGAGCTTCGTGCACGTTTTCTTGCATACAGAGAGCAGATCTCCAAAGAAGCAAAAAAGACGCTTGACGCAAGAATTTGCGACGCTCTGTTAGATCTTGACGAGGTGAAAAACGCAAGAAACATCCTTGTGTACGCTCCGTTCAGAAACGAGATAGATCTCTATCCGTTTTTCGACAGACTTTACGCTATGGGGAAAAAAACCGCGTTCCCGAAGTGCGGTAAAGACGGAGTTATGGAATTTTTCTTTTGCGATCATTCCACTCTCAGCGAACAGGCATACGGAATCAAGGAACCTACCGACCTGTCAGAAAAATTCTGCGGAGATGAAGACAGTATATGTATTCTCCCGTGTCTCGCTATTACAAGTGACGGGTACAGACTCGGATACGGCGGAGGCTATTACGACAGATTTCTCGAAAAGAACAGTATAAAAAAGATAGCCGCAGTATATTCGGGCTTCGTTTTAAAAAACGAGCGCTTTGAAAAAAGCGATTTTGATATACCCGCAGACATAATTATTACCGAAGAGGAAATTATAAGACTTTGAAAAATAAAAATCAAATATATTTACCTTTGCTCGCATCGGCAATACTGATACTCATCCTTATCTCGCGAGCGATCGACACATCTCTCCTCACCAGAGAGAACGAATATTTGGGAATAATCATTCTTGAAGTAATGATATTCGCATTTCCGTGCATAATATTTACACGATTGTTTCCCCCAAAAGCCGGAAACACACTGAAAATATCGATATTCGGAGCGGATAAAATATTCCTCGCTTTTACTGCGACCATTCTTCTGATCTCCGGAAGCATAATGTATGCATTTCTCATAAACGGAGTGGGGGGGACAGATTCCTCGTTTACTCTGTACAACGTATTTACCGCAAAAAAAACGGGTGCGATATCAGGAAATCTGTATCTCATATTGGTATATGCGCTTATTCCCGCTGTATTTGAGGAATTTACCTTCAGGGGCGTCATCTGCTCAGGATACGAAGGATATTCTCCTGTTTATTCGATACTGATGAGCTCGATATTTTTCGGGATGATCCATTTTGATATAAAGATGCTTCCCTTCTATATACTTGCCGGAATAGTGCTCGGAATAGTGCTTTACGCAAGCGGGTCCGTCTTTATTTCGATTGCGGTACACTTCGTTTTCAATTTGTTCTTTATTTTCGCAGTAGACTATTCAAACGCCTTTATTATGGCCGACAAGAATTTCTCGTTTTTCGTAATAGGGCTTCTATTCTTCGTTTCCGCATTTATGTTCTGCGGTGAATGTAAATCTATATACAAGAAAAAGGCTTCTACCGCTTCTATTTCCGAAAAGGACAGCGCGGTAAAAGCAAATGCTCTCGAAATACTTCTCTCCCCCACGGCGGTTATATGCTATCTCATATATTTTGCCGTAGAATTCTTAAAATAAACCCATGCGTTTTACAGTAACTCTTATCGGAGGATTTATATGAAAGATAACAAAAATGACAATGTAAACGACGTATCAAAAAGCAATGAGGACGCTTTTATAACAGAGATAGAAACAGACTCCGAGCTTTCCGAAAAAAGCCTCAGCGAGGATTTCGGACTTACAAAGCGCGATCTGAAAGAAACAAAATCCGCAACAAAGCTTGCGGTGCTTCCGAAAAAATACGCCGAAAAATACAAGAAAAAGCCTACAAACAACAAGAAAAGCTGGTTTGAACCTGCCGGATACACCGAGTCTGTATCGACGATACACAATATTATAAAGACTATAGTTTATATCATTTTTATCACTGTAGTAGGTTGCTTTCTTGCGTACTATATGATCACAAGGATCAACGATCTTTATGCTTTTGTGAAGGACACCGACGAAGTTGAGGTAGTAGTTCCGGAAAATGCAACGGTAAACGAGATAGCCGATATCCTGTATGAGGCCGGAATAATTGAATATCCCTCATTCTTCAAATTCTATGCAGAGCTTAAAAACGCAAGCGAAAGATATGATTTCAAGGCCGGAACTTACGTTGTAAATCCCATGATGAATTACGACCAGTTGTTTTTATGGCTTGAGGGTACGTCAGAGCAGTCTATCAAGAGAATAACGATTCCGGAGGGATATACGGTAGACGATATAATCGATCTGTTTGTAGCGGAAGGCTTCGGAACACGTGAGGGCTTTATAAACACGATACAAAACTATGAGTTTGAAAACGAGTTTGTAAAGCAAATAGACATGTCACCCGAAGGCGGAAGACATTACAGACTCGAGGGCTATCTCTACCCCGACACCTATGACGTTTACACGGGAAAATCCGAAGCATATTATATTTACAAGCTTCTTGACAGATTTGAAGAGGTTTATTCTGAAAAATTCCAGGAGCGCGCAGACGCACTTGAGCTTACAATGGATCAGATCATAACAATAGCTTCGATGATAGAAAGAGAAACAAAGATACACAATGAATATGAAATAGTTTCCTCTGTCTTCCATAACCGTTTGAACAGCCGCGCTAAATATCCAAACCTCGAAAGTGACGCCACCGTCGTATACGCTATACAAATAGCTACCGGAGAACGCGTTGGAGAGCTTTCGACAGAGGATCTCAATATAGACAACAGATATAACACCTACCGTTATGAGGGGCTTCCTCCCGGACCTATATCAAACCCCGGATACGAAGCTATAGCAAGTGCGCTTTACCCCGAAAGCACTAAATATTATTACTTCGTTTCAAGCCTTGAGGGCGAGACCTTCTTTGCTACGTCTTATTCGCAGCATCAAGAAAATATAGAAAAAGTAAAGAAGCTCAACGAAGAATACAGAGAAAACCACGAATAAAAAAATTCCGTTACGCCACAGCGTAACGGAATTTTTTTATACTTGCTTACACACGTCTGCCCATCCCTTCGGAGACGAATACTTTTCAAGCTCGGGGATCGTAAGCTCTATTGCGCTGTTTGAACTTCCGCATGCGGGAAATACCGTTTCGAATCTTTTAAGTGACTCATCAAGCCATATTTCCACGCCCTCATTGACAGCAAAGGGACATACTCCGCCGACTGCATGTCCGACCTTGCGTTCAACGTCGTCGAAAGGAAGCATTTTCGCTTTGGCGGAAAAATGGTGTTTAAACTTTGAGTTATCTATCTTCATATCTCCGGCGGTTACAACAAGAACGGTTCTTTCTCCCATATCAAAGGAGAGTGTTTTGGCTATTCTTGCTTCCTCGCATCCGAGCGCCTGCGCGGCAAGTGCTACCGTAGCAGATGAAACGTTGAACTCAAGCACCTTTTCTTTCATGCCGTATAAATCAAAAAATTTTTTAACTTTTTCGAGTGCCATTTCTTATTCCTTTAAAAAAACGTTCAAAACGTCATGTTCATTAGTTTGAGCACAGCTTACCCTGATAGGAATCGCGTCTGTATAATTCTTTATCAATGTCATTTATCACCGATACCTTTTTACGGCTCCACTCGGGAGCGAGCAAAAGATCGGGTGCACCGTCACCCGTAAGTCTGCATATGACGGTATCTGCGGGAAGGAGCTCGAGCGAGTCGCATACGAGATCTACGTAATCATCCTTGGAAAGGGGTATGTAATTTCCCTCTCTGTATATCTCTGCAAGTCTTGTTTTATCTATAACGTGGAGAAGATGTATTTTAACTTGATCCGGAGACAGCTTTGCAACTTCTTTTATTGTAGCAAGCATCATTTCGCGGTCCTCTCCGGGAAGACCGTGTATTATATGAATGCATATCTCTGCCTTAGGTACAAGTCTCCGCAGTCTTTCATATCCGATCTTAAAGTCGGCAAAGGAATGTCCGCGATTTATCACTTTGGCAGTAGTATCGTGCACACTCTGTAGTCCGAGCTCCACAGTAAGGGCTACGCGCTCTGATATTTCCGCAAGATAAGAAAGCACGTCATCCTCAAGGCAATCGGCACGGGTTGCAACGTTTAAGCCCACGACCCCTTCATACGAGAGAGCCTCCTCAAACTTTTGCCTTAAAACCGAAACAGGGGCGTATGTATTTGAATGAGCCTGAAAGTACGGAATTATCTTTTCCGTGCTCCATTTTCTGCTCATCATTTTAACGCCCTTGTCGATCTGTTCGGTTATTGACTCAAGAGGACTTCCGGCAAAATCTCCGCTTCCTCTGCCTGAGCAATAAATACATCCGCCACAAGAGCACTTTCCGTCTATGTTCGGACAGGTAAATCCGGCGTCTATCATTATCTTGGATACCTTTGAGCCGAATTTTTTCCGCAGATAATAATCGTAGGAGAAGTAGCGTTTATTGCTATCCGAATTTTTATACGGGTTTGTATATCTCTGCGCAGTCTTTTTCATATTACTTTTTTTTCGCAAGCAAAGCCTCGCTGACTGCGAGCTTAATGCATACGGCCAGGATCTCAACCGCAAGTGAGAGATCTTCTATCCTTGGATAAGTGGGGGCAAGTCTGATATTTGAGTCGTCAGGATCATTTCTGTAGGGATACGTAGCACCTACCGAGGTGAGTGTAACTCCGGCTTCCTTGCAAAGCGCATATGCTCTCTTTGCACATCCATTATACGTATACACGCTTATAAAATATCCGCCCTTCGGATCCGTTACACGCGCCGCACCGCTTCCCTCAAGTTCTCTTTCGAGGATCTCCTTTGAAAGCTCGAATTTGGGTCTGATAAGCTTTGCGAGCTCTTTCATGTGAGCCAAAATATTTTCCGCGTTTTTAAAATATTTTACGTGTCTGAGCTGATTGACTTTATCATATCCTATAGTCTGTGTTCCTACTATAGGGAGTATCTGTGCGAGGTTGTTTTCCGAGCAAGCCAGTATTGCAACGCCCGCTCCCGGATAAGATATTTTAGATGTGGAAGCAAAATAGAACACCCTGTCAACCGTTCCCGCCTTCTCGCATTCAGCAAATATATCGAGAAGAGTATCTTTTCTGTCCTCATAGATATCGTGTACAGCGTAGGCATTATCCCAAAATATTCTGAAATCCTTTGCCGCACATTCCATTGAAGCAAGACGTCTTACAGTATCGTCTGAGTAAGTATATCCGTCCGGATTCGAGTATTTCGGGCAGCACCATATTCCCTTGACAGAAGCGTCGTCCTTTACGAGTGCTTCTACCGCATCCATGTCGGGTCCGCTATCGGTCATGTTAACGTTTACCATTTCGACACCGAGTCTTTCGGTAACACCAAAATGTCTGTCATATCCGGGAACAGGACAAATAAATTTAACTTTTTCTTCTTTGCCCCAAGGTCTTTCGCTTCCGTAAACACCGAACATCATCGCTCTTGCAACAGAATCGTACATAAGGTTGAGAGAAGAATTGCCTCCAACGAAAATATACTTTTCCGGGATAGAAAAAAGATCCGAAAAAAGCTTCTTTGCCTCTTTTATACCCGAAAGAAGTCCGTAGTTTCTATAGTCTCCGTCAAGAGTTTTGAGATCGTCGGATGTAAGGCAAGTGAGCATATCAGAAACAGTGTCCAGCTGCTCTGCAGATGGCTTGCCGCGTGACAGATCAAGCGAAAGCTTCTTATCCTTATATTCCTCGTATCTTTTGAGAAGAGTGCTTCTTTCCGCAAGCAGCTCCTCCCCGGTCATATCCAAATAACTCTTCATATAGTAGTCTCCTAAGTGTATAAATTAACCGGAAAATGCAAATTCACCTTCCGGTTAATACGTTGTTTTTTTAAATCAGAACTCTGCGTTCTTTGTTGTTCTCGGGAAAGCTTCAACATCTCTGATGTTCTGGATTCCCGTGATGTACATAATAAGTCTCTCAAATCCGAGACCGAAGCCTGCGTGCTTTGCTCCTCCGAAACGGCGGAGATCAACGTACCACCAATAGTCCTCGGGCTGAAGTCCGAATTCCTTGATAGCCTCGTTAAGCTTATCTACTCTTTCTTCTCTCTGCGATCCGCCTATAAGCTCTCCGACCCCCGGAACAAGCATATCCATAGCCGCAACAGTCTTTCCGTCATCGTTGCGCCTCATATAGAATGCCTTTATCTCCTTCGGATAGTCGGTTACGAACACGGGCTTATTGAATATCTGCTCTGTAAGGTATCTTTCGTGCTCGGTCTGGAGGTCAATACCCCACTTTACAGGATAATCGAACTTGTGTCCGCTCTTTTCAAGAAGCTCTATAGCCTCCGTATAGGTAACGTGACCGAAGTCGCTTTCACAAAGCGCGGTCATTCTTTCGATAAGTGTGTTATCGAAGAATTTGTTGAAGAATTCAAGCTCGGGTCTGCAATGATCCATAACGTACTTAAGAACGAATTTGACCATGTCCTCTGCAAGCTTCATATCATCATTGAGGTCTGCAAACGCAATTTCAGGCTCCACCATCCAGAACTCTGCCGCATGCCTCTGTGTAAACGACTTCTCTGCTCTGAACGTAGGACCGAAGGTATAAACGCTACCAAATGCCATAGCAAAACACTCTGCATTAAGCTGTCCTGAAACGGTAAGGTTTGCTTTCTTACCGAAGAAATCCTCACTGTAATCTATCTCTCCGCTTTCTGTTCTCGGAAGGTTATCAAAGTCAAGTGTTGTGACCTTGAACATCTCACCCGCTCCCTCGCAGTCGCTTGCGGTAATAAGCGGTGTATGAACGTAAACGAAATTTCTTTGATTAAAGAAGGTGTGTATTGCATATGCCGCAACGCTTCTTACTCTGAAAACAGCATTATACGTATTAGCGCGGGGACGGAGGTGAGCGATCGTACGAAGGTACTCCATCGTGTGGCGCTTCTTCTGAAGGGGGAAGTCGGGTGATGAGGGACCTTCAACAAATGCGGTAGCCGCCTTAAGCTCAAAGGGCTGCTTTGCAGCAGGTGTGAGTTCAAGAATTCCTGTAAAGGAAAGAGCCGCGCCTACGTTCTGGGAGGTTATCTCGCTGTAGTTTTCAAGCTTCTCGTTTTCAACAACTATCTGAAGGTTTCCGAAATACGAGCCGTCGTTAAGCTCAACAAATCCGAATGCATTCGAAGAACGTATCGTTCTTACCCAACCTGCAACAGTTATCTCTTTTCCACCGAATTTTTGAGGATCCTCAAATATTTCTTTGATAGTTACTCTATCCATAGTAAAATCTCCTTAGTATTTCGCAAGTTTTATTTTAAAAATTGCAATACTGCTATTTAACTTCTTAATATTATATCACAATATCTTGATAAAAGCAAGAGGTTGATTAAAATATTGCAATTAGTTTACACTTTAGTTTAATGTAATTAACCGTTACGCCAAAACTCCTTTATATCGAATGCCAGGTCCTCGAGATCGGCATAGCATCGAAGCCCTCTGTAGCGCTCGGGCATCATTCTCTTATATTTTTCTTCTGCGTATCTTTCATCGGCAAATATAATAATACCCTTATCATTTTCACTTCTTATCACGCGTCCGGCTGCCTGCAGAACGTTATTGAAGCCCGGATAGGTATATGCAAAATCATATCCGTCGCATCCCTTGAAATCATAATACTCTTTTATTATATTCTGCTCGTTAGATATACCCGGAAGCCCCACTCCGAAAATAACCGTTCCTATAAGTCTGTCACCGGGAAGATCTATTCCTTCGGAAAAAGATCCTCCGAGAACGCAGAAGCCAACTCGCAGCACGCATCTGTCATCGGCGAAGAACTCGATGAATTCGCGTCTTTGAGAATAAGACATATCCTTTTTCTGCACGATAGTGCTTACGGACGGATATTTTGCAGTGAATCTGTCATAAATGTCACGCATATAT
>SVRJ01000038.1 GCA_015064885.1 Oscillospiraceae bacterium
CGGCATTGCGGTACATCTCGCACTTATAACCATGAGGGGCAAAAAAATAAACGAGCATGACGGAAAGCGGTGGGAGAAGCTTCAGGCTGACCTGCAGGATGCTATACGTTCCTCGCTCAGACGAGGCGACTCGCTTGCACGCTGCAGCGCTTCACAGTACGTTATCATGCTTCCGCGTGCAAATTATGAAAACAGCTGTATGGTGTGCGAAAGATTATCAAGAGCTTATTATCAGAAGCACTCAAGACTTGATGCCGAGATCAGATATGACGTATTTCCCATCCAGATAGACGATAAGGAGAACCTGCAATGGATAAGCCAACCGTTCACGAAATGATCTGTCCGATATTCGGAAATTATTGTCATGATACGGGAAAAGATCTCAGACTGATCGGAAGATGTACCGACCTTTCCGAGCTTTTGGGTAATACTCCCGAAGAGCTTGAGGGAAAGCGCCTTTACGATATTCTCACAAATGAAACCGCAGAAGAAACAGTGTCTGCCGTTCGCTTGCAGATAGATTCCTTGTCCGAGACGGAAATGCTTATGTCTCTTACTCGGAGTGACGGTACAAGCGTATGTGTTCTGAGTCGGGGAAGGGTCGTATGTGACAGGTCCGGAAACGAATACGTGGAAGGAGTTTTCGTTGTTGCAAACAGGATAGGGGATATGATCTCGGATCTCAGACGCAAGGTCGCCTCTTACAGTGCTCAGCTTTCCCAGACAGAAAACAGAATAAGCGCCCTCCGTATACGTGCCGAGCAGGATTCACTCACAAAGATATTCAACGCAAGCACTACTCGAAGGCTTTCCGAGGAGTATATCGCCGGCACTCGAGGAAAATGCGCAATGCTGATAATAGACGTTGACGACTTCAAACGTATCAACGATCGCTACGGGCATATGGTAGGCGATGATGTTATGACGTGTGCGGCATCTGCTATAAAGAAGCTGTTCAGATCTAACGATATAGTCGGCAGAGTTGGCGGAGATGAGTTTTTGGTCCTGATGAAGGATGTTCCCGATATCGATATCGTAAAAATGAGGTGTTCGCAGATAGTTTCTGCGTTTAATAAAATGCAATTTAACATTATGGAAAACGAGCTTATGAGCTGCTCTGTCGGTGCCGCGGTGCTATCCGACAGCGACGTAAGCTATAACGAGCTGTTCCTATGTGCGGATAAGGCAATGTATTCTGCCAAGAATATGGGCGGTAACAGATTCGTTGTCGAAGAATATAAATAAAAGCTCATCGGTGTGATACGCCGTAAAAAATAAGGAGAGGAGGATAGGTCATGGCTTCTGATGCATCTGCAAGAAAGTTTCCGTTGTCACTCAGTCAATTGAATATACTTAATCTTGAGAGAGTTCTTCCGGGAACGTCTGTAAACAATATCAGCACGACCGTAAGGATCACAGGTCGCCTCGACTTTCCCGTTCTCCAGCAAAGTATAAGGCTCGTTATCGAGAGCGATTCCTCACTGCGAATCAGATTGGCTGAGGAAAACGGTACTGTCCTTCAGTACCATGCTCCATATGAGCCGGAGACCTTCCCTGTATATGATTTTTCAAACACGAGCAAGGAGGGAATCGAAAACTGGGAAAGTGCCGTAACACACGAGCTGATCCCTCTCTTCGGAGGTCCGCTTTACCGCTTTGTGCTTTTCAGAGATTCTGAAAACAGCGGCGGAGTACTGGTCAAGCTTCACCATATTATTGCGGACGGCTGGTCGCAGATAATGCTGTGCAATAAGATCGGACGTACCTATCTCGATCTTCTTACCGGTAAGGAGCCGTATCTTCCGATAGCCCCCGATTATGAGCTTCACGTTATTGAAGAGCAGGAGTATCTGGAATCAAAGGCATATAAGAAGGACGAAAAATACTGGCAGGAGGTCATCTCTCTTGCGGGAGAGCCTTCTGTTCTCAAGTCTGTAAACAGCGCGGCTGTGAGCCCTGTTGGCAGACGCCTCAGCTTTGAATTCCCCGAAATACTTAATCACGCTATATATACGTACTGCCTTAAAAACAGAGTTGCGCCTTTTGCGGTGCTCTATATGGCTCTCGCCATTTATTTCAAGCGTAACGGCGGAGCAGAGAACTTTACTATAGGTGTTCCTATATTCAACAGAACCAATTATGAATTCAAGCAGAGCACGGGTATGTTTGTTACCACCCTGCCGTTCTGCAGCGAGATAAACGATGAATGGACATTCGATCGTTTTAATGAGGAACTGACGGAAAGATGGTTCGATATGCTGCGCCATCAGAGATATCCTTTCTCGAAGATATGCGAGCTTTCGGGCAAGGAGGGAAGACTCTTCAATATTGCGCTCTCGTATCAGGACAGCAAGATATACGAGAGCCCGGATGCCTCGGTAATGTTCAGCGGAAGATGGCACTATTGCGGATACCAGGCAGAGCAGCTTACGATACACCTTACGAACCTTAAGAACCACCGTCAATATGCGGTAGATTATGATTACCTTGCGCAGTTCTTTACAGAGAGCGAGATAACCGAGCTCCATAAAAATCTTTGCCATATTCTTTCCGAGGCGCTGAGCGAGCCGGACAGACCTATATACCGTCTCAATATTCTTTCTCTTGAACAGAAGGAAGAACTGCTTTATGAATTCAATAAGACCGACCGTCCTCTTGAGGAGCGGTCTGTCTACAGAGCACTGCTCGATAATAACGCCCGTCATCTTAACCGTGTCGCATTGATACAAAACGGCGAGAGAATGACGTACGGCGCGCTTTTCCATCGCAGTATGCAGGTTGCCCTTGAGCTGTTTTCACGCGGAATCGGCGAGGGAGATCTCGTAGCTGTTCTTTTGCCGCGCGGATTTGATCTGTATGCGGCAATGGTGGGAGCTGTACAGATGGATTCCGCATATATGATACTGTCGGGAAGCCTTCCCGATGAGCGGATAAAGAATATTCTTTCCCAGAGCGGAGCCGCTGCGCTTGTTACATACAGTAATAATATGCGATTTGCCGACTGCGGACTTCCGGTCATTTGCGTTGATGAGATAAATATTGCCGAATTACCGCTTTTCATCGAAAAGACCAAAAGCGATAGCGATACACTCCCCGGAGACCGACTTGCTTACGTTGTCTATACGTCCGGAAGCACGGGAGAGCCCAAGGGAGTTGAGATCACTCAGAGAAATCTTCTCAACCTTGCACAGGAAATGGAGAAGGTGTACGGTCAGGGAGCCGTTCTTTCGGTGTGCAACGTTGGATTTGACGCATTTATGCTTGAAAGCATAGTTGCCCTTCTAAGCGGAAGAACTATAGTCCTTCCCTCGGACAGCGACCTTGAGTCACCCGAGCAGCTTTCTATGCTGATGAACAGTTATGCGGTAGATTTCTTTGCTATAACTCCGTCTCGCCTTTCCGCGTTTATGCAGAATAACGTATTCCGCAAGGTAATGTGGCGTATGGAGAGTATTGTGTGCGGAGGAGAACCCTTCCCGCCCGAGCTCCTTAAAAAGCTGAAGGTATACACCAAGGCCAGAATATACAATCAGTACGGTCCTTCTGAGGCAACCGTTGCGGTCAGCATGAAGGAAATATCAAAATCCGATAAAATAACCATAGGAAAGCCTATGGGCAACTGTAAGCTTTACGTCCTCGATCAGTGGATGAATCCGCTTCCTATCGGAGGGAACGGAAGACTTTTCGTAGGCGGAAAATGCGTTGGACGCGGATACAGAAACCGTCCCGAGCTCACAGAGGCCGCTTTCCGTCAAAACCCCTTTATCAATGACGACAGAATATACGACACGGGAGATATGGCATATTGGACACCCGGAGGCGAGATCGTTCTTACCGGGCGTGCCGACAGACAGGTAAAGCTGCGCGGACTTCGCATCGAGCTTCAGGAGATATCATCCTGCGTTGAGACCTATCCGGGAGTATCAAGAGCATTTGCGCGCGTTTGCAAGGTCAGAGAAAACGAGGTCATAGGAGTGTATTATTCCTCCGACCGTGAGATAGGTGATTACGAGCTTTTCTCTCATACTGCTACCTATCTTCCCGACTATATGATACCCGCATTCTTTATGAGAGTTTCTGCTTTCTATACCACGGCAAACGGAAAGGTGGACGAGAGCAGATTGCCAATGCCGAAAGCCGAGGCGGGCGCGGCTTGTTATGACGTTTCGCTTACGGCGAAGAGAATAACCGAGATCTTTCGCGAGGTGCTGCACACGGACAAGCTTAACGCAAGCAGTGACTATTTCCTCAATGGCGGAAACTCGCTCAATTCTCTTGAAACTATAATAAAAATAGAAGAGGCGTTTGGTACAAAGATAAGAGTGTCCGATCTTTATGCATGCCGAAACGCTGTCAGAATAGCAGAGCTTATAGATGGCAGATCATACTCCTCAGGCGTCGGACCGCAGAACTTTGCTTCTGTCCGCGCGCTAAAAAAAGCTCCCCTATCTGATAAATATCCGCTTACACCCGTTCAAAAGGGAATATACGTTCAGTCTGTACTCGACCCGAGCGGACTCTCGTACAATATGCCGGGTGCATTTATGCTCGAAAAGAAGCCTGATGAAAAGAGACTTTCGAATGCTTTCAAGGCTTTGATCGCAAGCGACGCTATTTTCCGTACCTCGTTCATTCAAGATAATTGCGGTGTCAGCGCGGTCGTTCACGGTAGCGTTGATTTTGACCTTGAGATGATAAACGCCGACAGCCTTGACGGGGCAGGGGTAGAATTTTTGCGTCCATTCGATCTTTCGTCAGCTCCGCTTTTGCGCGGAGGACTGTGGCATTCTCCCGAGAATGATAAGTGGTATCTTTTCGTTGACAGCCACCATATTATCGGTGACGGAATGAGTACGCCTGTTATTCTTCAGCGGCTTGATAGCGCATACAGAGGAAATACTCTCTCGGTTGAATGGGATTATTATGATTACGTACATACCGACGCATACTCGGACTCTGATGAGAAGAAGGCTTCTCTATCGTACTGGGTAGATCATTTGAAAAAGCTTCCCGACGCACTTGATCTTCCTACCGATTTTACCCGACCCAAGAAATTTGACTATAAGGGTGAAAATATTGAGCTTGATATCAGTGAGACAGACAGTAAAGCAATAAGAAGCTTCTGTCTTGAGCACGGATATTCCGAATACGTAGTATTCCTTGCCGCATACGGACTGTTGCTTTCTGCACTTTCCGGCCGTGATGATATCATTATAGGTGCTCCTATTGCCGGACGCACGTATTCTGAATGTGCGGAGATCTGCGGACCGTTTATCAATACGCTTCCGCTACGCCTTGCTCCAAAGAAGGATATTACCGCGGATGAGTGGTTGAAAAACGTTCAGACCGAGGTCGCAGGAATGCTCGATAACCAGGGCGTCGGACTTGAGGATATCATATCCGCCCTCGGATTACAGAGAGGTGAGCAGAATGCTCTTTACAGAGTAATGATGTCTCAAAGCCCTGTCGATGAGGACAAGTTCGTTCTCGACGGGGGCAAAATGACATTCAGTGCCGTGCCTACGGGCAGTGCAAAGATGGATATGACGCTTGAGCTGGCGCAAAAGAGCGGATGCTATGTTTTACGCATATCTTACGCAACCTCTCTCTTTGAGCACGATACGGTATCCTTCTACAGTAGGTGCATTGAAAATATAGTTAAAGAATTAATCAAAAACACTCAAAAACGAATAGACACGATATCTATGCTTTCTCCCGCAGACAGAGAGAAAATGATAGATATACCGAATTACAGGGTAACGCCTTTTGTCAACAGACCTCTGCACCATATTATAAGAAGCAAGGCTCTCGTTTCTCCCGATGACGTGGCGATCATATTCCACGGCGAGGAGATAACCTATTCACGCCTTGAAAAACGCGCGGCTGCGATAGCCCAATTTATTGAGGACGAGGGTGTTATGCCCGGACAGTGCGTAGGTATATGCCTTGAAAGGACACCGGATATCATTGCCGCAATGTACGGAGTGCTTAAGGCGGGATGCTGCTATATGCTTATGCTTGCAAGCTTCCCGACGGCAAGACTGAATTATATGCTCGGTATCTCAAACGCACCCATCATTCTTTGCGATAGCCTTTCAGAGGATATGATATCTCCCGAAATATCCTGTCGTGTCTGCCGTCTCCCCGATGGTGAGATCGACGGATATTCGGACAGGCCCGTAAAGGATACGGATCTCTTTAACGTACACTTTACCTCCGGTTCTACCGGAAAGCCTAAGGGCGTTATGATATGCCATCGCTCTATGTCTAATTTGTATGCGATGGTAAAGGATCTTGTCGAGCCGTATTCGGGACGCTTTCTGTGTTCTACCCAGACTGTTTTCGATTGCTTTGTAGTGGAAACTCTTGTTGCGATAGCTATCGGAAGAACGGTAGTTTTTGCAGACGAAGAGGAAATGATGCTTCCGTGGAAGCTGGCTCAGCTTATGGAAACATACGATACGGGGCTCTTTGAGATGACCCCATCAAGACTTTGGCTCTACTTTGGAAACGAAGCGTTCTGCCGTGCCGCACGAAGGATAAAGCTCCTTATGGTAGGCGGAGAGGTCCTCACAAAGCCGCTTCTCGATAAATTCTATCAGCACAGCGAGGGAACTCTTCTCAATATGTACGGTCCGTCCGAGACTACCGTATATACCACTATGGGTATTATCCGACCGGATGAGCATATCACGATAGGCACACCCGTAATGAATACACGCGTTTACGTAGTCGATGAGGATCTGAATCCCGTGCTTCCTACTGCGGTAGGCGAACTTTGTGTTGCGGGAGAGAGCCTTTCTGTCGGATATATTTCCGCCCCTGAGCTCACAGAGAAAAGCTTCGTTGAAGACATCAGCTTCCCGCAGAGTAAAATGTACAGAAGCGGAGACCTGGTGCGTATGAGAGTTGACGGAAGCTTTGACTACGTGGGGCGTAAGGATTCTCAGGTCAAACTTAACGGTCAGAGAATAGAACTCACCGAAATAACAGGTGCTATCGAGCAAACGGGATGCGTAGATCAAGCGGCTACCGTTGCCATTCGTACGGAAGACGGCTCTATGGAGCTGTGCTCGTTCTATTCATCTTCCGCAGAAGAAGATAAGAAAAACGAAATTATTGCGGGAATATCTGCTATCCTTCCGGATTATATGATACCCTCGAGAGTGATCAGACTCAGCTCTCTTCCCGTAACCGCAACAAATAAAATAGACCTCAGAGCTCTTCAGGAAATGGCGTCCAAGGCTCCTTCTTCCGATACGGAGAAGAAAGTCCCCGTTTCGGTAAAAAACACAGGAAAGAGCGATCAAACCTCGCCGGTCACTCCTGACGAGGAATACGTGCTTTCGGTATGGAACCGTGTTCTCAGCGAGCCTGCTACTGAGCTTGACGTATCATTCTTTGATAACGGTGGAACGTCTATGGGAGCGCTCAGCGTACTCAGCTACTATTATAACGACGGACTTGAAATGTCTCTTTCGGACTTCTATGAAAACGTTACCGTAAGTGCCCAGGCCGCTCTGCTTTCGAAAAAGCGAGTAGCGAGCTGTGACACTTCGCCAATGTCGGAAAGCATAGAGAACTGTGAAAATAAAACAGAGCGGCTTCCTCTCATAACCGGAGCAACCGGATTCTTCGGCATTCATCTTACAAAAGAGTTAACGGATACGGAAAGCGGAAGAATACTCTGCCTTGTACGTGACGGAAACGCTGCCAGAGTTCGTGAGTTACTTGATTGGTATTTCGGAGAGAATGAGGCCGAGCGTATATTCGACCGCATTGAGATAATCAAGGGTGATATTACCGCCGATCGTCTCGGAATGACCGACGAGGAATATGATAAGCTTGCCCTTCGTGTGGGTGAAATATATCATACTGCGGCAGACGTTCGTCACTATGCCTCTAATGCACAGTCATATATGGATACTAACGTGAAGGGAACAGAAAATATGCTCGCCCTCGCGCGCAGAGCGGGAGCAGCCTTCTATCATATGTCTACCGCCAGTGTAAGCGGAAGCGGCATGAAGAAGGGATACGTTTCTGCAAGCTTTACCGAGAATGATTATGACGTAGGCCAGATATGGGAAAACAATATCTACGTAAAAAGCAAGTTCCTTGCTGAGGGACTTGTGCTTGATGCGGCGAAGGAAGGCATGAAGGCTAAGATATTCCGTCTCGGCAGACTTGTCGGAAGAATGAGCGACGGCAAATTCCAGTTCAATCCTTCTACAAACGTATTCTACCTTTTGCTTAAAGGAATCCTTCAGCTCGGAGCGATCCCCGAGGAGGCAGCAGCCGTAAAGACGGATATAATGCCTATTGACCTTTGCGCAAGAGAGGTAGTTGCGCTCAGAAACGGTGAGAGCAGCATATACCATATAATGAATTTCGATCCTCCTACGCTCGGAGAAATAATAAGCGTTATTGATGGGGAGATCCGGATCGTTGATAAGGTGACCTTTGGAAAGATATTCAGAGAAAAGCTGTCAAAGATCGACAGAGAGCTGATAACAGTAATATTCAGTAATCTCAATGAGGATACCTCGCGTATCCCCGGTGCAAAAGTTACGTGGGATATTACCGCGTCGCATCTTGAAAAAGGGGGCTTCTCTGTTCCGGAGATCCCGATGAAAACAGTACTTAAAAGCTTTGGAAAAGGAGAACAGTCATGATATCTGATTTTGCGATCTGGATATTTTCGATCTCGATTGTAGTCATAGCGGCGTTCTTCATCTGGAGCGCACGCACACAAAAGAAAAGACAGCTTCTGCATCGATTACTTTTGTTCCTTGCAATTGCATACGTCAGCTGGATAATTCCCCTTATGCTTATGCGAGTGACCCCGAGCGATAACCGTACGCTGATGTATATTCTCGACTGTGCAACACAGCCGGGCGGATCGTTCTGCCCACCGCTGTACCTATGTATAGCATTCGTCTTTGTCTCCGGAAACGAAAAGCTTGCCAAGTGGCAGAAAGCGTTGTTCATACTTCCGCTTTTAACTACACTTATAGCATGGACGAATCCGTTGCACCACCTTTACTACGAGGAGTTTTCTGTAGTAAGAAGTGAGGTCGTGTTCGGTCCGTATATCATGATCAGCGGTGTAGCAAGCTACGTGTTCCTTATAGTGGCTATCATATATATGATAAGATTCGGTCTGAAGAATAAGGCGTCTCTTTATTGGAAGCAGTGCATACTGTTCTGTATAAGCGGACTTTGCCCGCTTGCTGTAAGTGCGTATGCCACCTTCAGCGGTAAGGATATTTCTATTGCGACTACGCCTATGAGCTTTATGGTCACGCTCTTCCTTATAGCGGTAGTAATATTCAGATTACACGTCCTTGATATCAAGCCTATAGCTACACAGCATATACTGAATGCTATTTCGGATAGCTATATCGTTTTGAGTGATACCGGACTCGTTGTCAAATATAACCGCAATTTTGAGGAGTTGTTCGGCAGAGAATACGGAATAACAGAAAACAAGAAGCTTGTAGATTGTGTCAGCCGCGAGGACATTGTACAAAAATCTCCTATATACAACATGATATCTGCTCTTGAGTCAAGCAGACAGGGGGACTCACTGATCTCGTACGAGCAGTCGGTAACCTTTGATACCGAGGAAGGTGCAGTAAAAAGATATTTTGTCGTTGACGTTTCTCCCCTTGAGGTCAACGGTCAGATAACCGGATTCGTAATGATGTTCAAGGATATCACTCAGCTCCGCAACAGCATGAAGAGACTTCAGGACAGCCAGGAGCGAATGATGGAACAGGAGCGTTTTGCGTTCCTCGGACAGATGATCGGCGGATTGGCTCATAACCTGAAAACGCCTATAATGAGTATCTCGGGATGTATATCAGCCGCAGAGGCTTTGGTAGACGAATGTGAGGAAAGTCTTACGGATGAGGATGTTTCCGAGGAGGACTACCGTGAGATATACGGTGAGATGCGAGAATGGTTTGCCAAGGTCAAAGAATCTACTTCGTATATGTCTGATATCATCACGGCAATAAAGGGACAGGCGGCAAATATCAGCACGGATGAAAACGTTACATTCACCATTGACGAGATGCTGAAGCGAAGCATGCTCCTTATGAGACACGAGCTTCTCAACAGCGGATGCAAGCTGAATCTTAATTACGACCGTAACGTTGAGATATCCTTGCAGGGTGATATCAACAATCTTGTCCAGGTCATAGGCAACCTTCTCAGCAACGCCATATATGCGCAAAAGCAGAACGGCGGTGGTGAGATAGAGATAGAAATATGCACGGACAAGGAAAATCTTAAGATACTTGTCAAGGACCGCGGTGTTGGAATAAGTCCCAACGTTATAGACAAGCTTTTCAAATCTATGGTCACAAACAAAGGAACCATGGGCACCGGACTCGGTCTCTACATCTCAAACGCAGTTATCAGAGGTAAGTTTAACGGCGAGATGTGGGGTGAGAATCGAGAGGGCGGAGGAAGCATCTTCGGAATTTCTATCCCGCTCGAATTGGTTCATATACGCGAAACACAACAAATAAATGAGGGCTGAGAACAATGAGAAAGAGTAAAGCTAAACTTCCTGTTCAAATATCTATCTTAACTGTAGACGATGACCCTATCATCACCTCTACAATTAAAAATTACTTTGAGCGCTCAGGCTATGACGTGGATATTGAAAACGATCCTGTGGCCGCTATAGAAAGAGTGCGTAACGGAAAGTATGATATTATGCTTCTCGACTTTTTGATGTCTCCCATTTGCGGAGATCAGGTCGTTGAAGAGATAAGAAAATTCAATAAGGATCTCTTCATAGTTCTTCTTACCGGACATAAGAGCATGGCGCCCCCGGTAAAAACGATAAGGCAGCTCGATATTCAGGGCTACTATGAAAAGGACGACAGATTCGATCAACTTGAGCTTTGGGTAGAATCATGTGTTAAATCCATAAAGCAGCTCAGAACTATACGTGCGTATCAAGAGGATATCTCAAAGGCGTATATGCAGACGATAGACACACTTCGTTACGTTGTTGAGACCAGAGACAGCGAGACGCGCGGACACTCCGAAAGGGTTTCCCGCCTTGCCGCAGCTATAGCTGAGGAAATGGGACTTGGTATTGACGACGTTGAAATGATACGTACAGCAGGCCTTTTCCACGATATCGGAAAGGTTGGTGTTCCGGACTCTATCCTGCTGAAGAACGGTCCGCTCACATCTGATGAGTTTGGTCAGATCAAGCAGCATCCGTCAGTGGGAGAAAAAATGCTCAGCACATACTCTCCGTTCTCAAAGCTTCTTCCTATAGTAAGAGGACACCACGAGAGACTCGACGGAAGAGGATATCCGGACGGACTTGTTGATGCTGAGATATGCATTGGCGCGAAGGTGATCGCAGTTGCCGATTCTTTTGACGCAATGGTATCAAACCGTACCTACCGCAAGGGTCTCGGAATAGATAAAGCTACGGACGAGCTCCTTAAATGTAAGGGGGGGCAGTTTGATCCGGATGTTGTAGATGCGTTCTTCAGACTTATGAACCGACTCGGAAAAGAGGAATTTATGAAGACATACTGTGAGCACATCTGTGGATCGGAGGATGCGGAATGATAAAGAAGTACCCTCTGAACCGCGTTGAATACTTTTCTCTTTTCAGAGATATGATAGAGACGCTTCCACAGGGACGCGAGGACGCTCCCGCTATATCCTGGTTTACCAGAAGGGGAGAGGAACACGGCGTGTCTCTTGGCAGACTGAGAGACGATGTGCGCGATCTTCAGGCGTTTTTGGTTAAAAACGGACTTGCGGGTAAGCATATTGCCATACTCGGTGAAAACTGCTATGAGTGGCTGCTCGTTTATTTTGCCGCTACCTATTGCGGAGCAGTAGCCGTTTGCGTTGACGTTGAACAGTCTGACGATACTATATGCCAGATGCTGAATATGGCTGACGTAAGCGCATTGTTCTTTGCTTCATCTCTTGATGACATTTGCCTTCCCTTTGCGGGAGAGGACAAGAAAGCTTATCATCTTTCCGGAACGGGAAACGTCCCTTCTGTTCTTGATCTTATTGAAGAGGGAAGACGCATACGTAACGAAAGCCCCGAAGAGATCAAAACGACAGTTACACCAGACATGACCGCGTCTATAGTTTTTACGTCGGGAACAACAAGCTATTCAAAGCCTGTAATGCTCTCGCAGGAAGCTATATTGACCAACGCGTCGGATGCTCTCGCAAACGTGGCTATCGGAAGTGTAGCATTTACCTCGCTTCCTTTCTACCATACGTACGGCCTTACCTGCTCGGTGCTTTCTATGCTCATAGGAAAAGCACACCTCTACATAAACGGAAATCTTAAGACGGTAATGAGAGATATTCAGCTTGCTGAGCCGCATACTATGCTTACAGTTCCTCTTATGCTTGAAACCATCTATACTAAGATGTGGCTTTCGGCAGAGGAGCTCGGAAAAGCCAAAAAGCTTAAGCTACTGCTTAAGATCAAGAAATTTTTATTCTCACTCGGTATAAAACACCCCGGAAATACGCTTAAGGCATTGCGTCAGAAGTGCTTTGGAAAGATAGAGCTTATAATATGCGGCGGTGCTCATATGAACAGTGAGATCATGGAGACCTTCGGATATATGGGAGTTACCGTAGTTCAAGGCTACGGTATTACCGAATGCGCTCCTCTTGTAAGTGTAAACAGAAACAAAGCGAATAAATACGGATCGGTAGGGCTCGTTTCGGCAAATTGCGAGGTAAAGATCGAAGACGGAGAGATATTCGTCAGAGGTAAGAACGTAATGAAGGGATACTACAAATTTCCCGAGCTTACGGATGAGGCCATGCACGGAGAGTGGTTTGCAACGGGTGACATCGGATATCTTGATAAAGACGGCTTTCTGTATATAACGGGAAGGAAGAAAAATCTGATAGTATTTAAAAACGGTAAAAAGCTCTCTCCGGAAAAGCTTGAGGAAAAGATCAAGGAGATCCCGCTCGTCGGGGACGTTGTAGTTTACGGTGCCGTGAGCGGTGTATCTACAGATGACGTTCAGGTCGCGGCAAGCATATACCCTAACAAAGAAGAGAGTGCCGGAATGACCCAGTACGACATCCTCGAGTCACTTCAGAACGCTATAAACACAATAAACAGAGAATTGCCACTGTATCAGCAGATACAAATGGTAAGCATTCGCGAACATGAATTTTCTAAGACTGCGCTTCAGAAAATAAAGCGTCATTTAGTATAAATATCGGAGGAAGATATGGAAGAACGCCTTTTTCAGTTCATTAAGGATACAGTATATAAGGTAACCGGAAAGAAAGGCTTGTTTTATGATACTGACTTTGTCAAGGATCTTGAGCTTACGTCGTTTGACGTAATGAATATCGTGTGCATTTTTGAGGACCATTTCGACGTAGATATCCCCAGCCGCGACGTTTGGAAGCTTCATCAGGTCAAGGACGTTATCGCCTATATGATACGTAAGGGTATAACCAACGTATGAGTATCATACAAAGTGAGGTATACGTTTTCATTTTTGATCTGTCAAAAAAATCATCGACAAACGAGCTCGTGAAAGTGGCCGCACGTGAATATTATTTGCGTAAAAACGGCACTGCTTTTGGCGAAAAAAAGCTGTCGGATGAGTTGTTTGAAGTAGGGCATACCGGACTTGGTAAGCCCTATTTTCCAAATTGCAGAGAGATATTCTTTTCGGTGAGTCATAGCGGGGAATACCTTGTATGCGCGGTTGCAAATGAAAACGTAGGAGTGGATATAGAAAAAACATCCGATGATACTGATAAAAGATTCGGAGATCTCAAAAGCAGACTTATCAAGATAGCATTGCGTTTCTTTCATCCGGATGAGGCCAATATTGTGAAGACAGACCCTATTCCTCGCTTTTATGAGGTTTTTACGGCAAAGGAAAGCTACGTAAAGTTTACGGGAAGCGGATTTGACGAAACCCTTTCAGAGCACAGTGTGTTGCCCCAAGACGGAGATATGCCGTCGTGTCATTCAGTGGGTGAGGCGTCTTGGCACGCGGACGGAGTTGAATTTCGCCAGATTGTCTTTAAGGATGATTATACTCTTTGCATATGTACGGAGAATCAGTCGGCACTGCAAATAGTGTACGTAGATGATGATACACTTCAGGACGTTTTTAAATTTCATTACAATATATAGTCAAAACCTTTGCGCGCTTGCACACTAAGACGTGCGCCACTTAAAATAAGTAGAAAAAAGCAAAAAAACGTCATAAAATTTTCAAAGAAAATGAAATATGTGACCGCTTTTGTGACCTCAATATAGTATAATTATCACAAGTATAAAAGAAAATCAAGAGGCGCGCTATGAATACACAAATTTATGAAAATGTGTTCAGAACAACGTTGATTTGTATAGACAGTTACGATCACAAGATATTGACCGGAAGAATTTTTAACTCTTATTATGAGGATTGCGTTCCGTTTGAAAGCACGATAGAGTTCTTGCTTAATATGGAATCAATGCTCGAGGAAATGAATTGGCCTCAATCGTTTTCAAGTAAAAGGTCGTTCAAAAAATCAGAGGATAAAGCTCCTTCGACAGTATCAGCTGAGCACATAAAAGAGGGAAAGGTAGCAACTTTTCATCTGAGAGTTTTATTCAGACAGAACGCAAGTTGGCAAGGCTCTGTTTTTTGGTGCGAAAAAAATCAGGGTGAAAGCTTCAGAAGCGTCCTTGAACTGTTAACCTTGATGGACAGTGCACTTTCTTAGACGGTTGTACAAAGAAACGACACGGTATTTTACCGTGTCGTTTCTTGTTATAGAAAATAAAAATAAGGCTCGGCAAAATACGCCGAGCCTTATTCTGTTTTATCTTACCGTACCGTTTCCGGTTACGATATATTTTTCACTTGTAAGTGCTAAAAGTCCCATAGGACCTCTTGCATGAAGCTTTTGTGTGGAGATTCCGATCTCTGCGCCGAATCCGAACTCTCCACCGTCTGTAAATCTTGTAGAGGCGTTTACGTATACGGCGGCAGAATCAACAAGAGACGTGAATTTTTCAGCGTTCTCGATCGATGCGGTCATGATAGCCTCACTGTGATTTGTAGAGTGCTTGTTTATATGTTCTATAGCCTCGTCAACACTGTCAACTATCTTTACCGACATTATATAGTCGTTGTATTCGGTGAAAAAGTCCTCGTCGCTCGCGGGAAGGCAGTTTATTATCTTTGCGGTCCTTTCACATCCGCGAAGCTCAAGTGAGAAGGTCCTTGTAGCCTCGACAAATGCGGGGAGAAATTCGTTCGCTACAGATGAGTGAACGAGAAGCGTTTCGGCAGCATTGCATACAGAGGGTCTCTGACACTTAGCGTTGACAGTTACGTTTACCGCGTCCGTGATGTTTGCGCTGTCATCAATATAAACGTGACAGTTTCCCGCTCCTGTTTCTATTATAGGCATGCGTGCGTTTTCCTTGACGAATTTTATAAGTCCCTTTCCTCCTCTCGGGATCAGGAGATCTATATAGTCCTTCATTGTGAGCAGAATGTTTGTTGCCTCTCTGTCTGTGATGTCGATGAGTGAGCATGCATTCTTATCTATTCCGTTTTCCTCGAGAGCTTCGCGTATAAGTGTTGCAAGAGCTATGTTTGTGTTTATAGCCTCCTTGCCACCCTTAAGAATGCAAGCGTTACCGGTCTTTATGCAGAGAGCCGCAGCATCTACCGTAACGTTGGGGCGTGCTTCATAGATGATACCGATAACTCCTATCGGAACGCGTACGTGCTTTATGCTGATTCCCGACGGGCGGTCATAGCAATCTCCGCTTCCGCAAGGATCGCTAAGCTTTACTATTTCGTGCAGAGAATCACACAGGGAATCGATACGTTCGTTGCTGAGAGTGAGTCTGTCTATCATCGTTTTCGGAACACCGTTTTCGGCGGCTTTCTCAACGTCTTGCGCGTTTGCACTTAAGACTTCGGCTCTTTTTTCATTTATCTTTTTTGCAAGGGTCAGCAGAATATCGTTTTTCTTTTTTGTTTTTGCACTTGCGATAGAGCGGTATGCCGCTTTTGCGCCTGAGCACAGAGTACTCATCTTTTCACTTATTGTCATTTTATTGCCTCCGTGTACTTTATTTTCGTTTGAGTATTTTTTCTATTTCACATATATACATTTTATGATAGTCGCAGTTTTTATAGTTTGACAGCGGTTCGGAAGAATGAAATCTGTCGCCACTGATGAGATCCGAGTATAGCTTTTTACAGATAAAAACACTGTCGCTTTCACCAACGTACGGTACAGAACCGTAATGCATGCACGTAAGAGACGCCGCCTTGAATTTGTCAGTGTCTCTGCCGCTGATGCTTCCGCATATTCTCATAGAGTCGCGAAGCTCGTTCGGAAGAAAGGAGAGAGAAAATCGTTGGCATTTTTCAAGAAGGGAAAATGTAAATCTTTGAGGCCGCACGAATATCGTTGCCACCGGTCTTCCCCAAAGAAATCCGAGCGTTCCCCAGCTTGCTGTCATTGTGTTTGCTTTTCCTCCGTGCTCTGCGCTTATAAGCATCCATCCGTTACCTATCAGGTCAAAAACGTTTGAGTGGCATAACTCTATCGGTTTAATAAGCGAAAAACGGTTTTCGGATCTGTTCATATTAAGTACCTCCAAATAATTATACAAGAAATTATATTGTTTTTCAAGAGCAATAATAACATCAAAAGTAAATATAGTGAAAATTATTGTTAATTGTTTTTGTGACACTTGACAAGGAAAGAAAAATGATGTATAATTATAAAGGTGTACTATGCATATATCATTATATTATAGTAGGAATTGTGATAATTATTTTATTTATGCTGTAGGCATGGAAAGGATAAGTGTTATTGTGAGAGTACTTGTTTTGACTATAACTGCCGGTGAAGGACACAATCACACCGCAGCTGCAATAAAAGAAGGAATAGAATCGCGAGGGGTTGAGTGCAGGCTTGTAGATGTTTATAAGCTGCTTAGCGAAACCCTTTATAAAGCCTTTTCAGAGGGATATCTTTTTGCTACAAAATATCTTAAAAGGCTTTACGGGGATTTTTATTACCTTGCAGAAAATAGGGGCAAGGATGCAAACCAAAGCTCACCTATGAGAAAGGCAAATTCTTCGTTCGCAAAGATGCTTTCAAAATACGTTTCTACATACGATCCCGACGTTATTATCTATACTCACGTTTTTGCGGGAGTGCTGCTTGATGAGATCAAGGTGAAATACGGTCTCAGAGCAACCACCATGGGAATCGTTACCGACTTCAGACTTCATCCGTACTGGGAAGAAAATCTGCACCTTGATTACGTAGTATGCGCTGATAAGCGTCTTATGTATAATGCAATGCAAAAGGGATTCAAGAAAAGCCAGCTGCTTCCATTCGGAATTCCGATACATCCGAAATTCCTCAAAGAGATCCCCAAGGATGAAGCGAGAAAAGAGCTCGGCCTTGAAAATAAGAGAACAGTCCTTGTCATGGGCGGAAGCATGGGCTTTGGCGATATAACCGAAAATGTGCAGATACTCGATGCGCTTGACGTTGATTTTCAGATAATGGTCGTATGCGGAAGCAATAAGAAGCTTTGTGATGAGTTGTCCAAAATGGAGTTTTCAAAGACGGTAAAGGTATTTGGTTACGTCAATAACGTGGAGCTGCTTATGTCTGCCTCCGATTGTATAGTAACAAAGCCCGGCGGTCTTACTACAAGTGAATCTCTTGCCAAGCGTATCCCCCTTATAATAGTCAATCCTATTCCGGGACAGGAGGACAGAAACGTTGAGTTTTTGCTTAATAACGGAGCAGCTATTGCAACGAGTAAGCATTTGAAGCTTGACGAAGCTATCTGGATATGCTTCAGCGATGAAAAGCGCCTCGAGTCTCTCAGAGAGGCTATAAGCCAGATAAGACACCCTGATGCACTCGATAAAATATGCGATTTTGCCATAGAGCGCGTAAAGGAAAACTATGAAATTAAAAGAAACGGAAATGTCTCAGATGAAAATGCCTGAACTTCTTTCCCCTGCAGGGAATTTTGAAAAACTCAAGGCCGCGCTGCTTTACGGGGCGGATGCAGTATATCTTGCGGGAAATATGTTCGGTATGAGACAGGCCGCCGACAACTTTACCGTAGAAGAACTCCATGCAGCTGCCGAATATACCCACGAGAGAGGGAAAAAACTCTATCTTACCGTAAACACCATGCCGAGGGGAAGACAGTACCCAATACTCAAACAATATATCTCAGATATAAAAAACGTGGGCGTGGACGCATGTATCGTAGCCGATCTCGGCGTTCTCAACGTGATAAAGAGTATCATTCCCGATATGGAGATACATATATCTACACAGACGAGTATAGTCAGTGCGGAAAGCGCAAAGGCTTATGCCGCGCTCGGAGCCAAAAGACTCGTTCTTGCAAGAGAGCTCACCCTTGACGAGATATGTGAGATACGGGCAGAGCTTCCTCCGGATGTTGAGCTTGAAGCCTTTGTGCACGGAGCCATGTGTGTTTCGTATAGCGGAAGATGTATGCTCTCGCATCATCTGACCGGAAGGAATGCGAATATGGGCGCATGTACTCAGCCGTGCAGATGGACGTATAAGATAGTGGAAGAAAAACGCCCGGATGCACCTCTCCCTATAGAAGAAAATGACAACGGTACGTTTATTATGTCCTCAAAGGATATGTGCACCTTACCTATAATCGAAAAGCTCTGCGCAAGCGGAATAGATTCCTTTAAAATTGAAGGAAGAATGAAGAGTGCGTATTATGCCGCTGTTGTTACAAATGCTTACAGAATGGCGATGGATTCTATAAAGAGCGGAACACTGACAAAGGATCTTATCGACAGCCTTGTAAACGAGGTCAGCTCTGTTTCTCACAGAGAATACTGTACGGGGTACTATGAAAATGAGACTACCGCAGCGGCTCAGCTTTGCGAGGACGTAGGATACATCCGTGAAAAGGCGTATCTTGCTACCGCATGTGATACCGAGGGTGTGCCTGACGGCCTTGAAGAGGTTAATGAGAACGGAAGGCTGTATTTGTTTGTTCAGAGAAACAAGCTTACCGTAAATTCTTCTGCCGAAATGATCTCATCGGGAAAGCTCGGAAGGGGATTTGAAATATGTGAAATGTATTCCGAAAACGGTGATAAAATAGAAAGTGCCCCTCATCCATCAATGAAATTTTATCTTCGCGTTCCTTTTGAGGTCAATTGCGGAGATATAATAAGAGCATAATTTTTGAAAGGAATTATTTTTATGACAACCTTTTTTGAAATTCTTAAGGCGTTGCTTTTCGGTATAGTTGAAGGTATTACCGAGTGGCTTCCCGTAAGCTCTACGGGGCACCTTATACTTCTTCACGAATTTGTAAATCTCAAATCGAGTGAAGCATTCAACGAAATGTTCGACGTAGTTATTCAGCTCGGCGCGATACTTGCCGTAATCATTCTTTATTTCAAAAAGCTTAATCCATTTGCGCTTTCCAAGAGCGTCGAAGAAAAAAAAGGAACCTGGTCTCTGTGGTTCAAGGTCTGCGTTGCCGTAGTTCCGAGTGCGGTAATAGGTCTTCTTTTTGACGATATTCTTGATGCTTACCTTTATAACGCCTACGTTGTTTCGGCGATGCTCATTCTCTACGGTATTTTCTTTATCCTTATTGAAAGAAAAAGATCCGCAGATTCACCGAACGCTATAGAAACTACGTCGGCTATAACCTATAAAACAGCTTTCCTTGTGGGAATGTTCCAGATGCTTGCCCTCATTCCCGGTACGTCAAGATCGGGAGCAACCATACTCGGTGCTCTCCTTCTCGGATTCTCAAGAGGCGCTGCGGCTGAATTTTCGTTCTTTATGGCGATTCCCACCATGGCAGGCGCAAGCCTTCTTAAGGCGGTCAAATTTGTTCTTGACGGAAACAGTATGTCATCAACAGAGCTTATAGTTTTGGTTACTGCTTTCCTTTCAGCGTTTGTAGTCTCGCTTGTTGCTATAAAGTATCTTACCGATTACGTAAAGAAGCACACCTTCTCTGCATTCGGTATATACAGAATAGTTCTCGGTGCGCTTGTCCTTATCTTCTTTCTCGGCAAGTTGATAGTTAAAGCATAGGAGCTTATTCGCCAATGATGCTTATTCCCGAAGATAAATACAAGGATACTTACAGAGAAGAATATTCTGTAATGTCACACGATACGGATTCCGCCTATCGCGTTCGCCCCTCAATATATCTCAGATATATGCAGGAGACGGCGAATCACCAGATGCGTGATTGCCGCCCTACCTATACCGAGCTTTTTGAGGATGGAAAGGCTTTTGTGCTCAGCCGTGTCCGTGTTGATATATACAAGCCGCTTAAGCAGTATGACAGAATAACCGTTCAGTCATGGCCGTCCAACGATAAAGGACTTACGTTTACAAGAAGCTATAGAATGATCCGTGACGGAGAGGTCGTGGCTGTCGGAAGCTCCGCGTGGGCTCTTCTTGACCTGAAAAAAGGCGGATTTATCCGTTGCGACGGAGAGCTCCTCAAAAATTATTATCACGCTGAAAAGCTTGAAGGACTTCCTCTCAGATTTCCTATGCCTAAGTGTGAGTTTGATTTTAAGGGACGCAGAACGGTCGGCTATAATGACACCGACGTTAACGGTCATATGAATAACACGAACTATCCGGATATTCTTACAAACTTTATTGATGACGCAAGAGATAGCGACCTTAAATCTATGACAATAAGCTACGCCTCGGAAGCGAGACTTGGCAGTGAGATGAATATCTATGCGCACAGAGAGGTCACCGACGAAGGAAAGATAAATTATATCCGCTCTCTTATTGACGGCAATATAAATATTGAAGCAAAGTTTGTATACTGATAAAGTACACAAAATGAAATAGCAAAAGCCCGACAGGACCGATATATCTCCTGCCGGGCTTTTTATATTTTGAATTTATGTAGGCGCTTATCTTATAACGGTAAACTTCTCCCACGGGATGCTTACGGGTTTTTTCTGAGTGATTATCTCATCAACGTGCATAAGAAGGGGGAAGTCCTCAACGTCGAGCTCTCCTTTAGCCGCCCTTGCTCTGATAGCTGCGGCAACTCTCTTTGCAACGACGAGAGATTCGAGAGTGACACCCTTGAGTATATCAAGTGCCTCGTCTATAGTTTTACCTTCACCGAGAAGTATGCCTACCTGTCTTGTGCGTCCTCCGTAGACGGTTACGTAAAGGTCACCTACACCTACGAAGTAGCTGTCCTCATTGCCGCCAAGAAGTTTTATAAGCTTACGCATCTCTCTGGATGCCTCGAGGAAGATCCCGGCCTGCGAATTGTAGTGGAACTCATCCTTCTTGCCCGTCTTCTTGTTTACCTCACCGATGGTGAGAGTGATTCCGAGGGCGTAGCCGTTCTTGAGAGCAACAGCCGCCTCTATTCCGATAACGTCTGTGGTGGTGATGATGTGATAGTAGTCTGTCGCCATGATCTGTTTCATCATCTTGAGAGTTTCAATGTTCTTTCCGCAGAAAGCTACCAGAGTCTGATCTCCGAAGACAAGTTCATAGCTGGTGCAGGGACCGCCTATAGCGTTGAGCTCATTTTTCTTTCCGAGAGAGTCGAGCTTCTTTTGCCATACGTCGGGATATGTATCAAGGTTTCCGTCCTCGTCATTCATAAGGCCCTTTGTTACAGAAAGAACAGGAATCTCATCCGGTATTATCGGGAGAATGTTATCGGCAAACCATTCGACACCAAAAGAGCTTACACCGCAAATGATAAATGTAGAGCCATTGATAGCCTCTTCTACCTCTTCTATCTGATAGAGCTTGATTCCCTCGGGGAAGTCTCTTTCGAATTTCGGATGTCTGTTTGTCCTTCTTGCCGTTTCTATTATTTCTCTGTCAAGAGGAGTTCCTACAAGTCTTACCTCGTGTCCGTTATGCATAGCGGGGAACGCAAGTGCAGAGCCCATCATTCCCGAGCCTATAATAGTTACTATACTCATTTTGTGCAGTATCCTTTTTAAAAGTTTTTTATGGTGCAAACCCCACGCTATCCTTTTTTGGAAACGTGGGGTTTAACTTTATTTTTAAGGCTTAGAGAGCAGCCTTGAGTCTTGCTTCGAGAGCTGCGAGCTCATCCTTGAGAGCTACGGGAACTCTGTCACCAACGAGAGCGTAGAATTCCTTGATGTTCTCAACGTCCTCAAGCCAGGACTTAACGTCTACGCTGAGAAGCTCACGGATCGTATCAAGAGAAACGTCAGCAAGGCCTTCGATAGCGATGTCCTCTGCCTTGGGAAGATATCCGATAGGCGAGATGTCAGCATCAACCTTGCCTGCGCATCTGTCGAGGATCCACATAAGAACACGCATGTTGTCACCGAATCCGGGCCAGATGAAGTTTCCTTCGTCATCTGTTCTGAACCAGTTAACGTGGAATATCTTCGGAGGATTGGGGATCTTTGTTCCCATGGAGAGCCAGTGTGCAAAATAGTCACCCATATCGTAACCAACGAACGGACGCATAGCCATCGGGTCACGGCGAACTACACCTACAGCACCGGAAGCGGCAGCTGTTGTCTCGGAAGCCATGATAGATCCTACGAACGCACCGTTCTGCCAGCTTGTGGACTGGTAAACGAGGGGAGCTGTCTTTGCGCGGCGACCGCCGAATACGATAGCGGAAACGGGAACGCCTGCGGGATTGTTGAATTCTTTGGAGATGCAGGGGCAGTTTACAGCCTTAGCGGTGAAACGGCTGTTGGGGTGAGCACCGCATGTGGACTTGTCAGCCTTGTTGTACTTTGTGCAGTCCCAAGGATTGCCCTTCCAGTCAATAGCATTGAC
>SVRJ01000039.1 GCA_015064885.1 Oscillospiraceae bacterium
TGGTTGAAGAAGCGTAATGTCGGGATAAGTTTCGCCTCGTTCCCATTTGCTGACTGCCGCACAAGTAACATTCATCGCAACCGAAAGCTGTTCCTGCGTAATATTTTTGGCTGTGCGCATACGCTTAATATTTGCACCAATAGTAATTTCCATAATCATACCTCCATAGAGATAAAAGTAAGCCGACGTCTGCTTCTGCTTATATTATAGCACAAAAATAAATTCAGTAAAGGTATTGTTAGGAAACTTAATGTTAACTCAAAGTTGAAAAATAATAGTAATGAGAAATTGGCACACCTGCTTTACCGTAGGTGTGCCAACTGCGGATTATTTTTAATTATTCGCAAAGAACGAACGGATTTTCACCGATGTCGTCGGTAAGGCGATATTTCTTTATTGTGCTTGTGTTGTATTTTATATCGTCGATAACGACTCTGTCATTGTGAGATACGTAAAAATAACCGTCGCCGAGCGAGGCTATGCCGGTCTGACCTTTGTCAAACGTAAGACCGTAGGTTCCGCTTGCCTCGTCGTATATTCCGCGCTTTTTGAGTGTGAGGACAAGACCTTCTTCTCCGTAGCATCCCTTGAGCGTCTGCTTTTTCGGAGATACAGATCCGTCGATAACAAACATGGGGAAGTTCTTGAACTGTTCCTTTTTTCCGTTGTAAACTGCTACGAAATAATCTCCGGTGGATTCGTCGTATTCGAGATTCTGGATTCCCCAGTTGGTGTTTCCCGTGTAGAGGAAGTACCTGTTTTTACAACGCAGACCACTCTTGTGAGGCTCGAGCTGTGCGAGAGGCTTCTCGTATTTCGGGAACTCTCTGTAGTCAAATTCGAGAATACACTGGTAGTCGTTATCCACGCGGTTTACGTCTCCGTAAATACCGTATGCAACGTAAAGCATCTGCTTTGAGTCCTTGCCGTTTCCGAATCCGGGACCGAAGGATATTCCGTCTATACCCGAACAAGCGTATTTGTGCTCAAATCCGTCATTGAAGGAATAATCCTCAACAACATCCGGGAGGTATACAGTTGTCATAACTCCGTCGCGCTCTGCCTGCATCTGCATTCTGTCTATTTTGTCAACATCAAATATGGCTACGTAGAAAGCGTCCTCATCCGAAAGCTTTGCACCGGGATTGCTTTTCAGAATTCCTTTTCCGATGGCGTCGTGCTTGTATTCTATAGATCCGTAAACTTTTCCGTCCTCATCGTTGAAGTCAAGGCATCCGAGGTGACCCGAGAGCCCCTCGACGCTTCCTATTACCGTTCCGTCAAGCTTTGATTTTACAAGTACCGTTGTAAAGGAATAGTAAATAAAGCCGTTTACCTTGTCTACCGCTATTCCTTGAATATGTCCGTTAGTCCAGTTTCCGCTCTTTATTGAAAGAGGCATTGTTTCGGGTGCTATTCTGTTCATTATTACTTCCTCCGTTTTTTATAAATGATTCGAATAATTATTTTACTTTAAAGTAATGTCGGTTAGTAACGGGCAATGATCGCTTGATGCGAGTGCCATAAGATCCTCGATAACGTCGTAAAGGTTGACTGTGAGGTTGGTGTCAGAATATGAGAAGATATGATCTATAGCGTTCTCATTGGTTCCTGATGCATACGCGTATCCGGTACATACGCCCGCTGAATTGATAGTGGGGTATGAGTGGTGTGTACCGTTAAGCTCGGTCTTTTGAGCAGTGCTCTCAATATCGGTGAAGCCTTTACTTTTCATAATACCGAGAGGCGCGCTTCCCATTTTGCAGTTATAGTCCCCCCCGATTATTATGGGTATACCACCGTATTTTGCCGAAAGAGCACTCATTTGCTCGCACAGCTCGGTAGCATCTATCTGCCTTGCAAACTCACCGAGCTCGTCGCTTGTCCAGTAGAAATGCGTTGAAGCGGCACAGAAGAGCTTTCCGTTCTTATCCTTGAATATACCCCAGCCGATAGATTTGGACTTATCGTTTGCAGTGTCATTGAATGCCCAGTATCCCGAATCGACAAGCTCTACTGCCTTCGGATCGTAGTATATAGGTGTTCTGACTGCATAATTCTGATTTTTAGTCGTATAAGGAACCTCCTTATACCCCATTTCCTTAAGATGCTTTGAAAGTTCTGTTTTTATGACTCCGCTAAACTCCTGAAGCCCTATTATATCCGGAGCATATTCCGAGTAAAGCTCGGCAAGCTGAAGCGCCCTGTGCTTTGCGGGCGCGCTTTCCGTATTTCCCGACCATACGTTGTTGAAGAGGATCCTTACGTCTCCGGAACGATTCAGTATGTTTTCGCTTCCTCCGCTTAACAGCGATGTCATCGGTGCGGAGAGCGTCGAACTGCTGTCAAGCAAAAGCTGCTTTGCATTTTTAAAGAGATTGTTTTCAACGTAGCTATAGAAAAACGTATATGCAGATGAGAGCGGAGAATAAAAATAGAGCTTTCCGTCCTTGCAAGTCATACTGCATTCACCGGCAGAAAAGGCAGGATGAGATCTGTTTGTGTTTCCGATAATTATTTCATGCTCGCTTATCGGTGCCGAGTCTTTTACGACGTCGATATCATATCCGTAAAGATTCGAAATAAGGGTGGAAAGCCTGAACGCAAAATTTCTTGCCGCGATCATATCGCTTTCCGAATAAACTATTTTGTATTTGTAGACATCGGTACCGTTGATCCTGAAATCCTCAAGACGGTAGTTGACCTTTTCAATACAATCGTCTGCGCTCGTAAATACCACGTTGCTTTTATCGGTCGAAACCGCACTGTCAAGGAACTTTCTGAAAAAATACTGTACCGCGGATTTAAGACTGTTGTCACATCCCCCGGCAAATACAAGCTTGTTTCCCGACATACAGTACAGATGATCCATTTTTCTAAGCGATCTGCTTACTTCCAAAGATTCCGTACGATCGGTATTACCTATAAGTATTTCAAAATTATCGTTTTTCGGATCGTCATTCTTTTTTTCATACACAATTTCAAGGCGTACACCGGTTCTTTTTTCAAATTGATCTCTGAAATAAAATATAAGTTCTTTTTGCTCCGCTGTGGAATCAAGAGGCCAAAGTATTTTGAAGCTTGACACACCGTTGCTCAAAAGCTCAAGAGAGGATTCTTCTTTTGGAAGTGTGGTGCTTTCCGACTCTATAGGTGATGTTATCGGTATGTCGGGCACCTTTGTATCTGTGCAGGAAACAAGTGCCATGATGAAAAGAAGCAGGACAAATAAAAGTGAAGCTCCTTTATTTAAAATAATATTATTCATTGTATTCTCCATCCGTAAGAAATAAAGAGGGAAGGGCAGACCCGCGGTGGAATCTGCCCTTTGCTTACTGCGGAATGCGCAAGTTTATTATTTGAGTGTGATATCCGTTATCATAGGACAGTGGTCACTTGAAGCAAGTGCAAAGAAATCTTCTACAACGTCGTAAAGGTGAACGTCAAGCTTTTCTTGGTTGTACATAAAGATGTGGTCGATAGCAGTTTTATACGTTCCGCTTGCGTGGAAATATGTGTTCGCGTAACCGAATTCAACGTTGAAGGTAGGATATGCGTGGTGGGTTCCGCCAAACTCTGTTTTCTTGGCAATATCTTCTGCCTCGACGAACTTGTTATCTTTGAGTATTATGTTGATAGGATCGCTCTCGAGCCTGCAGTTGTAGTCTCCGCCAACTATAACGGGAGCATCGTATTTTGTGGAAAGAGAGATCATAAGCTCGCAAAGCTCACGTGCATCTATCTTTCTGTTTTCGTTATCCTGAGGAACCTCACTCTTCCACCAGAAGTGAGTTGAACCTGCTATAAAGAGCTTACCGGATGCTTTTTCCTCAAATACAGCCCATCCGACAGCCTTGGAAACGTCACCCGAGGTGTCTCCATATCTCCAAAATCCGGAATCCTTAAGCACAATGGTATTGGGATTGTAGTATATGGGAGTTCTCGGAACTATGCTGGTGTTGTTTGAATTTGTGTAGGGGATCTCAACGTATCCGAGCTCCTTGAGTTGCTTTGCGAGCTCTGTCTTCACAGCACCGCTGTATTCCTGAAGACCTATAACGTCTGCATCGTAATCTCTGTATACGTCTGCAAGCTGCTGAGCTCTGAGTTTTGCGGGAGCAGAAGCCTCGTTACCGCTCCAGATATTGTTGAACAGGAGTCTTACGCCGGTCTTGGAGAATACGTTTTCTGTGCCGTTTTTGAACACTCCCGTGAGATCTTTTTCTACGTTTACGTCGTCCTTAAGGTTGATCTCTTTTCCCAGGGTAAAGATATTTGAAACTACGTATTGAAGAAGTGTTTCATATCCGGCGGAGTAATCGCTCGCCATATAAAGCTTACCGCCTTCGTATTTTATAGAATAGGAACTTTCTTTATTTTTGGGACCGCCTCTGTTTGTTGTTCCGATAACTATTTCGTTTGCCGTAGCACTTTCGCTGTCGGATATTATGGGAATAGTGTATCCGACCTTTGCCCTTATGTTTTCCTGAAGGCGTCTTGCAAATACTTCAGCGGCATAGTAGTCCTTGTCTGCATATACTATCTTGAAATTTGCAAGATCAACGTCGCCAATTTTGAATGAGTTAATAAAATACGTTCCACTGGAGTAGTAGTTGTTTTCGAGGTTCAGCGTAATATTCTTTTTGTCTTCTGCCTTGTCAATGACGTTGCGGACAAAATGGTTGATCGCTTTCTGGATAGAATCCGTTGTTCCGCCTGTTATAACAAGCTTATTTCCGACAATACCGTAAAAGTAATCCTTGCTTTTAAGGCCATTTGATTTTTCAGCAGACTCGGGACGTGTCGTCTTTCCGATCAGTATTTCAAAATCATCGTTTACGGCTTCATCTTCGTCCTCATATTCAAGCTCGATGTTGATTCCGGTCTTGGACTTGAATGAGTCTCTGAAATCGATTATAACGTCAAGAAGATCATCGGAAACTCCGATAGGCTTGAGGAGAGTGAATTTTGTGGTTCCGTTTTCGGTGAGCGGAATGCTTATCGGTTCTTCAAAGAGAGTGGTGCTTTCCTCGGGAACTGCCGTTGTTACTTCCTCCGTAGTTTGCTCACCGCTTCCAAAGTTGCACGAGACAAGTGCTGAAGAGAGCATGAGAATCGTAAGAGCGATAGAGAGTATTCTTGAGATAGGATTTTTTTTCATGGTAAATTACCTCTTTTTAATTCAAAATGTGAAATCGATAACAAGCGGACAGTGGTCACTTGACATGAGTGCAAAGTTTTCGGTCACTATGTCGAAAAGCTCGAACGTGAGAGAGCCTTTGTTGTATACCAGTGCGTGGTCTATTGCTTTTGATGCATATACGTTGGCAGTAGGCGGAACGTACGTCGAATAATATCCGAGATCCGCGTGAAATTCGGGATACGTGTGATGGGTTGCGGAATTAGCTGCCTTTTTGGCGATCGGCTGAATGTTGACAAGCCCGTTTGATGTAAGCTCATTGAACGCGGATGTTGTGGTTCGGGTATTGAGATCTCCTCCCGCAATGACGGGAACGTTATATTTGGCTACGATGTCCTTGACAGTCTTGACCAGAGTCTTTGCATTTTCAACTCTTCCCGCGTCTCCGCCGAGATCTGCGGATTGGTAGAAGAAATGAGTTGAGCATACAGCGAAGCGTTTTCCGCTTGAGAGAACTTCAAACACAGCCCAGGTAATAGATTTTGAACCGCCGTCATTAAGCGTTCCGTTGTAATATACGTACCCACCCTCGATCACCTTTACGGTCTTCGGATTGTAGAACAGTGGTGTGTAATTGCTCTTTTTGGAGTTTGTCGGATTGACCGATACTTCCTCGTATCCGTAGGTCTTGAATATTTCTACAATGTTGCAAGAGCGACTTGTGGGTGAGCACTCCTGAAGGCCGACAACGTCGGGGGCGTAGCTTGCGATAAGCTCTGTAACAGATCTTGTGCGGTATATGACCGGATATTTGTTATTATCGCAGTTGCCCAGAATGTTATTGATCAAAACACGTACGTCACCGAGTTTGTTTATCTTTGTGCTGATCTTGTTTGTGTCAACCGACTTTGTGACAGTGAGTCCTTCTTCAAGCACTACATCCTTTTGTGTCAGCTGATTTGATGCAAGATAATCGAACAGTGAGTAGTAACCTTCTATCGAATCCGCGTATAGGCGCAGATCACCGGCCTTTACGTCGAGCCCAAACTCGTACTCACCTACAGAGACGTCGCTTGAATAGGAGGTGTTTCCTATGATTATCTTTTTTGCGTTTTTATCAACCTTGTTTTCGGTATATACGTTAATGGGGAAGCCTACCGATTTTTCAAGCTTTGATTTAAGCCTCAGAGCCAACAGTTCCTCAGAGTAGCGACCGTCGGGAGAATATACTATGCAATACTCCGAGAGAGGCGTATTCGCTATGCTAAAGGATTCTACTACGTAACTTGTCGATAGATATTCGTAATTTTCGAGGCTTGAAAATTTTATATCGGTCTTGCTTTCTTTTGCCTTTTCCGCAAGCATTTTTTCGAACTGTGTCACTGCTTTTTTAAGGCTTGTCTCACTTGCACCGTAGATTATAAGTTGATTTTTATAAACACCTACGAAGCAATCCTTCAGTCTGTATTTTGACGAAAGCTCTTTAAGTACCTCGCGCCCGGTATTTCCGACGATTATTTCGTTTCCGCCGTCATCCTCGTATGATATATCGAGGGTTATTCCGGTATGCTTTTTTACAGCGTCCCTTATATCCCCGAAGGCGTTGAAAATATAATCGGGAAGTGAAGAAGCGGGTCGCACTATTTTGAAATTGCATACACCGCCCGAAATAAGATCGATGATCTCTTCTTTTTCTTCGGTTACAGCATCCGATGTGGACCCTTCGGTAGTCTGTGGCGGAGTCTCGGTCTTGCTTTTACACGATATAAGAGACGAGACGAGAATACACACAAGCGTAAGAAAAGATAGCATCGTTAGCGTTGTTCTTTTTTTCATTTTTTTCCCCTTATCTAAAAGGTATTTTTTATATTATATCATATATGTTACGTTAGTGCAAGTGAAATCTAAAAAAATTTCAAAATAAAACACACATTTTTTATGATTATACCTTTACAAAACGATTTTAATATGGTATAATTTTAACAGTTTCATTTTTGGAGGTTATTATGCCGAATATTTTTTCCACCGCGGACATTCTTCTTCCGAAGAAGCGTTTCGGAGAAGACGCGGGAAAATTTTCAGTGATCGCGTGTGATCAGTTTACAAGTGAAAAGGCTTTTTGGGAAGAGTGTGCTAAAAAAATAGGGGATGCTGCGTCATCACTGAACATGATACTGCCCGAGGCGTATCTTCGGGATTCCGATGAGCGTATTGAAAAGATAAACACCGCAATGAATGACTATTGCGAGAATGATTCTGAGCTCTTTTTTGACAGTATGATATACGTAAGAAGAACCCAGCCGGATGGAAGAATAAGATGCGGTATAGTCGGCAAGATAGACCTTGAGTATTACGATTATTCGGAAGATTCTTCATCTCTTGTCAGACCTACCGAGAAGACAGTGGTAGAAAGAATACCCCCTCGAGTGAAGATAAGAGAGAACGCTCCGCTTGAGCTGCCGCACATAATGCTTCTTATTGACGACGCAAATAAACGTGTAATAGAACCTCTTGAAGAAATTTATACTTCATTCGAGAAGGCATACGCGTTTGATCTTATAATGGGCGCCGGACATATAGAGGGTTATTTTATTGACAAAAAGAACATAAGACGAATATATGCGCTCCTTGCGAGATACTCAACTAAGGCTTATTCCGAAAAATACTACGGTATAAATAACGTAAAGCCGTTGCTCTTTGCTGTGGGCGACGGAAACCATTCTCTCGCCACGGCAAAGGCGATATACAAAAACGCAAAGGAGCTTTACGGAAAAGAAGCCGAGCGAATGCCTTGCAGATATGCGTTGGTTGAGCTGGTCAACCTTTACAGCGAGGCGCTCGACTTTGAGCCTATATACCGCACCGTAAACTGTAAGTCCGCAGAAGTACTGAGTGAACTCACAGATTACGTGAAAGAAAAAGCGAGGTCTTCGTGCGGCGGTGAGAAGGATTTTGACATAGAGCTTATCTCAGCTATCGGCAACGAAACGGTAAACGTAGCTTTTCCTGACAAGAGTCTGCCGGTTGGATTTGTTCAGGAGATACTCGATGAGTTCGTGATATCCCACCCGGAATGTGAGATCGATTATATACACGGCGAGGATTCGCTTCGTTCACTTTCAAACGGAACGACTCTCGGGATCCTTTTCGGAGGAATGAGCAAGAACGATCTTTTCCGTGGAGTTATAAGCGATGGTGTGTTGCCGCGAAAGACCTTTTCTATGGGGCACGCACTTGATAAAAGACATTATCTTGAAGCAAGAAAAATCAAATAAATTCATACAGAAAGAGGAACATTAAGATGAGCAAATATTCTATAGAAACAAAATGTATACAGTCGGGTTATAAGCCCGGTAACGGTGAACCGAGAACTCTGCCGGTAAATATAAGTACAACTTATAAATATGACAGCTCCGAGCATCTCGGAAAGCTCTTTGACCTCAAGGTAGACGGTCATATGTATACAAGGATCTCAAATCCGACAGTTGCATGCGTTGAGGATAAGATCGCTGACCTCGAAGGAGGAACGGGTGCGCTTCTCACCTCCTCGGGTCAGGCAGCTAATCTTATAGCGATACTCAACATCACGTCTGCGGGCGATAACATAGTATCCATGTCGTCGATTTACGGTGGAACGGTAAATCTTTTTGCCGTTACACTCAAAAAGATGGGCATAGAGACGAGATTCGTTACCGAAAACATGACAGACGATGAGGTGGACGCTCTGTTCGATGACAGAACGCGACTTGTGTTCGGAGAAACCATCGCTAATCCCGCACTTACCGTTTTTGATTTTGACAGATACGTTCCGATAGCACATAAGCACGGTGTTCCTGTTATGATAGACAACACATTCGCTACACCTATCCTTTGTAAGCCCTTTGAGCTTGGCGCGGATATAGTTATTCATTCAACAACAAAATATATGGACGGCCATGCAACGGTCGTAGGCGGAGTTATCGTTGACGGAGGAAGATTCAATTGGGATAACGGAAAGTATCCCGAGCTTACTACCCCCGACACCTCCTATCACGGTGTTGTTTATACACGTGATTTCGGCTGTGATAAGGCTTATATTACAAAGGCGCGTGTTCAGCTTATGAGAGATTTCGGAGTTCCGCTCTCTCCGATGTCCTCGTTTATACTTAACCTCGGACTTGAAACCCTCGCGCTTCGCGTGGAGAGACACTCGGAGAATGCTATGAAGGTCGCAGACTACCTTTCCAAGAGTGATAAGGTTTCTTGGGTAAGCTATCCGCTTCTTGAGAATAACAAGGAATATGAAAAGGCTAAGAAGTACCTCAACGGCGGAGCTTCCGGAGTAATATCATTTGGTGTTAAAGGCGGCAGAGACGCAGCAGTCAAATTTATGGATAGCCTCAAGCTTGCGGCAATAGTAGTTCACGTAGCCGATGCGCGCACGTCTGTTCTTCATCCGGCCAGCACAACACACCGCCAGCTTACCGATGAGCAGCTTGTAAATGCAGGTATCACTCCCGACCTTGTGAGACTCTCCGTAGGTATAGAGAACGTAAACGATATTATTGCCGATATCGAACAGGCTCTTACCGAATCTCAAAAGTAAAAATATTTCAGAAAGAGAAAAAGATATGCCCATAAAGATACCTAATTTGCTTCCGGCAACTAATACTCTTATAAATGAGAACATATTCGTTATAACAGAAACAAGAGCAATAACGCAGGATATCCGTCCCTTGCGCATACTTATGCTCAATCTTATGCCGGATAAAATAGTTACCGAAACACAGATATCCCGTCTTATAGGAAATACTCCTCTTCAGGTCGAGCTCGAGCTTCTTCAGACCGCTACACACCGTTCAAAGCACACGGCGGCTGAGCATATGCTCGCGTTCTATAAGACATTTGACGAGGTAAAGAAAGAAAAATTCGACGGGATGATAATTACGGGAGCTCCTGTCGAGCATCTCGAATTTGAAGACGTTGAATATTGGGAAGAGCTTTGCGAGATCATGGAGTGGAGTAAGACTCACGTTACCAGCACGTTCCATATATGCTGGGCGGCACAGGCAGGACTTTACTATCACTTCGGAATAAAAAAGAAAAAGCTCGATAAAAAGCTTTTCGGTGTTTATAAGCATAAGCTCGATTATAAGAATGCGATACTTTTCAGAGGCTTTGACGACGAGTTTATGGTTCCTCATTCAAGACATACTACCGTAGCTACAGAAGATATAGAGGCATGCGATCGACTCAAAATAATATCTACCTCTGAAGAGGGCGGAGTTTACGTGTGCATGACGGATAAGGGAAGACAGATATTTGTCACCGGTCATTCGGAGTATGACGCGCGTACGCTTGAAAAGGAATACCTCAGAGATAAGAATCTCGGTCTCCCTATAGACATGCCGGTAAACTATTATCCCGACAATGATGATACAAAGGCTCCTCTCGTAACATGGAGATCGTGTGCTAATCTTCTTTATTCAAATTGGCTTAATTACTTTGTATATCAGACGACGCCTTACAACATCGAGGAGATAGAGTAATGTTGTTTTTTAAAAAAATGACGCAGACCGTATTTTCGATCTGCGTCATTTTTTCTTTTGTGTGTCAATATTGTTGTTTTTTGAATATACTTTTGATATAAATATAAATTATAAGGGGAAATTATTATGTCAAGCGCGAGACGAAATATGCATAACGGAAACGTAAGGATAGAGAGACTACTCGAAAGTAAGATGATCGAGGCAGATAAAAATATGTTCTTTTCGCTCGGATTTGAATCAGAGCTACCGCACGTAGCGGAAGAGTGCGACAGGCTTTCAAGCTCTTACGTGGAGGACGTAAGAAGGCTTGGAAGACTTCTTCTCGCAAACGGATGCAATCCGAGATTGAATATAAATACAGAGCTTACGTCGGTTTGCCTCTCCCGGGATGCCGACAGTAAAGCACCTTACAGTGCGGTAAGTGTTCTGAAATATAACATTAGCTCACTAAAAAAAATGATCGAATATTCTAAAAGACTTATATCCGAGGATTCGTTGAGCTGCTTGGACGGTGTTGCTGAGGAGCTGAACAGAGTTATACTCAGAGATATTGTATCCCTCGAGAGAATAAGGGATTTTATTACCGTCTGATTTTTAATAAAAAAACAAATTATATAACGGAACCGCCGAGAGTGACCAAACGGTTACTCTCGGCGATAAACATTTAGGCTTTGACACCCCAAATTACGGTATCACTTTTTTTATCAGATAAAAGATCACTCAAAATCTTATACATATTCTTTTCCTTCCTCAAAAAAAGAGCGCATGTTAAAAAAATTTTAAGTGCGCTCTTTTTAAAACAGACGATTCTTTTCAGATCTCTGAATATTTATTTGATTATATCAGAGCCGTCATCAGGGATAACAGACTCAATAGCCGCTATTGCACATTCGATCATATCGTCGGTCGGTTCTCTGGTCGATATTCTCTGAAGCCAGAGACCCGGCGCGGAAATTATTCTTATAAACACATTATCGTGTTTTCCTGCGATCTTGATAAGTTCATAGCCTATTCCCATCGTGAGAGGGAGGAGAAGAAGCCTTACGACGGTTCTGAGAAGGGGATTGAACCACGTGGGGATGAACATTCCGATAAATACGCCCACAATGAGCATAAGTATAAGGAAAGAGGTGCCGCATCTCGGATGGAATCTGCTTTGCTTTCTTACGTTTTCAACAGTAAGCGGAAGACCGCTCTCATAGCAGAATATAGTCTTGTGTTCCGCACCGTGATACATAAACGTACGCTTGATATCGTTCATAAGAGAGACGAGAGCCATGTATCCGATAAAGAGTGCTATTTTCAGAACGCCTTCAAAAAGTGATTTTACAAAAGCGTTGCTTTTAAGAGCCTCTATTCTTCCGAGCGTAAGATTGTATAAAAGGGAAGGCAGATAGAAGAAGAGTCCCAGACAGAGTGCTACGGCAAGAACCGAAGCGATTACCATCAGACCGCCCATTAAAAGGTTATCCTTCTTCTGCTGTTTTTCTTTTGCAGCTTTTGCCTCCTCCTCTGACATTCCATCAGTATCGGGAGCGCTTTCGTTTCTTATCTCTTCAAGAGCGCTGATATCTGCGGAACGCATAAGGCAGGAGTATCCGATGCGCATAGAATCTATGAAATTAAACATACCGCGAATTATAGGTATTTTTACGATCGGCCCCTTGAACATAGGCTTGATGTCTGCGTCTTCGAGAACCATTTCTCCGTTCGGACGTCTGACCGCCATGGTGGATTTTTTGGGACCTCTCATCATTATACCTTCCATCAAGGCCTGTCCGCCGATGGAGGTCTTTCTTCTTTGACAGGTTATTTCGTTATTGTTCATCAGTAAAATTCCTTAATCTTAAAATATAAAATATTATACAACTTCTTTATTAACTCGGTGTGAATTCACAGAGGACATATTGAAAAGAATTATTTTTTTTGCTTGAAGCTTTTTTTCTTTTTTTTCCTTACCGAAAATCCGAAGGTACCGAGCTGCTTTCCGAGTGAAAAATAGGTTCCGTGAGCGTAAGCCATAAGATCGCATTTAGATATTTCAAGCTTTCCTTGCTCGTTTACCACATCGGGTGATACCTTTACCGCGCATATATCCGCAACGAACATTTCATGTGATCCGAGCGGCACGGAGTCTGTTATTTTGCACTCTATGCTTATCGGGCATTCCGCGATAGAAGGAACGCTTACGGTATTTCCTCTTTCGGGAGTGAGAGAGCAGTACTCGAATTTATTTATGTCTTTTCCCGATCTTACACCGCAAAAATCAACCGATTTTGCAAGTGAAGCGGGAGGGAGATTTATTACAAATTCTTTGCATTCTTTAAGTAAATTATATGAGTATCTTTCAGGGCGGACCGAAATATAGGTCTTCGGGGGCTTTGAATTGAGTATGCCCGTCCAGCCTATTGTAATAATATTCGGTTTTTCCGCACTTCCGCAGGTTACCAGAGCCGGAGGAAGCGGAGAAAGCATTGCACCGGGAGTCCAAACCATCTTTTCCATTTTCTTTTATCCTCAATTATCCTTTTGACGCAGCATTCTCATAGCCTCACCGATAGACGTAACTCCGTAAAGCTTTACACCCGGGGGGCTCTTTTTGCCGTCAACACATCTTTTAGGCAATATTATTTTTGTAAAACCGAGCTTTGCTGCTTCCTTTATACGCACGTCTGCGTTTGAAATAGCACGCACCTCGCCTGAAAGTCCGAGCTCGCCCATTACGAGTACGTCGTCATCAAGCGGCTTGTCAAGTATGCTTGATATAAGCGAAAAAGCGAGTGCAAGATCTGTTCCGGGTTCTGTGAGACGCAGACCTCCTATTACGTTGATGTATACGTCGTTTGCAGAGAATCTCAGGCCCAGCTTTTTCTCAAGCACCGCAAGGATGAGGTAGAGACGGTTATAGTCTATACCGTTACTCGTTCGGCGCGGAGAAGGGAAGGTCGTTGGAGTTACAAGAGCCTGCACCTCGGCAATCAGCGGTCTTGTTCCTTCTATTGTGCATACGGCACAGTTTCCGGATGCGTTTATCGGACGCCCGGAAAGAAGCATCTCGGACGGATTATCCACCTCTGAAAGTCCGGTGTCCGTCATTTCGAAAACACCTATTTCGTTTGTTGCGCCGTATCTGTTCTTTATAGCGCGTATGAGTCTGTAAGATTGATGACGCTCGCCCTCAAAATAAAGCACGGCGTCAACCATATGCTCGAGCACCTTGGGGCCTGCAATACCGCCCTCCTTATTTACGTGGCCTACGAGTATTACCGAGATGCCTTTGTTTTTAGCCAGAGAAATGAATGACATAGCGCACTCTCTTACCTGAGTTATGCTCGACGGGGAGGATGACACGTTCTCGGTATACATCGTTTGTACGGAATCGACAATGACTATGTCGGGAGATACAGCGGATATTTGTTCAAATACGGCTTCAATGTTGGTTTCGGTCAGAATATAGAGGTTCTCACCCGCAACCCCTAATCTTTCCGCTCTCAGCTTGAGCTGACCTGAGGATTCTTCTCCCGATACGTAAAGGACCTTGTACTGCTTGCAGAAAATATCGGATATCTGCATAAGAAGGGTGGACTTTCCGATACCGGGCTCACCCGAGAGTAAAACGACCGAACCGCTTACAAGACCACCGCCGAGAACTCTGTCGAGCTCTGCCATTCCGGTTTCTGTTCTTATGTATTCGGGTAGCTTCATTTCGCTGAATTTAACTGCGTTCCCGTTTCCGTCAAAAAGATTCACTTTACTTTTAGGGGAGGATGACGGCGATTTTTTTATAGCTTCGGTAACCTCTTCAAGCGAGTTCCATGAACCGCAGTCAGAGCATTTTCCACTCCATTTTGAAGATCGGCAACCACAGACCGTGCATACGTAGGATGTTTTTTCTTTCATTATCCGCCTCACAAACAAATATATATTATATTATACTATATTTTTGTGACGATTTCAATACTTTTCGTTAAATTCATTGTATTTCTGAGATTACAGCGTGAAAAATACAGAATACAAGCATATCCTGATATTCTTCATCGTTCAAAAGAGCAGCCTCGTCCGGATTTGATAAAAAACCGCATTCTACAAGAACAGCGGGAACGTTTATTCTGTCCAGCAGAAAAATATCCTTTCCTTGTTTTATCTTCCTTTTGTTTTCTTTTTGAATAAGTGAATGTACTGTAGTTTGCACGCCCTCCGCTATTTTTTCGGAAGTGGGATCGTTTACCGAATAATAAACCTGCAGACCGCGGTACTCATCCTCCGGGAAGGCGTTCATATGTATGCTTATGAGTATTGGATTATCGCACTCGTTTACGATTTTTACGCGTTCACGCATATCGAGTATTTTTTTACGCCCGTGATAATCTGTGTTGGGATCGTATAGAAGCTTATCCTCACTGCGCGTCATCAGTGTTTTTATTCCCGCGGACGCGAATAATTCCTCGAGCTTTTTTGCCATAGCAAGATTCAGATCCTTTTCGAGATTTCCCAATTTGTCAGACGCGCCTCCGTCCTCTCCACCGTGACCTGCGTCGATTACTACCGTTACGTCGTTTTTTAGGTACGTCTGGATCTCCGGAGATTTTTTTTGCATAAAAAAGGATATAAGAAATATGATCAGCATAAGGAGAATTATAGAGATCCCTATGAAAAGTATTTGTAGGGAAGATGAAATGTTTTTTGTTTTTGGCATCGCGCCCTCCGCTTTGGTATGTTTATAAATTGCTAATTTGTGAGAATAATATGCTGATTTTTTTTCTTTTATGACAGAAATAAAAAAAATACAATTTTTCTATTGACTTTTTACTCGGATTTTGTTATAATATATTTTAATAAAAGTTCTGTGAAAGGAATCAGCGTTTATGTTGAAGGATAAAATTTTATTTGACGGACTTACGTTTGATGATGTTCTTTTGATACCTCAGAAGAGTGAGATACTCCCCGCGGATATCAATCTTAGAACAAAACTTACAAAATCACTTACTCTTAACATTCCGATAATGAGTGCCGCTATGGATACCGTTACCGAGTCGAGACTTGCTATTGCGATAGCGCGTGAAGGCGGTATAGGTATAATCCACAAGAACATGTCTCCCGAGGCTCAGGCGGATCAGGTAGATATGGTAAAGAGAAGCGAGAACGGAGTTATTACAAATCCGATATTCCTCGGTCCGGATAATTACGTATATGAAGCGGAAAATCTTATGCACAAGTTCAGAATATCGGGAGTTCCGATATGTGATGCCAACCATAAGCTCGTAGGTATCATAACAAACCGCGATATGAGATTCCTCGATCATTACAATGATAAGATATCTTCTGTCATGACGAAGGACAACCTCGTTACGGCCCCCGTTGGTACAACGCTTGACGATGCGAGAGATATACTCAAGGATCACAAAATCGAAAAGCTCCCCATAGTAGACGAGAATTTTGTTCTCAGAGGACTTATCACAATAAAGGATATTCAGAAGGCAACGAGATATCCCAACAGTGCAAAAGATTCTCGCGGAAGACTCCTCTGCGGAGCAGCTATCGGTGCGACGGCTGATGTGCTCAACCGTGCAAAGATGCTTCTTGACGCAGGCGCAGACTGTCTCGTTCTTGACTCTGCTCACGGACATTCGCTCAATATCCTTCGTTCTATTGCTAAGGTTAAGGAAGCATATCCCGATGCCCAGATAATTGCCGGAAACATAGCTACGAGAGAAGCTGCGGAGGATCTTATCTCTGCAGGAGCAGACGCAGTTAAGGTAGGCATAGGCCCCGGTTCCATTTGTACTACACGTATAGTTGCCGGTATAGGCGTTCCTCAGGTAACCGCCATTATGAATGCTGCTGATGCCGCTATCGCAAAGGGAATTCCCGTTATAGCGGACGGTGGAATCAAGTTCAGCGGAGACCTTACGAAGGCTATCGCCGCAGGAGCAAACGTGGTCATGATCGGATCTCTCTTTGCAGGATGCGAGGAGAGCCCCGGAGAAACAGAGATATATCAGGGAAGATCCTTCAAGAGCTACCGTGGAATGGGCTCTATTGCTGCTATGGAAAAGGGCTCCAAGGACAGATATTTCCAGGAGAACAACAAAAAGCTCGTTCCCGAGGGAGTCGAAGGCCGCGTTCCTTACAAGGGTCCTGTTAAGGACACTATATATCAGCTTATGGGCGGTCTCCGTTCGGGCATGGGCTATTGTGGTACACCCGATATTGAGTCTCTCAAGAGAGACGGTAAGTTTGTTAAGATAACTAACGCAGGTCTCCGTGAGTCTCACCCCCACGACATAAGCATTACAAAGGAAGCGCCTAACTATACAACAAGCGGAGATTGACCTATCGCTTGAGCGTACAGCGCAATAAATGACTTTGATTGGCGCAGATCTGCCGTGAGCTTTGCTCGCGAAGACGAATTGCGCCAATTTTAATTTTTTGAAACGGTGGTATATTATGAAGCTCAATTCTTTTAAACTGTTTTTGAAGAAAAAGGATATCGATATATCTGCAAAAAGATATTTTATAGATGCTATGGGAGCTATGGCACAAGGGCTTTTTGCCTCGCTTCTCGTAGGCACTATACTCGGCACCTTAGGTTCTGTTACAAAGTTTGATATATTTACACAGATGGGCACCTTTGCTAAAGCGGTCAGCGGACCCGCTATGGCTGTTGCGATCGGATACGCTCTCAAAGCACCTCCGCTTGTTTTGTTTTCTCTTCTTGCGGTAGGTCAGTCGGCAAACACCATGGGCGGAGCAGGAGGTCCGCTCGCGGTTTTCATTATTGCTATAATATCTGCAGAGTTCGGAAAAGCAGTATCAAAAGAAACGAAGGTTGATATAATAGTCACCCCTTTTATCACGATAGCCGCCGGAGTCCTCCTATCGGTCGGTATTGCAAAATATATAGGTATCGCAGCAAATTACATAGGAGACCTTATAATGCTCGCAACAGAGCTTCAGCCGTTCCTTATGGGAATAGTGGTTTCGGTTATGGTCGGAATAGTTCTTACTCTGCCGATAAGCAGTGCCGCTATCTGTCACGCTTTGGGACTTGTAGGACTTGCGGGAGGCGCAGCTCTTGCGGGATGCTGTGCGCAGATGGTCGGATTTGCCTTTCTCAGCTTCAAAGAGAATAAATGGAGTGGTCTCATCTCCCAGGGAATCGGAACGAGCATGCTTCAGGTGCCGAATATAATCAGAAAGCCGATAATATGGCTTCCCGTAATAATAACTTCCGCAATAACCGGTCCGATGGCAACGTGTTTGTTTAAACTTGAAATGAACGGAGCAGCTATATCTTCCGGTATGGGAACGTGCGGATTTGTCGGGCAGATAGGTGTTATAGAAGGATGGATCAATAACGGAAAAGCGATCGGAGCGTTTGATATTATAGGGCTTTTGATGATATCTTTTGTTATTCCTGCGGTGCTTACGCCACTTATCGGCATGCTCTTCAGAAAGATAGGCTGGATATCGGACGGAGACCTCAGACTCGATTGATAATATAAGTAAACAGCAAGATCTCGCCACGTCTATTTACGTGGCGGGATCTTTTTGTCATAATATCGTATTTTGTCATATAATGCAGTGTGGTGAATTTTTTTAAAGCTTATAAGGAGGAAATATGATTAATAAGAAGAAGATAGCCGTTATAGGGGGAGATACAAGGCAGCTGGCGGTAGCGGATTTCTTTTCCTTGAAGGGATATAGCGTAACGGTGTGGGGAATAGACAGTGACGGTGAGCACGAAGGGTGCAGCTTTGAGACAAATCTTAAAAAAGCGCTCTGCAGCGCTGATATTTTAATTTTGCCGCTTCCTCTTTCTACCGACAGCATTCGTCTTAATGCTCCGATGTACGAGGGCGATAGCGTAAAAATAACCGATCTGGGAGAGCTGATACCGTCGGGAACAATAGTTTACGTTGGAAAAGCTACCGAGGAATTTAAGAATAAGTGTAAGGAGAAAAATATAATCTGTGTGGATTATTTTGAGGATGAGTGCCTTTGTATAAAAAACGCTCTCCTTACTGCCGAGGCATCTGCGGATATACTTATGCGTGAATTGCCGTTTTCGGTGGATTCCTCAAAGGTAATGATAATAGGATACGGAAGGGTGGGAAAATTGCTTACAAATCTTTTACTCAGGCTGAATGCAAACGTGACGGTTGCGGCGAGAAGAAAAGAAGACCTTGCATATGCCGAGTGTATGGGGGCGAAGACCGTAAGAATTGATGAGCGCAAAAGGTTCAGAGGCCTTCTTGAAATAAACAATGGATATGACGTTGTTTTTAATACCGTTCCGGTAAATATGATAGACCGCGAGCTTATAAAAGATATTAACAAAAACGTTATACTTATTGATCTTGCCTCACCTCCGGGAGGAGTTGATATACGAGCGGCAAAGGAATATAAAATAAATACGATATGGGCGCTGTCTCTTCCGGGGAAATTTTCTCCGCACAGAGCAGGGCACATAATAGCAGAAGCAATACTTGACGATCTGGAGGGGAACTGATATGATAGGATATGCAATGTGCGGTTCATTCTGTACCGTGGGGAAAAGTATTCGGGTAATGAAGGAGCTCGCCTATTCGGGTTACGAAATACAGCCTATTATGAGCGAAATATTATATACCTGTGATACGAGATTCGGCAAAGCAGCGGATATAAACAAAACGGTAGAAGAAATATGCGGAAGAAAAATAATACACACCGTTGTAGATGCAGAGCCAATAGGACCAAAAGGTTTTCTTGATATGCTTATCATAGCTCCGTGTACCGGAAATACTCTTGCCAAGCTCGCTAACGGTATTACCGATACGTCGGTAACGATGGCTGCAAAGGCAATGCTCAGACAAAATAAGCCGCTGCTGATAGCGCTTGCGAGCAATGACGCTCTATCTGCGAATCTCTCGAATATAGCAGTTATGCGCATGCGAAAGGATATATATTTCACAGATATGAGTATGGATGATGAGGTGGGAAAACCTCATTCGCTCGTTGCACATTTTGATAATATACGTAATGATACAGAAAAAATATTTGAGCGATACGGTATAAAAAAGTAAAAGAAAAGCGGCATGCAGATATCTGCATAGCCGCTTATTTTATTCGGGCACTACAAGAAGATTTATATCCCATGCAGGAATACCTCTTGTTCGCCTCAGGTACATTTTAGAATCCGGGTATATCTCGTTTATAAGAAGAGGCAGCTTATACAGATCCTCACTGCGGTGATAAAGCGATACGAGCAGGGAAGGACGTGATGATCTTATAGTTTCAGAAGAACCGATAATAGCCTCATACTCTGAGCCTTCTACGTCGTATTTTATAAAATCGATATCAGAAACAGACTCGCCGAGCAGAGAATCTAATTTATTAAGCGAAATTATTTTCTTGCCGGTGGCGTTGAATGACGAACCTCTTCCTCCGCCGCCATGGAAAAAGGTTTCTCCCGATTTATCCGAGAGTCCGCAGTTGAATGCGGTCACAGGCGGTTCGGTTCCCACAAGATATGCGCAGAGCTTCTTATAGGTTGAAGGATCGGGTTCTATTGCAAATATTTGTTTAAGATGCGGAGAATATATTTTCTGTCTTAAAATTGTGTCACCCTTATAAGCTCCGGCATCAACGTATGAGGAGAATCTTTCTGCAAAGATCAGGTTGCGCATATAGTCATCCTCGTCGTCGGTTTTATCGAGATATGAAATATTACCGCTTATTTTGTATTTTATTATATCCGTATATAGCTCTCTCGACCTATCATCCGTCATAAGATAAAATGCTTTTTCAAATTCATCGAAATGTACGGATATAAATTCTTTGTCAAAAATATTTTCGCCGTATACCGGTACATCGGGGGCATATAGCTCCACCTCGGAGGCTATTCTCTTTATGTTCTCGATAACGTCCGGAAGAGAAGTCGCAAAAGAAAGCAGTACAACTATATCCTCGCCGAATATGCGTTTGCTCTCAGAATAAGACCGTATCTGCATACCGTGAAAGGTCTTATTTCTTACAAACCCGTCGGAAGCGAATACGCCGCTTATATTTATTCCGAACTTTTCACAGCAAGCAAGTATTTTATCCGCTCCGTTTCCCATGCCGTAGAGAAGGATCGGGCGCTTTTCATTTTTGAGGTTTTCCCACAACGGTTTTTGGATAAGATCTGCGAGATTCATATTTTTTCCTTTCGACTTGAAATCTATTGACAAAACTCATTTTTAGTGTTATAATAGTATCAGAATTTTTTATAGGATGGTGAAATTATGAGCTGTATTTTTTGTAAAATAATCAATGGGGAAATACCCTCTTCCAAAGTATATGAGAATGAATACGTTTACGCCTTCAGAGATATAAATCCGCAGGCTCCCATTCATGTGCTGGTCATTCCGAAGCTGCATCTTGCAAGTGCAGATGAGATCAACGCTGAAAATTCCGTATACGTTGCAAAGATATTCGAGGCTATTTCTGTTATAGCGAAGTCCGAAGGCCTTGAAAACGGATACAGAGTTATAACAAACGTTGGTGAAGACGGTTGCCAAAGCGTAAAGCATCTTCATTTTCATATTCTCGGAGGAAAGAAGCTTCCGGAGAATATGGGATAAGCTTAAAAACAACGGACAGAACGTGTATGCGGTCTGTCCGTATTTTTTTGAAGTTATCTTACGAATTCGTTGTATATTGCATTGAGTGACTTTTCAAAGTCTTTTTCATCGACGCCGATAATTATATTGATCTCGGATGATCCCTGGTCGATCATACGTATATTTGTATCGGATTCCGCGATGGCAGTGAGCACTCTTGCACTCGTACCCTTGGCCTGGATCATTCCACGGCCGACTACGGCGATAAGGGAAAGATTGTGCTCAACAGAGAGGTGATCGGGATTGACCGAACGCTCAAGGGCAGAAATGATCTTCTCACACTTTCCTTCGAGCTGAGATGTTGAAATTACGATACTCATAGTGTCGATTCCGCTGGGGAGGTGTTCCCAGGATACCTCAAAGCTTTCAAGAACGTCGAGCACTCTGCGTCCGAAACCTACCTCGGAGTTCATCATATCGTTTTCGATAGTGATGACCGAGAAGCCCTTCTTTCCCGCAATACCGGTTATGATCTTATCCTTGTCATAATCGTTTGACTCGTGAACTATCATTGTTCCTTTGTCCTCGGGAGCGTTGGTGTTTCTTATGTTTATCGGGATCTTTGCGTATCTTACGGGGAATATAGCGTCCTCATGAAGAACCGTAGCACCCATATAAGAAAGCTCGCGCAGCTCTCTGTAAGTAATCGTATCTATGTGGCACGGATCCTTGATTATTCTCGGGTCTGCCATCATAAATCCGGAAACGTCAGTCCAGTTTTCATAAAGAGATGCGTTGCATGCCCTGGCTACGATAGATCCGGTAATATCCGATCCTCCGCGTGAAAATGTTTTTATAGTTCCGTTGGGCATAACGCCGTAGAAGCCGGGAATTACCGCTTTATCGCATTTTGCAAGCTCCTTTGCGAGGACCTCGTTTGTCTTTTCGGCGTCAAAGGTTCCGTTCTCCTTGAAAAATATAACGTTTTCAGCATCGATAAACTGATATCCGAGATATTTTGCAAGAATAAGACCGTTGAGATATTCTCCTCGGCTTGCGGCATAGTCACGGCCGGAGCTGTGGAGAATAGCGTTTTTAACGTACAAAAATTCACCGCTCATATCAAAATCAAGACCGAGCTCGTCTATGATAGATGTGTAACGTGCAACTATCTGTGAATATATTTCATCGATCGATTCTTTTGCTTTTGCCTTGCTATAGCACTCATAGAGCATATCAGTGACCTTTGTGTCCTCGCGGAATCGCTTTCCGGGAGCGCTGGGAACAACAAAACGTCTTTCGTTGTCCGATCTGAGAATTTCAGCGACCTGTTTGAAATGCTTTGCATCGCAAAGGGATGATCCTCCGAATTTTGTAACCTTGATGCCCATAGTATTATCTCCATTCTGCCGCATAGCGGCAAAGATTATCTTTGATATTATAATATTAAATTATATTCATTTTTCTGAGTTTTGTCAATAGCTTTTCAAGAAAATTGTTGTATGGCACGAAAAAAAAAAGGATATATGATTTTTTTTATTGAAAAA
>SVRJ01000040.1 GCA_015064885.1 Oscillospiraceae bacterium
CTTCGCGCCCTTCGGTGTGCAGAAGTAGTCGCTTCTGCTCTCGCCCCTCTCAATGCCAAAGGCAGAAAGGTCGAATTTGTTTTTTATGTATTGTTCGTAAAGGTTCAATTTTCTTTTTCTCCATTCAGATCCATACTGCCATCCGCATAATCAATTACGATTTTCTTGCAGTTGGGGCAGTTGAAAGCGATGCAAGCCGAGCCTTTCATAAACGATAGTTCCGACAGTACAACAGAATCCTTATGAAATTCTGCTCGTCCAAAAAACTTGCGTTTTTCGCCTTTTAGCCAACTTATCTCTTGCGGACTTTGAATAAGCCCTTTTTCCATTTCATTGTTGCAATAAGGACAGTTCATAATTTCACCTCATTAAATGCTTTAATAATTGCTGTCAACACTAAAAAAACAACCGATGACCGATATATTGTCTGATAATCTGTCATCGGTTGCCTATGAGCAGTTTACTTTAATGCCGCGGGAACTACCGCAACCTTAAGAACGTCGGTATATCCTTCTGTTCCTCCGGTTATAACCACGCGGTCCTTTTCCTTTACCATTCCGTTCATTTTTGCGCAGGCGATAGCGTGAGTGAAAAGGAAGTTGGTATCATTCTGATATATAGCCGTAACAGGGTACACGCCCCATGACAGCGAGAGCTGGTGGTAGGTCTTCATGTCGGGAGTGGGAGCTATTATCGGTTGTATAGGCCTGAACTTCGAAACCCGCCTTGCGGTATATCCGGATTTGGTTATTGCTATTATTGCCGCGGCATTAACGTCCTTAGCCGTCGTACATGCCGCATCGCATATTGCATTCGTTGTGTCTTCCGCATCGTTTTCGTACTGCGAATCTCTGTATATATCCATGTCAAACGCATCACGCTCTGCTTGGAGAGCGATCTTCGCCATTGTTTTTACAACGAGATCGGGGTGGTCTCCCATTGCCGTCTCTCCCGAAAGCATTATCGCTGACGTTCCGTCGAACACAGCGTTCGCAATATCTGTTATCTCGGCCCTTGTCGGTGTGGTGTTGTGGATCATCGACTCAAGCATTTGTGTGGCCGTAATGACCATTTTTCCGGCGCTGTAGCACTTGCGGATAAACTTTTTCTGAAGTCCGGGGAGCTTTTCATATTCTATTTCTACACCCATATCTCCGCGCGCTACCATTATTCCGTCAGATACCGCAAGTATCTCGTCAAAGTTTTCAACGCCTTCAATATTCTCGATCTTGGCTATAATTCTTATACTGTGACCGCCGTAATAATCGAGAAAGTTTCTGAGGTCTGTTACGTCCTTGGCAGAGCGAACAAAGGATGCCGCAACAAAATCAACGTCCTCTCTCACACCGAATCTGAGGTCCTCCTTATCACGCTCGCTCAAATATGGGAGATCGATATGAATATACGGAATATTTACTCCCTTTCTGTCTGCTAACGTTCCCCCGCATACTACCGTACAGATAACGTCGGTTTCTGTCACAGCTTCAACTCGAAGCTCTACTCTTCCGTCGTCCACAAGTATCTTATCTCCGTTTTTGACCTGTGTGGGAAGCCTCTTAAAAGTCGTGGAAACTATACCCGAGTCGCCTAAAACACTATCGTCCGAGGTGAGAACAAAACGCTCGCCCGCCTTAAGACAAGCCTTTCCGTCCTTGAAATCACCTATACGTATTTCAGGGCCCTTGGTATCAAGCAGGACTGCGGCGGGAACACCCAGCTCATCACGTACGCTTCGGAAAAGATCTATATTCTTTTTGTGAGCTTCGTGCGTTCCGTGTGAAAAATTAAGACGTGCCACGTCCATTCCGGCGAGAAGCATCTTTCTCATCATTTCTTCGTTTGATGAGGAGGGACCTATAGTGCATATTATTTTTGTTTTCTTCATATCGTTACCTGTTCTTTAAAAATAAAAATCTACATAATATTATACCATAAACACGTCTCTTTGTCAATGTCATTTACACAAGCTATTATGTGCAACGTGATGAACTTTAATCAAAAAAGGCTGTATTAAGTTTTTACTCAATACAGCCTCTTTTCTGTCAGTTCCCCGACGCTATATAGTTTCTGCTTTTGAGGGCTTCCTCAATTCGGTCAAGCGCTTCTTCGGATTCTGCTCTTACAGTATGATAATGATACCCACCCGTGATACTCATAAGCTCTACCGATTTTCCGCTGCGTACCCCTTCTATAAACTGAGCAATGTGAAGCCTTGAAAATATATTCAGATCGGCTACGATCCTTCCGTATACCTTATGCCAAACGAAGACGTCAACCACGGTTCCGCCGAGATCCACTATCAGCTTCAGCTCATCTTCTGTCTGCTCTCCCGTATGATATACCTTAAAAACTCTTTCGGCAAGCGGAGTTGAATTTATAACGTATCCGTTGTGTGTTGATAATATTTCGTATCCGGATGCCTTAAGCACCGATATATCCTGAACTATTATCTGCCTTGAAACACCGAAAAGTGACGAAAGCTCTTTACCGGAGACAGCTTCTTTTCTTTTCGTAAGTAAATTTGCTATTTCTTTTCTTCTTTCTTCCGCTTTCACGTTATTCTCCTTTAAAGCGCATGAAGATTCTTAAGAGACAGATCAAGTATAGGCGAGGAGTGAGTAAGTGCTCCGCTCGATATATAATCAACACCTATATCGACAAGTCTTTCGATATTTTCACGCGTTACGTTTCCGCTGCATTCGGTCTCAGCTCTTCCGCGGGCAAGCTTTACAGCCTCCTTCATATCCTCAACGCTCATATTATCGAGCATTACGATGTCCGCGCCCGCATCAAGTGCTTCTTTGAGCATATCGAGGTTCTCTACCTCTATTTCTATTTTACGTACGAAGGGAGCGTATTCCTTTGCCATTCTGACAGCTTCCTTGACACCGCCGGCAGCACCTATGTGATTATCCTTTAAAAGAATTCCGTCACTGAGGTTGTATCTGTGGTTGTATCCCCCGCCGACTTTTACGGCGTACTTTTCAAACACGCGCATATTGGGAGTGGTCTTTCTGGTGTCGAGCAGTTTTGTTCCGGTGCCTTCAAGAAGATCTGCTATATTACGTGTGTAGGTAGCTATACCGCTCATTCTCTGAAGATAATTCAGTGCAGTACGCTCTCCCGAAAGAAGCACCCTTATATCTCCTCGTACGTATCCGAGCTTTTCTCCCTTTTTTACGCAGTCTCCGTCATTAACGAAGAATACAACGTCGGTAGCTTCATCAAGAAGCTCGAATACTCTTTTGAAAACGCCGAGACCGGCTATGATTCCGTCTTCCTTACATATAAGCTCTACTTCACCAAGCTTATACTCGCGCATAACCGAATTTGTAGTTATATCTTCACTTGTAATATCCTCACGAAGAGCACTGAGAATAAGCTCATCCGCATTCATTTTCATAGTAATATTATTCATGGCTGTTTTTCTCCTTCTCTATTGCCGTAAGAACGGCATTCTTATATTTTTCCTCGTATCCATCGTAATCCGACTCGTTTATTTCTACTTCGGCAGATGTAAGTGCCGTATAATTTGAGATTATATCGGATGCCGCGCGCTTTGCAAAAACGAGACTCTCGAGCAGGGAGTTACTTGCAAGTCTGTTTCTTCCATGGACTCCGTTGCACGCAGTCTCACCCACCGCATAAAGACGCTCGGCTGACGTCTTGCTATGCTCGTTTACGTCAATGCCTCCCATAAAGTAATGCTGAGATGGAACGACGGGGATAGGCTCCTTTGTAACGTCGTAGCCTTCATCCAGGCAATGCTGATATATATTGGGGAAATGGCTTTTTATCTCTTCCTCTGGTATCGGCTTCATTGAGAGCCACACGTGCTCACTGCCTTCTTTTTTCATCTCGTCAAAAATAGCTCCCGCAACAACGTCTCTGGGAAGCAACTCGTTAACAAAGCGTTCCCCCTTGGAATTCAGAAGGATGGCACCCTCGCCCCTTACCGATTCTGAGATAAGAAATTCTCTTCCGTTCTTCTTTGTATACAGTGTGGTGGGGTGTATCTGTATGTAATCTATATGCTGAAGCTTTATGCCGTATTTGAGTGCAAGAGCGAGTGCATCGCCCGTAAGATGACGGTAATTTGTTGAATGCTTGAAAAGGCCTCCGATACCTCCGGTTGCAAGCACTGTATAATCAGCTTCAATACTCTGATAGCTCCGGTCAGGTCCGTGACCTATTATTCCTCCGCATACGTTATCCTTTAAGATGAGGTCGACCATCGTGAAATTTTCTATAACGGTTATATTGCTTCTTTTCAGTGCCGTTTCAAGCAAGTGCGACGTTATCTCCTTACCCGTCTCATCCTCGTGGAAGAGTATTCTCGGTCTTGAATGCGCGCCCTCTCTCGTATACGTAAAGCTCTCACCGTCTTTTTCAAATCGAACACCGAACGACACAAGGTCTTCAATTACCTCCTGCGAGGATCTTATCATAATATCCACCGACTGCGGATTGTTTTCATAATGCCCCGCACGCATCGTATCCTCATAAAAGGAATCGTAATCGTTTGCGTCTCTCAGAACGCATATTCCGCCCTGTGCGAGGAATGAGTCGCTTCTCGGTGCCTCGCTTTTCGTTACTACTGTGATCTTTTTTTCCTTCGGAAGATTGAGTGCGCAGTAAAGTCCCGCAACACCGCATCCGACAATAACAATATCAGTTTTCATATTTACTTTGCAAGCTCCAACATTTTTTCGAGAGGAATCAACGCACTGTTGCGCTTATCCTCGTTTATTTTTATCTCATTATTTTCATTCATAAGTACAGAAAGCACTCCCTCAACGGTATTCAGCTTCATATCTGTACAGCATGGGCGGGGATCAGGGAAGAAAAATCTTTTCTCCGGATTTTCCTCAAGCAGACGATAAAGAACTCCGTCCTCGGTGCATATTATAAATTCTTCCGCATCACTTGATTTTGCGAAGCTTATGATCTCCGCTGTGCTGCCTATATGATCCGACATTAAAAGAAGCTCCTTCTCACATTCCGGATGAGTAAGCACGAGCGCACCCGGATGCTTGTCTTTTTCTTCTTTTAGCTGACGGGCGGTGATGCTTGCATGTATTGGACAGTATCCGTCGTTTACTATAATATTTTTCTCGGGAACCTGCTCTGCAACGTAGCTTCCGAGATTTTTATCGGGAATGAAAAATATATTCTTGTTTGGCAATGCTTTTACTATCCTTACAGCGTTAGAGGAGGTGACGCACACATCACTCTGTGCTTTAAGCTCAGCGGTTGAATTGATATAACACACCACTGCAAGATCGTCATACTTTGCTCTCATCTCGGCTATTTTGCCTTCCTTAACCATATGCGCCATTGGGCAGTCGGCAGTAGGGTCCGGCATAAGTACCTTTTTGTTCGGATTGAGTATTTTTGCACTCTCACCCATAAATGAGACACCGCAAAATACGATGATCTTAGCGTCTATCGATTTTGCTACCTTGGCAAGGTAGAAGGAATCCCCCACGTGATCGGCTATTTCCTGTACCTCCGACGGAGCATAATAATGTGCAAGGATAACAGCTTCTTTTTCTTTTTTCAGACGTTCTATTTGCTCTTTCATATCGGCCTTTCCGTATATATTATAATGATTTATTGATTACATATTATATCACTTGTTTTTACATCTGTCAAGTCATCTGTAAACCTTTTGCGTAATTTCTCCCTTTTAAACAAAAAAGTATTCTTTAAAAAATATTTTATTTGGGCGAAAATCATGCTTTTTTTGAGATGTGTAAACATGAACTCTATGCTTGATTTTATAAAAAATGAGGTCGGCAACATTGCCGACCTCAAGCGTTTGCTTATATTTGATCTTCTGTCAATCATTTTTCTTTGTAAAAACGAGAAGCTTGCTTAAAATGTAGTTAAGAACGGTCACAAGAACTATAGACACCGCTGTGGCTATCATATCGGCATCTACCGTTACAATAAACTTAAACGGCTCAAATCCGCACATTATCATAAGCATCGGGATAAGCGCGCCGAGTCCCCATTCTACAAAAAAGGTGGAAACTCGCGAAAGAGTGAACTTCCCGAACTGCACCCATACCGCACCCTTACCGCTCACGGTGTCACGGAATACCCATGCCTTATTCGTAAAGAATGCAAATATAACTCCGGCAACCCATCCGACGCTTATGGCAACCGTGCGCAACAGAGCAGCTTCAGCACTGTTTGTCGTAAGATCTATCGAGAGAATAGCCGAGAACGGATAAAGAACGACAAAGCGGACTCCGTATGCCACAATAGTAGTAAGCAATCCGACGCCTATATATACTATTATCTCTCTGTACTTTTGAAATATCTTTTCCATTTATATCTATCCCTTAATATCAGGAAAACGAATACGTCGTTCCCTCTTTTGTATCTGTAAGAACAACACCTTTAGAAAGGAGATATGCTCTTATCTCATCTGCGCGCGCATAGTTTCTTGCCTTTTTAGCCTCGGCACGCTCAGCGATGAGAGCTTCTATCTCGCTTACAAAAGCATCGTCGGAGCCTGCGGCATCATTCTTTGCATCATTATATGCTTTCGCACCTTCAATAAGATCAAGAGAAAGAACCTTATCGAAGTCCGAAAGAAGAGCGAGCTTTGTTCTGTCGTTGGTATTCTCCTTAAGAACGTCGTAAATAACGGTAATTGCAAGAGAGGTATTAAGATCGTTATCCATAGCCTCTGCAAATGCGCTCTTAAGCTTACCCATAGCTGCCTCGTCGATTGCGGACGCATCCTCAAAATCGAGAGTGGCTATACGTGCGAGGAGCTTTTCATAGCTCTGCTTTGTATTATCGAGTCCTTCATAAGAGAATACGAGAGACTTTCTGTAATGAGACTGAAGGCAGAAGAGTCTGTAGACCATCGGGTCGTATCCCTTGCTCTCAAGAAGCGACATTGTAAGGAATTCTCCGCTCGACTTTGACATCTTTCCGCTTGCGGTATTAAGGTGAAGAACGTGGAACCAGTGTCCGCACCACTCATGGCCGATATAAGCCTCGCTCTGCGCGATCTCATTAGTGTGGTGGGGGAATGCATTATCTATTCCTCCGCAGTGGATATCAAGTCTGTCACCGAGGTGCTTGAGGCTTATTGCGGAACATTCTATATGCCATCCGGGATATCCTATACCCCAAGGGCTTTCCCACTTGAGCTCCTGATCCTCAAATTTTGACTTTGTAAACCAAAGAACAAAGTCTGTCTTATTCTTCTTTGCCTTATCCTCTTCAACACCTTCTCTTACACCAACGGCAAGATCCTCGGCATCGTGCTTATTGAATACGTAGTATTCATCAAGCTTCGATGTGTCAAAATATACGTTTCCGTCCGAAAGGTAAGCATATCCTTTATCGATAAGTCCCTGAACCATCTCTATAAATTCGGGAATACATCCGGTAGCAGGCTCAACGACGTCGGGTGTTTTGATATTGAGCTTTGCACAATCCGCAAAGAAAGCGTCGGTATAGAACTTCGCTATCTCCATAACGGTTTTCTTTTCTCTCTTTGCACCCTTGAGCATCTTGTCCTCGCCCGTATCGGCATCACTCGAAAGGTGTCCGACGTCTGTTATATTCATAACCCTTTTTACGTCGTATCCCGAATAGCGAAGATACTTTTCAAGCACGTCCTCCATAATATAAGAACGAAGGTTGCCTATATGTGCAAAATGATACACGGTAGGTCCGCAGGTATACATACGTACCTTTCCCGGCTCATAAGTCTTGAATTCGTCCTTTGTGTGTGTCAACGTATTATAAAGCTTCATATTATTTGTCCTCCGTGCATTCGTCGCACTTTATATTTTCTTTTGTTTTTATAGCCTCGAGCTCGCGTCTGAGCTTATTTATCTGAACCTCAAGCGCACACAGCTGCTGGCTTGTCGGGTCGGGAAGATGTATCTGGTCTATATCTGCTACCACTCTCTCACCCTTCTGCCTTACGACCTTGGCGGGAACTCCGACAGCGGTGCTGTGCTCGGGGATGTCCGCAAGGACCACTGCTCCCGCAGCCACCTTTGAATTATCTCCGACCGTAAGCGGACCGAGAACCTTTGCGCCGGCGCCGATCATAATGTTATTTCCGAGAGTCGGGTGTCTTTTTCCCTGATCCTTACCTGTACCTCCGAGAGTAACACCCTGATATATGGTACAGTTATCACCTATTTCGGTAGTTTCACCTATGACTACACCCATACCGTGGTCTATAAAGAGCCCCTTGCCTATTTTTGCACCGGGATGTATTTCTATACCGGTAGTAAATCTTGCAAGCTGGCTTATAGCTCTTGCTGAAAGAAAATGCCCGGAAAGATAGAGCTTATGCGACACTCTGTATGCTATCATTGCGTGCATTCCCGAGTAAAGAAGCAGAACCTCGACGTTACTCTTTGCGGCGGGGTCTCGCTGTCTTATGCTCTCGATATCGTGCTTTATTATATCTATGCCTTCCTTGACAGAATCGACAAAGGAAGAAAGCATATCTTTAAACGATCTTTTTTCTTTTTCATGCATTCGCTTACCGCTTTTACTGTCAACGAAGAATCTCTCTCCGTTCTTTCCCTCTGTAAGCTTATATACTTTAAAATTGCCGTTATCCATAGAAAAACCTCCTTCTCTCAAAAGAGAAGCTATCAATTTGCTTTAAGAGCCTCTATATCCGCGTCGGTGAATTTATATACCTTGTCTCTGAAGGTATAGTTATATACGCATATGGATGCGAAGGATCCGAGCGGCTTTCCGTCTTCATCGGTCTGCTTGTATTTTATGTCGTCCTTATAGTTTATGTCACAAAATACTCCGAGTGTGTCCTCAAGATCAAGATCGACTCCCTCAAACACACATCTGATATAATTGTGTCTTCCGGCAGAAAGGAACTCTGTCTTAACCGGATATAGGCGGGTAAGCGTATAATTGCTCTCGTGGTTGTAGTCTACAGTCTCTCCGCCCTCGGGAACGCCCTCGACTATAGGTTCTACAGCGGATTTTACGACCAGGGAGAATTCAAACGTATCCGTCCTGTTTCTGTCTATCGACACAGAGAGCTTGTAGTCCTCTTTCAGTTTTTCAAGAGTGCTTATATTATATTTTATTATTACCTGCACCTGCCCCGCTTCCGGTGCGAGCATTACCGACGCTGCGGAAAAATAACCGTACGACTCTTCATCGGTATTATACTTGGTAAGAGTCTGGAAGATAAACTTCTCTTCTCCGCCCTCAGAATTATAGAGCTCTATAAGAGCATCGTTTACGTAAATATTTTTGAATTCATCCGGAATATCATCCACAGAACACATTCTGACAAAAAGCAGACCGTAAACAAAAATTATAAGCAAAACAAACAAAGATTTAAGAGCGATCTTTGAGTATCTCCATACCGTTCCTATTTTAGACATAGGTGCCTCCGTTAATTTTATTTTTTAGCATTCTCGGATATAGCGCGCAAGCGTTTCATCACGTCGTTTGCTCCGCGTCCGAAATAATCGTGAAGTGTGCAGTACTCTGAGTAAAGCTTCGCGTATACCTCCGAATTTTCTTCATTCGGTGTATACTCAGCGATAAACGGTGCGGACATAGCTCTCTGAGCCTCGGTAATATCCGCATATCCTCCGTTTTCCTCTCCTGCGAAAACAGCAGCGTATATTGCAGAAGCAAGTGCAGGGATCTGGGATGCTCCCGACACCCTTATCTTCATTCCGAGAACGTCGGACAGCATCTGCATTGCAAAGGGATTTTTCTTTGCAATACCTCCTCCCGCATGGAGAGTATGAACGCATACTCCGTGCTCTGCCATAGTATCAAATATCTTTTTAACCGCAAAGGCGGTAGCCTCGAGGAGAGCTCTGTATATCTCGTGCGGCTTTGTATTTATCGTAAGACCAACCATCATTCCCGAAAGATTTCCGTCAACGAGAACGTTACGGTTGCCGTTCCACCAGTCGAGAGCGATAATTCCGCTCTCTCCCGCTTTAAGCTCAGCCGCCTTTTCGGTAAGGAGCTGTATAACCGGAATGCCGCGCGTCTCTGCTTCTTCTTTATATTCGACGGGAACGCAGTTATCGCAAAACCATGCAAAAAGGTCTCCGTAGCAGCAAAGTCCGGACTCATAGCCGTAGTATCCCGGAAGGACTCCGTTCTTCACCACTCCGCAGATTCCGGGAACGTTGTAGTACTTCTCGTCAACGTTCATAAAGCACGCACTCGTTCCGAATATCGCGCTGACTATACCGGGTCTGTCTACCGCAAGTGCGGGCGCGGCAACGTGAGCATCGGGGAAAGGAACCGAGACGCTCGTTCCCTCGCAAAGACCGAGGATATCCGCCCACTTTTTATTAAGTGTTCCGGCACGTGTAAACTGCTCCTTTACAGGATAAAGCTTATCCGACAGAGCATTGCCAAAGCCCGGTGAAAGCTTTTCAAGAAGCTCGGAAGAAATAAATCCCTTTTCCGAATCGTAGAGCCCCTTATACGCCGCAAACATATATCCGTGGCATCTCTCTCCCGTAAGAAGATACGTCAGCCAATCTCCTGCCTCGCATACGTATGAGCAAGCATTATATATCTCCGAAGCCTCCTCGTATATCTGAAGGATCTTAGGTATAAGCCACTCGCTCGATACCTTTCCTCCGAAGGAATCAAGTCTTTCATCATCACTCTCATTCAGCAGTGCGGTAAGTCTGTCGGCATACGGCTGTGCCGCGTGATGCTTCCAGAGCTTTACGTAAGAATGCGGATCGCATTTATATTCCTCGTATTCGCACATCGGTGTTCCCTTTTCATCGGTGGGAAATACCGTGCAGGTAGTAAAATCTATACCGAGACCTATAATATCCGCCGGGGATACGCCCGAAAGCTTAACAGCCTCCTTCACAACGTAGGTAAGCACCTCCGTATAATCCGCAGGATACTGCAGGGCGTAATCTGCCGGAAGATCGACGTCTCCGAAGGGGAGCTTATCAGACATAACTCCGTGAGGATAATTCATAGAAACGTCAGCGAGGATGCTTCCGTCAGCCGTGCTGACAACGACACATCTTCCCGACAGGGTTCCGAAGTCGATGCCGAGAGTATACTTTGACATAGGGCCGCTCCTTTAACATATATCAATATTTATAATTATACATCATAATACACCTTTTGTCAAAGGCCTTATGTGAAAGTTTTTATTTTTTTTACATTTCGATAAGCGCGGTGAAAGAGTATATACAAAATGTTATTGAAAAGTCTGCTTTTGAGTGCTATAATATTAATATAAAGCTCAGGAGGAGGAAAAATGTACAGACTGATACCGAAAAGAAAGAACGCGCTCGGAATGATCATATCGGCACTTTTTATCACGTGCGGAATATTTCTCCTCGCCCTCGGTATACGTGAAGAAAGCGCGCTCTCGCCACTGCTCAAGACGTCCTCTACCGTGCTTTTTATCCCGGGAATACTCATTGCGGCAAGGTACGTATTTTACTCATACGAATACGCGGTTGAGGACGGTACGTTCACTGTAAAGGAAAAACGCTTTAAAAAAAGCTTTACCGTTGCGCGCATTGCCGTCTCGGAAATAGATGAGGTAACTGTTATCGCAAGCAGAAGAGACAGACGTAAGATCAAAAATTCGAAAAGCAAAATATACGATTACAGACCCGATCTTTTTCCAAAAAGATATCACGTAATAATAACGAGAAGCTATAATTACTGTGAGGAAGGAGAGGAGCTGTGGCTTCTCGTATCACTTGATGACAAAATGCTGACTCTTCTTTCGGACAAATAACTGCACCAAAAAATCCCGAAGGCTGATCGCCGTCGGGATTTTTTAAGTGCAGCTTGCTTTTTACTGCGGCTTCTGAACGCAGACGTATCCTCCCGCGCTTAGCCAATCATATTCCATATATATATATTCGTCCCCAATTTTTTCTTTAAGATATGCTCCATTGAAGAACCATTTTCCTTCAATATACGTAACGGCAATATCCCCTTCTGCGGGAACAACTACCTGCACCAAAGTAAGAATTATTTCGGTAGGTTTTTTACCGCTGTAGGATATCTTATCAGTGGAGAAACGTATGCTCTCCTCTCCAAAGCTGACTATGCCTCCTTCTTTTCTTCCGGAAACGTAAAGCTCATACGTTGTAAGAATGACCTTGACGTCTATGTATGCAAGTCCGTCCTCAAATTTATCGAGCGACCAATCGACCCTGTAGCCGAGCGTTGTGCCGGTATCCATCTTAAAGGTTCCCGAGCTTGCTATAGGCGCGGGAAGGACTGTCGTTTCGGGCGTCTTTGCGGTAGTGGTATCCTCAGGTGTTGCCGGTTGCGTATCGGTAACGCTTGAAGACCCCGGCGTGGTCTGGTCCGGTGTTGTGGCATCCGCTGTAGTTGTATCCTTTTCCTTATACGATGTAGTCGTATCCGGAGATGATGTTATCGGAGAAGGAGTTGTCTTTCCGCTATCGGACGTTCCGGGTATTTCAGGTCCCGGGCGGCATCCCGCAAGCAGAGTAAAGCATACAGATATAAGCAACGCAAATATTACGGTGTACACTAATGGCTTATTTCTGAATTTATTCGTCATATCCGACCTCCTTAAAATTTCAATACATAGAATCCGCCTTGCCCGTGGCAAGCTTATCGCATCTTTCGTTATATGAATGTCCGTTGTGACCCTTGACCCAAACGAGTGTAACAGAGTGTTTTTCGTATTCCTCTACAAGCACCTTCCAAAGGTCATCGTTAAGTGCCTTCTTACCGTCTGACTTACGCCAGTTCTTCTGCTTCCAGGAATATACCCATCCGAGCTTCAAGGCATCTATAACGTATTTTGAATCAGAATAAAGAGTCACGTCACAAGGCTCCCTGAGAGCACGGAGTCCTTCTATTACCGCGGTAAGCTCCATTCTGTTATTGGTAGTCTCCTTTTCTCCGCCGCACATTTCCTTCTCTATTCCGTTGTAAACAAGTATAGTTCCCCATCCTCCCGGTCCGGGATTGCCGCGGCATGCGCCGTCGGTGTAAATGTCAACATGCTTCTTCAAAATTACCTCCGGTGAGTAGACTACCCCAATTATCTTATTCAAAATTATACCACAAATTGTATGAACAAGTCAATAATTTTAAGTTAATTCATATAAATTGACCTTATTTTTATAAAAAATTGACCTATATTACGGCATAAATTCATCAAATTTTTGTGAAATCAAATAAAGCCCTTGCTTTTTTTGAAGTTTTGTTGTATAATATTATATATACGTCTTTTTTATTTTTACGTCAGAGACAAAAAGCAAATGAAAGGTGCGTTGCAAAAGCAGCGCTAATGGTATTTTTAAATGATAAAGGACCGTACAGAAACAGTTACAGTTCCCGAACAGATAACCGAGGAAGCGGAAGCAAAAGCGCTTGTAAGAGAAAAGCCCGTATACAAGAGAAAGCGCGGAGACCGCAAGGACGGAAGAAGACTCAAAAACATAACCCCTATGATAAAGATAATGCCTTATATCATGGAGAAGCGCAGCGACGCATGCAATACCTATGCAGACAGCTTTGACGTTACAAGGGTGGATGAAATGGTACGCGAAAAGGTGCGTTCGGGAAAGACGAGCTTCAGCCTCCTTCACATACTCCTTGCCGCATACGTAAGAACGGTTTCCCAAAGACCCGCTATAAACAGATTCGTCAGCGGTCAGAGGATATACGCAAGAAATAACATCATCGTAAATATGACTATCAAGCGTGAGATGTCTATTGACGCTCCCGACACGGTAGTTAAGGTAGAGTTTGATCCTTGGGACACTCTTGACGATATATACGACAAGTTCAATACGACTGTAGAGACCGCACTCTCACAGTCTGCCGAGGAAAGCGACTTTGATTCTATAAACAAGGCGTTCACTCTTATCCCCGGATTTCTTCTCCGTTTTGCGGTACATACTCTCGACCGTATGGACTATTTCGGAAAGATGCCTAAGAAGATACTCGACATAAGTCCCTTCCACGGCTCTATGATAATCACAAGCATGGGTTCTCTCGGAATCAAGCCTATATACCATCACATATACGACTTCGGAAACCTCCCCGTATTTATCGCTTACGGTGCTAAGCGTACGGTCGTCGGGGTTGACACCAAAGGCAACATAACAAAGAAGAAATTCGTTGACATAAAGGTAGTTACAGACGAGCGTATATGCGACGGCTATTACTATGCGTCTTGCTTCAAGCTTATGAGAAAATACGTGGAAAATCCCGTACTTCTCGAAACTCCGCCCGAAGAAGTCTTCTACGATTGCGAATAATTCTCTTTCCGAAAGGTAATATTAACAATGTCTTTTAAACTTGAAGAAAAAAAGCTGACGAGTACTCTTATCTTCGACGGCAAGGTGGTTCATCTGTACAAGGATACGGTAGAGCTCCCCAACGGTCAATCGGCAATACGCGAGATCGTTCGCCATCCGGGGGCGGTAGCCGTTATTCCCCTTACCGAGGAAGGTGACGTAATATTCGTAAAGCAATACAGATATCCGTTTTCAACAGTGCTCACAGAGATCCCCGCGGGGAAGCTCGATTCAAGCGAGGAAGAACACATATCCGCCGCTCTCCGCGAGCTTCGCGAGGAGACGGGCGTCAGCTGTGAAAAACTCACTTACATAGGTGACCTTTATCCCTCCGTTGCCATTCTCGACGAGGTGATACACATGTATTGCGCTCAGGGGCTCTCATACGGAGAATGCTCTCCGGATGACGATGAATTTCTGAACGTTGTAAGGATCCCTCTCGACAAGGCTGTCGATATGGTTCTTTCGGGTGAGATACGCGATTCAAAAACTCAGGTCGCCATACTTAAAACCAAGATCCTCAAGGAGAACGGAAAATTATGAAATTAAGATATGGGAAGACTTTTCTTATAGGTACCGCGTTTTTATCGATAACGGCATTCTGGCAGCTATACGACAGCATCATTCCGCTTATACTGAAGGAAACGTTCGGTGTCAAGGAAACGGCAAGAGGAATTATCATGGCTCTTGACAATATACTTGCACTCGTTCTCCTCCCCCTTTTCGGTACGCTTTCTGACAAAACAAGCACCCGGATAGGAAAAAGAATGCCTTATATCCTCGCAGGAACCTTTGTTTCATCTCTGCTGATGATATTTCTTCCCATTGCGGACAACTCGGTAAACTTTTATCTGTTTATCATTATGCTCGGCGGTGTTCTCGTATCCATGGGAACCTACAGATCTCCCGCTGTAGCTCTTATGCCCGACGTAACTCCGCGTCCGCTCAGATCAAAAGCAAATGCTATTATAAATCTTATGGGCGCACTCGGTGCGGTATTCGCACTTGCAGTAATAAAAATATTTTCCTCTGACGTAGGAAAGCCGAATTACTTCCCCGTTTTCTCATCGGTATCCATACTCATGATAGTATCGGTGGTAATACTTTTCGCAACCGTAAAAGAAAACAAGGAAAGCGCCCTCGCACAAAAATATGAAGAAGAAAACCCCTCTCAGCTCGATGCCGAGGAAGCAAACGTCAACAAGGGAAAAAAGCTTCCACGCGCAGTAAAAATGAGCATGGCATTCCTTCTTGCATCGGTGGTTTTCTGGTTTATGGCCTATAATGCAGTAACGACGGCCTTCTCTTCTTATGCTAAAGAGGTATGGGGGCTCAAGGAGGGCGGATTTGCAGACTGCATAATGGTGGCTACCGTGGCGGCTGTCGTCTCTTATATTCCCGTAGGCTTTATCTCCTCGAGAATAGGACGTAAGAGTATGATACTCATTGGCGTAGCGGTCATGGCTGCGGCATTTGCCATCGGCTCTGCCGCAACCACGTACGCCGGTTGGATGATCCTCGTGTTCGTTGCCGTCGGTTTCGGATGGGCGGCTATAAACGTAAACTCTTACCCCATGGTAGTTGAGATGGCTCTGGGCGGTGACATCGGAAAGTATACCGGTCTTTATTACACGTTCTCTATGGCGGCACAGATACTCACTCCGATACTCAGCGGATTTTTCCTTGAGCACGTATCCTACAGAACGCTCTTCCCCTATTCGGCTATATTCATGGCACTCGCATTCGTCTCGATGATATTCGTAAGGCACGGTGACAACAAGCCTGCAAAGGCCTGACCCTTTTCGGAGGTTAAATATATGACGGGACTTATAATTGCTTTTATCGTTATCTGCCTTTTATTTGTCTTATACGGATTTATGATAGCTCCGGCTCACGACAGCGAGGAGCTTCCGTCCTGCCTTTTATCCGATTATGCTCACCGAGGACTGCATAATGCCGATATCCCCGAAAACTCAATACCCGCGTTTTCCGCAGCCTGCGACTCGGGATACGGAATAGAGCTTGATATACAGCTGTCAAGTGACGGGCGCGTAGTGGTCTTTCACGACGAAACGCTGCTGCGAATGTGCGGCATAGATAAAAAGGTCTCCGATCTTACCTATGAAGAGCTTTCAAAGCTTACGCTTAACAACAGCAGTGAAAGAATACCCCTTCTTGAGGAGGTCCTTTTCCTCGTTGACGGAAAGGTTCCGCTTCTTATAGAACTCAAAGGAACAGACAAAAACACGTCCCTGTGTGACAGAGCGTTCGAGCTCCTCGACCTTTACGGAGGTGCATTCTGTATAGAATCCTTCAATCCCCTACTCATCGGATACGTAAAAAGGAAAAGGCCCGAGTATAAAAGGGGGCAGCTTGTCACCATACTGAAAAAGAAGGATGCAAACCAGCCTTTACCCGTAAGATTTATGCTCTCGCATATGCTTTTGAATTTCATCTCGCGCCCTCACTTTATCGCTTTTGATATGATGAAAAAACCGACCGTCGGAATACTTGCGGCATCATCGGTTTTAGGGGCGAAAAAATTCGCCTGGACGGTCAGATCCGCTGAAGACTATAACTCACTAAAAGAACGCGGTGTTCTCTCAATATTTGAAAATTTCACCCCGAGCGGCGACGCTTAACACTAAAAGCAAACGCAACATTTACGCAAAGAACAAACAGGAGGTAAAAAATGAACGCTGACAGTTTATCATACTGCAATTTATGTATCTTAGTTAAAAATAAAATACATATCGGAAAGGCGTTCTGTTTGCACCGCCTTTGTTTGAGCTGCATATAAAATACAGCTTTCTTTTGCGTGCAAAGCAGCCTCCTTTCCGAGCGAAAGGAGGCTTTTCTTATGAAAAAGAAAAACAATGCAATACTTAACGAAAGAGACCTTAAAGGTGAGATACTTTCGGCAATAAGAGACGAAAACCGCACAGTTCCTCTGAAGGAGATACTCGAGGATTATCACTACAAGGACGTATCCGGTATCCTTGACGAGCTTTCGGAGCCGGAACTCTGTCGACTCTTCACCGAGCTTGGGGCGAAGGATACGGCGGATATACTCTCATACCTTGATAACGCTGATGAATATTTATCGCCTCTAACGCCCGAGATAAGTGCAGCCATAATAGAAAGCATGGACGCGGACGATGCTACCGAGGCTCTTGAACGCATGGACGAGGAAATACGCCGACGTATCCTTTCCCTTATTAAGGACAATGAAGCCAAAACCGAGATAGACCTGATACGCTCATACGGCAGCGATGAATTCGGAAGCAGGATGAGCACGGAATTTATCTGCTTTAAGCGTGATGCCTCTGTCAAGGAAGCAATGAGGATACTTATCTCCGACGCTCCCGAAAATGACAACATATATACACTGTTTACCGTAAATTCCGACGGCAGCTTTTACGGTGCAATAAGTCTGAGGGATCTTATAGCCGCAAGAGAGGGTGAGTCGCTTGAGGATATTATATGCACGGCGTTTCCGTACGTATACGATAATGATATAATATCCGAAAACATACAGAGAGTCCGCGGATATCTCGAGGATCTTATTCCGGTTCTGTCCGGTAAGGATAAAAGTATTCTCGGAGTCATAACCTCTGCTGATATAACCGATATGATAGATGAGGAGCGCGGAGACGACTATGCCAAGCTTGCCGCTCTCTCAGAGGAGGAGGAAGAGAATGAATCGCTTTTTCGCAGCATAAAAAAAAGAGCCCCGTGGTTGATAATTCTTCTTTTTCTCGGACTTACGGTATCATCCGTGGTGGGACTTTTTGAAGACGTCGTCAATGAGCTTCCTCTGATAGTGGCGTTTCAATCGCTCATTCTCGGAATGGCGGGAAACGTAGGAACACAGTCACTTGCCGTGACAGTCCGCATACTCGGAGGGGAGCAGACACATAGCGCCAAAAAATATTTCAAGGCCGTAGCAAAGGAAACTCGTATAGCGCTTCTTAACGGAGCGGTCTTAGGCGGTGTATCGTTTATTACGGTAGCATCATATCTGCTTTTTCTCGGTGGATATCCTGCCGCGTTTGCGCTTTCCGTATCCGGCTGCGTCGGTGCCGCCATGTGCATTTCGATGGCGATATCAGGATTTACGGGGGCATCTATACCGATATGTCTGCACCTTCTCGGCACAGACCCCGCAATAGCCTCGGGACCGCTGATAACTACCGTAAACGACCTTGCTGCAGTAATAAGCTACTACGGACTTGCGTGGCTTCTTCTTCTCAGGATTTGATAAAACAAAAGCTCTCTGTTTAGAGAAAGCCTCATAACGAAGTTTTAGAAAAAAGCACTTATGATAACGAAAAAATCATTTGTCATAAGTGCTTTTGCGTTACTTTGGGAAAGGTTATTCCCGATAGTAATGAATTGACGCCTTGCGTCATGAATTGAAGCCTTTCGGCTTCATGATTTGAAAACGGCGTTTTCATGAATTGAATTGCCCTATTTTTAATGCCGCAGGCAATTCATGCGCTGCAGGCGCAAATCACGGCGTAAGCCAATTCATGCCCGTAAGGGCAATTCATTATGGGCACGCATCGACAACGTCGGAAAAACCTTCGTTATCGCGCGTGTCCATTTTTCAGAGAGCTTTTATTTTGGTGATAAACCCGCAGTGCCGTACATTACGGAATATAAGAACCCTGTACTCCAGGGTGGTGCCCTATCTCATGCTTTACTGCTCCCAACGTCCTTAACAAAGGTCGGGACAAGTCAACCGAGCTTATGCAAGGGAGGTCTGCAAACCGCAATCTGAATTTATTTCGGGCTCCTTTTTAATTGCGTCGGTTCCATTTTTCCGTAAATCTCGAACACCGCAGGCTGAAAATCATTCGTCGTAATTGAATTCCTCGTCGAATCTGTCGTCGAAGTAATCCGCAACGGCATCGAACTCCTCGTCATCCTCTATACTTTCGAGTGACTCGTCACCGTTTTCGTCTATAACGCTCTTAAGAATAACGTACTCCTCGAAAACATCTCCGTCAACACCCTTAAGCTGTGAATCCACGGGAATCATCGCATAGTAAAGGTTTCCGTTAATAGTAGCGTATGCAAGAAGCTCGAAATCGCTTTCCTTGCCGTTTTCATCCGTAAGAGTATAGATCTGAGGCTCGGGATTTTCTTCGGGCATCATTATTTCTTCTTTGTTTTCTGCCATGATAAATATATCCTTTCTGATATCTGTTTATTGTCTATAATGTTTTTAATTAACGTTAATCTTCGTCGTAATTGCTTTCGCTCGAGCTGTTTCCGTCAGCCTCTACCGTCTCGAATATATCCGAGAGAATATATGAGCTTACAAACATACCCTTTTCGGTGAATGCGTATATACCGTTTGCTATCTTAACGTATCCATCCTCGACGTAATCGTTAAGCGGCTCAAGATATTTTGCCGCAAGCTCCGTACCGAACTTTTCTTCAAATTCGGAACGTTCTATTCCCTCGTAAAGTCTCATGCCGAGCATAAAGAATTCCTTTGCCGCTTCTTCCTTCTGTATTTTTTCGTAGGAAACGAATATCGGTATCTTCTTCTTTACAAGCTCCATTGCGTAAACGTACGTCTTTATGTTCTTTGTAGCTTCAAATCTTTCTCCCTGGAAATAGGAGTGAGCGGCAACGCCAAGACCTATATATTCATCACCGAGCCAATATTTTATATTGTGGATGGATTCATATCCGTCGAGTGAGAAGTTGCTTATCTCATAAGGCTCGATATTTGATTTCTTGAGGCGTCTGACAGCTTCGCAATACATTTCAAACTGCTCGTCATCGCTCGGGAAGGTGAGCTTATCCTGCATTTTGTACATCGGTGTTCCCTCTTCAAGCTTAAGCGCATAGAGAGAAATATGCTCGGGCTCAAGAGCTATTACCTTATCGAGAGTGTTTGAAAAGGACTCCTTTGTCTGATCGGGAATTCCGTACATAACGTCAACGTTGATATTTTCAAAGCCCACGTATCTCGCGGCATTGTAGGTTTTTTCAAAATCATCGTAGGTATGGATCCTGCCAAGCTTTTTGAGTTCATTGTCATTTGCGCTCTGCATACCGATGGAAAGGCGATTGACTCCGGCATTTTTCAGCTTTCTTAAATAATCACCGTTGACTGTTGCGGGATTCACCTCGACGGTTATCTCGGCATTCTTATGAACGTTATAAAGTCTTATTATACAGTCAAGTATCCTCGTAAGCTGCTTTGAGGTAAGCATGGAGGGTGTTCCTCCTCCAAAGTAGATGCTGTCTACGCAGTATCCGCGGCACTGTATCGAAAAGTCCTCTGCCTGAAGGATGAGGGAATTTATATAATGGTCAACTATCTTTGAATCAACTCCGGTATATGAGCAGAAGTCACAGTAAGCGCATTTTGATCTGCAGAACGGTATGTGAACGTACAGTCCCAGACTCTTTTTTGTCTTTCTGTTTTTTGGCGTCTTAACAGCCTTGTTTGTACTCGGATTTGCCATAATAGATCACTCCAATCTCTGTTTCTTTTTTTCGTTTTATCAATTATCGTCAAGCTTAAGAACAGACATAAACGCTTCCGGAGATACCTGGACCGATCCGAGCTTACGCATCTTCTTTTTGCCTTCCTTCTGCTTTTCAAGCAGCTTTTTCTTTCTTGTAATATCTCCACCGTAGCACTTTGCAAGGACGTCCTTACGCAATGCCTTGACAGTCTCTCTCGCTATGACCTTTGATCCTATTGCCGCCTGTATAGGTATCTCGAACAGCTGCCTCGGTATATTCTCTTTGAGTCTTTCCGCTATCCTTCTCGCCCTGGTATATGCCTTTTCCTCATGGACGATGAAGGAAAGTGCGTCCACCTGCTCGGCATTGAGAAGGAAATCAAGCTTAACGAGCTTTGACGCCCGATATTCGGATATCTCGTAATCGAGAGATGCATATCCCTTCGAGCGACTCTTGAGTGCGTCGAAAAAGTCGTAAATTATTTCATTGAGAGGAAGCTCATAATGAAGCTCAACTCTCACGGAATCAATATATTTCATATCAACGAAGACACCGCGTCTGTCCTGGCAAAGGTCCATCAGTCCTCCGACGTATTCGGTAGGTGTTATGATGCTCGCCTTTACTATAGGCTCACGGGCCTCCTCTATCTCATCCGAAGAAGGATAGTTTGACGGGTTATCGATCGTAACGAGCGTTCCGTCCTTCATCGTGACCTCGTAGATAACGCTCGGCGCGGTCGTTACAAGGTCAAGATTGAATTCTCTTTCAAGTCTTTCTTCGATGATCTCCATATGGAGAAGACCGAGGAATCCGCATCGGAAACCGAATCCGAGCGCAATACTCGTTTCGGGTTCAAAAGTAAGTGCCGCGTCGTTAAGCCTGAGTTTATCGAGCGCATCGCGGAGATCCTGATATTTCGCCCCGTCCGCAGGATATATACCCGCATAGACCATTGGATGTACTTCCTTGAAGCCGGGAAGAGGCTCGTCTGCAGGCTCGTCGCAAAGCGTGACCGTATCACCTACTGCGGTATCCTGAACGTTCTTGATAGATGCCGTAAGGAATCCTACCTCACCCGCAACCAGCTCGTCTCTATCCTTAAGACCGAAGGGCTCCATAGACCCTACGCTTACTACCTCGAATTCTTTTCCGGTGCTCATGAGCTTTATTCTGTCACCGGCCTTTATCCTTCCGTCCTTGACTCTGATATATACGACAACTCCGAGATAACTGTCATAGTAGGAGTCGAATATCAAGGCTTTAAGAGGAGCGTTAACGTCTCCCTTAGGCGCCGGAACGTCGGATATTACCTTCTTCAGAACCTGATCGATATTAATACCGTTCTTGGCTGAGACCGCGGGACAATCCTCGGCACTGATCCCTATGATGTCCTCTATCTCACCTCTCACGCGGTCAACGTCAGCGCTCGGAAGGTCTATCTTATTTACTACCGGAACTATCTCAAGATCCGCATCGACCGCAAGATATGCGTTTGCAAGC